>CP125276.1:0-402237 GCA_031673075.1 Mycoplasmataceae bacterium | reverse complement strand
AATTTTTCTTTCTTTAATATTTAACTATTTAATATTAAAGAAAGAAAAATTTTAAAGCTTCGCTTAAGCTCAACTTTCACTATTTTTTATTTTTCTTTCTTTACTTACATTATTAACCTATTATACACAAGTATAATTATATAATAGGTTAATAATGTAAAATTAATTAACTAGATTACCTATTAATTATGGTACCGCTCTAAGGGAACATCTCAACTACATTCTGATCTAGAATCTGTTATTTAAACGACATTTCAAGAAAAGAAATAAGGATTATTAAAGATGAATTTTTCGAATCTATACTAATGAAATTTGTCTAATTAGTTAGTTGAAACAAGATGTGTCTGTGGTTTCAAGAAAATATTAAAAACGACTTAACTAAATTATAAGTCTTACTAAAAATGACCAATCAAGTGTTTTCAGTTTTGTGCTACCATTATTAAAATTCAATCAATTGCGATTTATATGAAAAATAAAAAATTAACAAATTACTTCAATAAAAAATATCCAATTAAAAAAAGAATTAAAATAAAAACTGTTGAAGTTGGACATCCTGATGATTTAGAATTATCTTCACGTGAAAATTTACTTATTGAAAATTTTCACGATTTAGAAGAATTCAAAGTTGTAATTTATACAGATAAATTAAAGAAAATAAAATTTTCTTTGAATTCAATTTGAAAGTTAAAAAGCATTATAATTATTGGTAATTATCGTAATTCAAATAACATATGTAAAATTTTTGAAGGAGTTGTGTTTCCAAATTTAAGAAATATTTTAATAACAGATTGTAATTTGAAAACCTTTCCAAATTTAAATAATAATTTTAATTTTTTAAGCTGTTTAAATTTGGAAAAAAATAATTTATCTAATATCTTATTTATTAAAACTTTAGTCAATTTAAAAAAATTGCACTTAAATGAAAATGAAATTAAAGAAGTCTGTTTAAAAGATTATGAAATTCAAAAATTAAAATTAGAAGAAGTTTATCTTGAAAATAACTTTTTAGATAACTCAGAAGCTTCTCTTTTATTAGAAAATCTTAAGGAATTAAGAGTTATATCATTACAAAAAAACTGTTTAAAAGGAGATTTAGTAATAAGATCTTTGTCATTAAAATTAAATACTTTTTTTGCTAATGATAATTTGATAGAAAAACTCTTAATAATCAATCTTAAAGATTTAAAAAATATTAAAAAATTTTGAATAAGTGATAACTTGATTTCTGATTATTCTTTTATTAAATTGTTGAACAACAACATAAGAAGTTTGGCGATAAGTAATAATCGATTTGATATTAATTTAAAAGATTTAAATAAGTTCTCTAATCTTAGTTATTTAACAATGGGAACAGATAATAAAAATAAACTAAAAAATGGAATTAAAAATAACATCACTGGAAATCTAACAGATCTTAACTTAAATAAAATTGAATGATTATGTATAGAAAATACATTCGTCAAGGGTAATTTAATTTGTTTAAAAAATTCTCCTTTAAGGAATGCAAAATTTAGTCTGGATAATTTTAAGGGAGTTACTCCATTTTGAACAACTAACACTCCTTTGCAAAATTTATTAAAATCTTATGAATTTAATCTAAATCTATATTTCTTAGATTTCGAGTATCAAACTAACAATTTATCTCGTAAAAATGCTCTAAATTCTTCTTTAATTAAAGAAGATGTAGAAAATAGATTCATTGAAAGTTCTTATCAAATCAGTGATGAAAAATTTATAGCTGCTAATAGTCCTAAAGACGCTCGTGGTGAATTAATAAAATTTTCTAAGATGTCAACTGAAGACTTCGTTTGTCAAAGAAAAGTCCTTTGAAAAGAGATTCTAAATAGAAATTCAGAGATTTTAACTATTAGTGCAGATCTAGCATTTAAACATTTAAAATTCGATATTAAAGAAGTTAACCAATCATCTAATAATCAATCAACTTTATTTATAAATTGATTAATAATTTCACTTTCATCTTTATCTTTAATTATCATTATTACTAAATATTTAAAAAGTAATAATCGTAAAGTAATTAAGTGTTAATTAATTCTTGCTAACTCAGTTTTAAAGTCGTTAACAGCAATTTCTTTCGATGATTGTTTGAATAACTCAAAGTTTTATTAGTCATCTCTTTAATAGCTGTTGATACAACAGTTCTACTAATTATGCCAATTTTAGTTTTCATTTATAATATATAGTTATTTAAATAAAATCTTTGTAACAATTAAACTTTCTAAAATTTTACATAAAAAAATGGAATAATAATTTTGAAAAATTTATAAATTAAATTTAATTTTTTTATGTAAATTATTACATTATTTAAAAGAAAAAATAAACTAATGAGGAAATTAATAAAAAAAATAATTAAAATATTTTTTAATGAAATACTAAGGAAGGAATAGAAACAATGTTAAAGCAATGTTCAGAATGTGAAGAGCTTTATAGTAGTCTTAAGCAAGGTCTTTGTCAAGATTGTTATGAAAATAACCACTATTAGTTAATAAACTATAATTTCATCTAAATAACTCTACATTAATAATTTAAAGTAAATTTTAGATGGAAAAATTAAAAAAGAATTTAGAAAATGATTTAGAAAATTGACTTTAATTTCTTATCTAAATTCTTTTTCTATAAAAAATATTATAAATAAAGAAAAAAATAAAATGAAAAATATTAATAAATCAAAAAAAACTAGAAATTGAATCACTTTACAAATATTACTTTTGTATATCGCTTCTCTTGTAATAACTGCGCTATTTGCAGTGCTTTTAGATAACTTGGGATTTTTATTTGAACTATCACCAAAATCTCTTTTTAGTTTTATATTCTATTTAGTTTCCTCTTTTTTTTCAATTAAAAAACTATTTTTACCTTTAATTGAATTCAAAGTAATGGAATTAAATAAGTCAGAAATTTCAGAAGAAAATAAAATAATTGATTTTACTGCTTTTGATATTGAAAGTAAAGATCAGATTTAAACAATTTTTTAAATCATTTAAACTCTTTTAAATCTAAGTATTGTTAATAAATTATTTTTAATTTAGAAAAGAAATAAAAACATGAATATTAATGAAAAAGAAAATTTGAATTTAAAAAAAAATAAGATAATAGTATTCAATGGATTTAAATTAAAAATTCCATTTAATGGAGATGAATTAAATCAATTCTCTCAAGAATACAATCTAAATAATGAAGAAGAATCATTTATTGAAGAATTCAATAATAAATACTCAGAACATGTTCAAGATCAATCTGATGAAGAAAAATCATTAATTTTAAAAAACTTCCAAAAGATTTTTCAAAAAGTAATTATCAAAGAATTAAAAATTGATAAATCAAACTCAAAAGATATAATTTTAGATTTGAAAGAAAGATCTAAAGCTTTAGTAGAATCTTATAAAAACGATCCATCAGAAGAAAATTTAGAAAAATTAGAAGAAATTAACTCTGAAATACAAATTTATCTTAGAGCTTTAGGTTTTAACGAAGAAAATAAAGAAGAATTTGATGAAATATTAGAGAATGAATTTAATTTAGATTCTTCTCAACAACATCTTATTTCTGATAACAATATTAGTGAAAAAAAAAATGAAAATGAAACTTATGAAGATAAAATTTTCAGACTTTTAAAAAGAGGTTATATAAAAGAAATTCCTAATCTTAAATGATCTAAAAAATATAGAGAAATACAGAATCTAGAATCAAATTGAAATTTGAATAAAGATTTTGAAGATAATGAAACAGAATCAGAGTATCTATTCAGAAAATTATCTCATGATGAAAAAATTGCTAAACTTTGAGAAGAAATCAATTATGAAAATAATACTTCATGATGAAAAAGAATTTGAGAAAAAATAAAATTTTGATAAATTTATTAAAAATTATAATGTTTTAATTTCTTTTTTAATACTTAATATCATAATTATTAAGAAAAAACATTGGTATTTTTCTTAATCTTTCTTAATAATTAGAATAAACATATATAATATCATTTAAAATAATTTTCCAAAAGAATGTAAGCAATCTTACAATATTTAGAAAGTTATTAAAGTTTATTATCTATATGATATTCGCTATCGCATTTTTAAGCATTACATTAATTAAATTAATGAATTTTGATTTTAAAGAATTAAATAAAGATGCCAAGGAAATTAAAATTAAAGATATTTCAAAAAAAATTCTCGATTTTGAAGAAAAAAATAAAAATAAAGAAGATGAAGAGAGTTATGGTATAATTAAATTTGAATTTGAATCTACTCATTATGTTACTATAAAATACATGAATTAAGTAACAGTCAAATTTAACTATTTCATCTATATAAATAAGAATTGATGAAATAGTTAAAGTAATTCAGTGCTTATTCCATGTTCATCATGAGTGATTACATGAGAAATTCCAGATATTTCCATATCTTCAACTCATTCTTTTATTCTATCAAAAGCTTCATCTTTTGATAACAAAAGATTCTCTTTTTGCATTATTAAATTCTAATGCATATCATTTTTTATCATCTTTATGAAAAGTTATATGCATTAGAAGAATGAATTTAAACTACCTTGACCTTTTTCAGAATTTACCATATTTTTTAAATCTTTCCATAGTTTAAGTATTTATAGTTTAAGTATTTATAGTTTAAGTATTTGTAAAATAAGGAATAATTAACTTATTATTTTTACAAATACTTGTAATAAAAATTCATCTTAAAAATCCTTTTATCATATAGAAATCTTTTAATTTTTTTAATTTTCAATGTTATTTTACTATTAAAAAAATTAAATAATTATAGTAATTTTAAAAAAAGATTTTTTACTAGTTATTTTCTTCAGATTCTTTTTTAATTCCAGACGCTTTTACAATTTCTTCTAATTTATTCACTTCATTTAATAAATGGTCAAAAGTAAAAATAATTTTTGGAACTCTTCTAAATCTTTTAGAAAGAACTAATCCTCTTGTAACCAAAGGATTGTATCTTTTATTAAAATCTTCTAAAGTTTTTTTATTTTCATCATTTTCTTCAAATCCAACATAAACTTTAATACTTTGAAATTTATGACTAGCTTGACAATAGCTTATTGGAAGAAAAGGCAAAGACTCTTGCTTAGTTACTTGATAAACAGAAATTCTTATTTCTCTATCGTAAAGAGACTCAGTTCTTTTTTGCTGAGTACTTAATTCTTTATTAATTTCTTTTTTGTCTTTTTTCTTAATCATTGTTTTCTTCATCTACTAAAGAGTAGGAAATGATTCTGTCATCAACTTTGAATTCATTGAAATTATTAATAACAATTCCACACTCTTGACCTTTATTAATTTCTTTTATGTTGTTCTTATCTCTTTGTAAACTACTAATTTTACCAGAAAAAATCTTATCTTCTTTTCTAAATACATTTACAAAATGATTACGGTTTATTGTACCACTTAGAACTTGACAACCAGCAATATTTCCAACTTGAGAGAAGTAAAAAATCTTTTTAATTTCGGCAACACCAATGATTTTTTCAACTTTTTTCTTTTCTCTGAAAGATTTTTCAATATCTTCAAGACCATCTTTAATTTTGTAAATTATTGAACTTCCAAATCACTTGATTTCATTATCTTTTAATTCTTTATTTTTTTGTTGACTAACTTTTATGTTAAATAATAAAACTGAACTTTGCGTAATTTTTGCAAGATTCATTACAGATCCATTAAGATCACCAACTTCCGAATAAATAGGATTGAAAAGTATGTTTTCTGTTGAACTACTTTTTACAATATTTTCTAAAGCTTCTAAAGAACTTTGAGAGTCCGTAATAAGAATTAAGTTAATATTTTTTCTTAATGATTTGCTATTAGGTAAACTTTCATTTGATATAGCGTTAGCTTGAGAGAATTTTTTTGAATCACTTTTTGCAGGTATTATTCTTTTAATTTTCTTTACTAAACTTTCATCATTAATAACTAAAAAATTATCACCAGGTTCAGATTCAAAATCTAATCCAAACACTTGAACAATATCACCAGGTTCAGCTCTCACTAACTCTTTATCAGAGAAATCAATTATCTTTTTAATTTTTCCTGATTCTCCATTTATAAATATATTATCTCTGTTTTTTAAAAATCCATTTTTAACTAATAAAGTATTAACTATACCTTTTTTGTTATTAACGTAACTATCTAAAATTATTCCATTTGGAGAACAGTCAAAATCAGATTTTCAATCATAAACTTCTGAAAGAAGTAAAATATTTTCTAAAAGATTGTTTGTATCATCTTTATTAATAGCACTACCAGAAAGAATTGTTGTATCTCCACCTCATTCAACTGAAGTCAAACCTTTATCTTGCAATTGTGATTTAATCTTGTCTAAGTTTTTCTCACTAGCATGTTCTTTTCTTTTATTGTTTATGAAAGCTATTGTAGGAATCTTATATTTATGAATGTATTCAATTACCTCAACTGTTTGTGGCATCACTCCATCTTCAGCAGCGATTACTAAAACAACTAAATCTGTAAAAGAAGCTCCTCTTTCTCTCATTTTTAAGAAAACATTATGACCGGGTGTATCTAAAAATGTAATTTTTTTTCCTTCAAATTCTACAGGATAAATATTAATTTTCTGAGTTATTCCACCTTCTTCTTTTTTTTGGTCTTGTGTATTTCTTATTGTGTCAAGTAGTGTTGATTTTCCATGATCAATATGACCCATAACACTTATTATTGGCGTTCTAGATGCTCTTTTTTCACTTTTTGTATTATTTTTTAAGTAATTTCCTATAATTTGATTAATTTCAACTTGTTCTTTTGCTACAACGTTAACATTAATTTTCTTACTTTTACAAAGATCACTTTTACAAAATTCATTCACTAATTCAAAATTTAATGATTGATTTTTAGTAATGCTCTTACCTAATCTTCAAAAAAATGAAATAATTAAGCTAGAAGGGATTCTTAAAACTTTACTTAAATCATCTACATTAATTTCTTCCGAATAGCAATTAAGAACTCCTTTTTTAAGTTCAATAGTTTTTCCTAATTCTGTTTGTAAAAAATCAATTAATTTTCTTTCTTCTTTTTTCATTATTATTCTAATTTTGTTCTCTCTGATTTATATTATTTTCTTATTAGATTTTATCTAATAATTAATTTAATTCAATTTGTTTTTGTTTTGAGTTATTAAATAAATCTTTTCTAACTTCATAATCATCAAAATTTATATTACCATTTCAAATTACAATATCACTTTCATCTTGTGATTTTTCAAAACTTCTAATATGAAGATTAATGTTTAAGTATTCTCCAATTTTTTGGATAACTTTACCACTTCCATACAAAGCAAGAGACATTCTGTGTTCAGGAATTATTACGTTTCAATTATTATCGTCTTTTTCCACTAATGAAATAATTTCTATTGGAGACATTAAGTTGAAAAGCATTTCTTTTTTGCTATCTCTTCATGAAACCAAGTCGATTCTTTCTCTTTTCATTTCTGTTACGATGCTTTTGATTCTTGAACCTTTTCTACCAATACAAGTGCCTACAGGATCAATTCCAAATCTGTTGCTTTTAACTATTACTTTGCTTATTAGACCGAATATTCTTATTACTTTTTCAATTCTAATTTCGCCCTCTTTAATTTCAGGCACTTCAATTTCGAAAATCTTTTTAACAAACTCTTCGCCTCTTCTAGTAAGAACAAGTTGTTTTAAATCTGCTTTTTCTTGAACATCAACTAATAAAAATTTTAAATTTTTTCCTAAATAATTATTATCTCCAAAATTTCATTCTTTTTTATCTCAATATCCAAGACCTTTTCCTAGATTTATTATACAAAAATTTTCTTGAACACTTTGTATATGACCACTAACTATTTCTCCCTTTAACGGTAGAAAATTTTGATATTGTCTTTCTTTTCTTAATTCTAAAATGAATTTTTCAATATTTTTTCTAACTTTATAACCGATAAGCTTTGGTAAGTTTTTTAAATCAATATTGAAAAAAGCTTTTCCATCTACAATTTTCTCGCTTTTTTCAATTCTTGGATCGTCTTTTAATATTTCTTTTCCAATATCGTTTACTTCTTCTACTATTTCATAAACATTATAAGCTAAGAATTCTTTTTTTTCAGAATCAAAATAAACATTTAATTCTGATGAACTTTCTTCTGAGTTTTCATAAGCTTCTTTGAATGAATTAGATACTATTTCAATAATTTTTTTTGAATCAATTTCTTCTCTTTTAGCTAATTGATTTATAAGATCATAAGTGCTTTCTACTGTCAAATTTTTCATTTAAATTCCATTTTTATCAAAATTGATAAGTTTTTAACGGACCCTTTCTTTAGATAAGATTCTTTAATTTTTTATTGTAAAAAATTAAATAATTTATATTTTTTATTTTTTTTAATTAAGTAAAAATAAAAGCATTCTTTGTTTTAATTTTAGCTTTAATTATATTTTTTGTAAATATTATTTACTATTAAAGAGTAATTAAATCAAAATTAACTCAATATTTGTATTATTAATAATTTCACTTCAAATTATTTTTTCCTCAAGATATTTAGCAACGCTCTTTTTTGGATTTGTAACTGGATTCTTCGGTTGAAATATAGAGCAACAATCTTCATATTTGATAATTGCTAAATCATAAACATCAATGTTTTTTGCTTCATCAATTATCTCTTGTTTATCTTTTGTGATTAAAGGGGAGATAATCAATTTTGAATCAATAGATTCATAAATTACATCTAAACTACTTATTGTTTGAGAAGCAACTTGACCTATAGAGTCTCCATTAGCAATAACACTAATATTTTTTAAATTTGCTAACCTCTCAGCGAATCTTAGAAACATTCTTTTTAGGATTATAATCCTATAATCTTCAATTTCAATGTGACTAATTTCTTTTAGCATTTTTTTAGTATTTATTAGATGTATTTCATTGTTATAATTGTTATGCTTTTCTAATTTTTTAACTAATTTAAAAATTTTGTCTTTATCGGTTTCTTCATCTACATAAAAATGAAGATAAACAACTTCCAAACCTCTCTTCATTAAATTATAAGCAGCTACGGACGAATCTAATCCTCCACTAAATAATAATAAAGCTTTTCCTGAAGTTCCTACTGGAAGCCCTCCAACACATTTAATTTTATTAATCAAAAAAATAGCAAAATTTTTATAAATAGAAACTTCGATATTTTTTTGATAATCAATTAAAGAAACTTTTAAATTATATTTTTTAGCAATTAAACCACCAAACTTTCTTTCTAAAGATTGCGAGTCCATAGGAAAACTTTTATCATTTCTTTTAAATGATACTCTAAAACTAGTAAAATTAATTTCTAAAAAATTATTTAAGTTATCAAAAAAATATTCAATATCTTTGTATATATCTTTACTCGATAAATAACCTCTATAATAATTGCTTATTCCAAACGTATTCTTTAATAAATCTTCTATGACATTATTTTCAATTTCTGTTAAATCATTAACATTAATGAAAAGTTGATCAAAACTTTTCTCTAATCAAACAGATTTTAAATTATTTTTCTCAAATGATATTTTTAAATTATTTACTAATTTATTTACAAATGTTTCTCGATTCCTTTTTTTTAAAAAAAGTTCTCCAAATCGAATTATTAAGTATTTTTTCACTTCTTGATTATTTATTTTTTATTTACTTTATCTAAATAATTTTAAAAACATTGCTAAAAAACTAAAGAATATGGTTTTTAAGCATCCTAATGTTTCACTGGTAATATTCAACAATGTTAATTTGAAATCTTCAAGTTTGTAACTAGGAAATCCATCTTTAGTAGAAGAAAATAAATCAAAAAACATTCTAAATATTATAAATAAAAGCAAAACATATGTAAGAATCTTTATAATTAATTTAAAAAAATTAATTATAAATTTAAAAACATATAATGCAATTAATAAACTTAAAAGATATTCAAGTTTTAAAGTTTTATTTGATAATGATGAATTCATTTGATTAAGATCAGTTGATTGTTGTTCCAATCCTTTTTGTAAGTAATCAGCTATGCAACTAAATGCTTTATTAATCTTTGTTCCTTCGTATACCATTTTATCTTTAAATTCTTTCTTGCTCTTTAATTGATTATAAATAATATAAATATGTTCTTAGAGTTAATATTATTTTACTAATATTTAACTATTATTGATTTATTAATATTAAATATTAAATAAACTATACAATGTTTTATATAAAAAATATTTATTTTTTCAACTTTTTCAAAATTGGAGATTTTAAAGATAAATTTTTCTTTATTTTCTTTTCAACCCTGAATTTTCTTTTGTTTAAATATATTAATAAACTTCTTGGCTTTCCTATCCCAATTATTCTACTGATATCTGTCACAGGGATTTTTTTTGAAAGAAAAAATAATATTTCATCTTTTTTTTCGTCGTATATTGAATTTTGGATTATACCAGCCGTTTTACCAATTTTTATTCCTTGTTGCTTTTTAGCTGCTAAAGCTTCTTTAGTCCTTAATGAAATAATATCTCTCTCTAACTCTGCTAACATTGTGAAAACTGTCAGAACAATCTTTGTTACCATGTCGTTTTGATTATTTAAATTCAAATCTAAATTTTGTTTTGTAAATATTATTCTAGTTCCATTTTTTAAAATTTGATTTACTAAGTTTAAAACTTCTGAAGTAGATCTTCCTAATCTTGAAATTTCTGTTGAGATTAATGTATCTCCCTTTGAAAGGTTCAACAGTTCATCGAATTTTCTTTCTTCAGATGATTTTCTAGATGAGATTGTTAATTCTACTCATTTGTCAACATTTAAATCTCTAACTCTACAATATTCCAAAATTTCCAATTTTTGATTTGATATTGTTTGATCATCAGTTGAGACTCTAATATATCCAAGAGTTAATGATTTTCCTTTTTTGTTAACTTTTTGCATTAGTGATACTTTTCCTTTGAAAAATGCGATTAAAGGCATTTCAATTTCTATTTCATATAAAACGTATAAATGATATGTAAATATTTCAAAAAAAACGCCAATTAGATTTTGTTTTCTTAATAATCAGAAATTTAAGAACTTAATCAGAACATTTTAAAATTTTTTTAAAATATTAACTATTTTTTAAATTTATCATTTTTTAATAAATTTAAATAGCTTTTTGGAAATTAACTTTTGTTATTTACTTTATTTATACTGTCATTGATAAGTTAATTATATTTTATGATTATCATTAAAAAGTGTATTCTTTTAATGTATATTTATGTATTTATTTATGATATTTAAAACGCCCGGTTTGTATGACATTTATCTTTTGAATATTTGCTTGATGGGATTATAATATTTAATTAAACTTATAGTAGAAAGAGCTTTGTTAATGGCTTTTTTAATAATTTAAATTTATTTAATCACGACTTGTTAAAATGACAATTATAATTTGTTTAATTATAATTAAAGTAATAAAAGATAAATAAATGTTAAATTTATTAAAGTGTCATTCTTATGGTAAAAATTTCAGCTGAATTATTTTAAAAAATCACTCTTTTTAAGTTTTTAAAAATTATTATTATTCACGCTTTTAAAGTGGTTATTGGCAGTCAATAATAAAATGTTAAAAGAATTACTAAATTCATATTATAAATAATCAAAGCAGGTTGATGATTATTTAATCGACTGTCGACAAAGAAAAATCATTAAGTCTTTAGATCATTTAGTTAGTAATAAAAAAGAAACGCCATATATTGCATTTTTCAAAGTAAACAAAAATTAATTAAAATATGTTATATAAAACAATAAAAAAAATTAGCAAATGTTAATTTAATTCATTTTTTTGAAACAATATAAGAATTGACATTGAAATATTTAAAATTAAATGAAAAATGTCTCACATTTCAAAATTTAAAAAAAGTAAATAAGAATGTTAAGCTAATATCATTAATATTAAAAAAATTAATTCGATATTAATGAAGAAAAATGAATTAAAAATATGTAACCTGAAAAATCAAATAGAGTGCAAAAGGGAGGTTAATTTTCTATTTAATAAAATCTAACAATTAAATGTTGATATAAGAAGTTCTAGTTATGTATTTACTGATGACCACCGATGCAGAACAACAAATTATTAATCAAAAGAATTGTTAATTAAATGACTATTTGCATTTATTTCAATATTTTCGTTTTCTGAATCAACTAAATTATATTTCATTTTGAAAATCATTTCATTTAATTTAAAGATTATTTCATCTTTCTCTCTTTTCAAATTCTCAATCTTTAAATTGTGTCATTTCTCAGAATTATCTAGTGCAATTTCAAAACACTCTCTTTCTGACTTCAAATTCTCTTTTAACTCTTCTTTAACAACTTTATTATAAATCAAACTAACTTTTTCATTGTCATCATCAGAATATAAGCTTTTTAAATCAAAATCCTCTTCAACTTCAGTATTTATAATACTTAAATCCTTTAATTTAGAAAGACATTTTATTGATGATAATGAGCCATAAAAACGATTGTAAATTCTTAATTTAATTTTCTCTTCATTAGAATTACCAATAGACAATAATTCTAAATTAATGAAAACACTAAATTCTGAAATGTCAGTATCCCTAAGATCATTATTATGCAAACATAATTCTAATAAACTGTTACGATTTAAAGTGTTGAAGTTAAATTTTGTTAATAAGTTGTTTGCTAAGTAAACATCTCTTAATTCAACCAATCCTTCCAAACGCACATCAGAGATAAGATTGCTAGTGCAGTAAAGATATTTAAGTTTATTTAAATTGATAAGAACTATTTTTTTAAGCTTATTTTCTAAAACGGAAATTAATTCTAATTTTAAATTATTACTGAAGTTTAAATCGCTTATTTGATTTTCATAACAAACTAATTCAATTAATTCATGGTTATTTTCTAAATTTAATAAATTAATTGAATTGACTTCACAATATAATTGAGTTAAATTATAAAGAATTTCAGTATTTATATTAGTCAGTAAATTATTACTACAAAAAAGAACTTCCAATTTATTATTATTAGAAATCACTAAATCTGTTAGCTTGTTGCTAGAACAATCTAATCTTTTCAGGTTAATGAAATCAGATATATCTAAAATTCCAGTTAACTTACTTCAATTTAATCTATCACTATTTATTTCACTATTTCAACCAGAAATATTTAATGTTGTTAACTCATTTCTCCTGTTACCAAGATTAATAACATTCTTTCTCAATACTAAATGAAAATGTTTTTCTTCTTTATCAACACTCTCATTATCTCTTGGATATCATTTATCCAAAAATTTTTTAGTACATAACATTTTTATAATTTCCCCTTATTCTGAAATAGCTTCTCGTGATTATCTTAAGTGTTAGTAATTCATTTTAACTTTATGATGTATAATCATCAAATATTGAATCACTTCTTTATAATATATTTTCTGTTATTTTAATATTTGATGGTATTAATGTAGAAATTATTTTTATCTAAGAAGAAATGTTTTGAAATCAGTTAGCTTTTGATGCAATTAATTTTCTCATATAAATTAGATCTTTATAAAATAATATTAACATAAAGCATATAAAATTTATGATAAATGTTAATTTAGATTTAAATGCTCAAGCTGAATTATTTTTTAATAATTCAGAAAAAGATATATGTTTAAGTAAGGATAAACTAATTAGTACTGTTGTAAATAATGGCTTTAATAAAGAAACAACTGAAGAGATGGATGATTTAGTTCTTTTAGCTATAATGGCTGATTTTAAGAAAAATAATCCCGATGCTAAAGCATATACTCATAAAGAAGTTGGTGCTTTATTATGCTTCATTTAACTTTAAACTTAAATAAATTTTTTTAGCTTCTATTGATATAAAAAAATAAAGGAAATAAATACATCATGCAAGCTGAGTATCTAACAGACAATCAAAAAAAACTTATCGCTATTTTTACAATTCTCGTTTTTATTGGAATTCTAATCGGAACTTATTATTTATTACGTCATCTAATAACTAAAATTAAAAAATTCTGAAATAGAAAAAATGATAAATATTTCATGGGAGATTAATTTATTTATCATTAAATAAATATTTGAACATTCTAATTAATTATTAATAATTAAAGATCCATTAATATCAAAAATATGATTTTTCTTTATAATTATTATTCAGAAATTCTACTGACTAACAAATCTTCTTTGAATTCTCTTGTGAAAGATCTGATTCTAGCGCTAGTAATATTATTAATGTAAGTGTGATTTTCTTATTGATAATTGATAACTCTCTGTTTAAAATTATATTTTAATCAAAAAGAGTTCTTGTTTCAGATTATTTTAGAGAATTTTCGCTAAGTCTCAACATAAAAAAATCTCTAATTTTAATTGAAGATTGGATTTCATTAAAAAAGTGCTTAATAGTTAAGTATTTACACTTCGATTATCAGAGATTGTTCAATTGTTTCTTTAATCTTTAAATGATTAATTTTATCAGTAATCTCAGTTGGATTAAAGTTTCCTTTAATTTCGATTTCTTGACAATCAACTATGCTTTGAGAGATGATTGTTTGTTGAGTAGTAGGTCGAGCTATCAAGATTGACATTTGACCCTTCATTTCAGCCATCTCCAATTTTAATATTTCAATCGTATTTCTCTTTTGTAATTGTTGATAATGAGTTTTTTGATGATTTTCAACTATTAATTTTTCTTCTTTGTTATCAGAGATTTGTTTTAATGTTTGTTCCTGTTGTTCTAAGCAAAAAGTTTTATCTTTCAATCGAGATTCTAATTCAACTTCTTGGATAGCTAAATCTTCACAATCAGTCATAATTTGTTGAATCTCATTCATGACATCTTCAGATAATCTTTCTTCTAATTTATCTTCAATTTCTTTATATTTTTTCTCATAAGATTTAAGCTGTTTACGATAATCAGTAGAACCTAATCCTTGTTTTTTAAATTTAACAAAGTCTAGATAAGACTTAATTAATTCTTGTAACAATTCTTTTTCTGGTAACAAACGAGAGAAAGTTTGCAATATCTTTCATTTTTGATTTTTAATTGACTCGGTTAGTTCCTGCACTCTCCTTTCAAGATAAATAATTTCTTTTTCTCTTTCTTCAAAAACTACATTTTGTTCCTTTAATTTTTTTATTTCCTTATTACTCTCATCTAATTTTTTCAAGTAAGAAAATTCTTTTTTTCTCGCATTTACATAGACATAGTCTTTTTCACCATCGTCTATTACCTTTAACTCTTGTTCTAATTTATTTAATTTATTTTCTACGTAAGAAGAGTCTATGGCATTAATTATGTACGGACTATAAGTATAAACAGGTTTAGAAGGTTGAATGGGATGACAAGATGAAATAAAAGGAGGAGCATAATACGCGTTAGGAAGAAATGTATTTTCATGTTTATATTCAGTAACATGAGGATAAGAAGAAAGAAATGTACTTTTTTTGCTATAATGACCATCTGATATTTTGATTAATTCAATGCCAATTGGCAAAATAAACTTAATTAGTCGATTTCCTCTACATTGTAAATCTTCCAAATTAACTTGAATAGAAAGATCTAAATTAATAAGTCCATTTCAATTACAGTTCAACAACTTCAATTTACTATTCTGAGGTAAGATTAAATTAGTTAAATTATTATCATGACAACCTAATTCTTCTAAATTAATAAAATCAGAAAGATTTAAAATTCCTGTTAATTGTTGCTTAGAAAGATCTAATTGAGTAATTTGATTTCTGCTTTTTCTAAAATTGTTGATCATTATTTTAGTTTTGTTCCAGAAATCAACTTTTTCATTTTCTCGCACACAAATTCCCTGTGGAGGATAGTTCTGTTCTAATCAATCATTGTCATTATAAAGTTGAATAATTTGAGCATTTTTTGATTGATTAATTATCTTTAACTTACCATGATCAAGGCGAGGATAGAGATAAATATTTAATACTCCTCAATTAGTAAAACTCTTAAGATCTAATTCTCCCTCTAATTTTTCTTTAATGTGGATTGCTTTCACTCTTTTCCTCTCACTATTTATCTGAGAAAAGTTTCTCTCTAGTCATTCATTAGCATTAACCATGTTTTTTTAATTAAAATTTGCTTTCTTTGTAATTCTTCTTATTTTAATAATTATTTTTCATTTTAATTCTAATTTTTATTCATTAAGGGAACACTTGGAAGAAAATTTTTAATTAGAAAGTATTCCGGGCTTTAAGAATTGTTCAATTCCTTCTGAGTCAAATAATTCAGCTAAGATAGGATTAGTTTTGATTTCATACATGTCATTAATTGCTTTATAGTCTTCTCATGTTCTTTTACCATTAACTACATCATTAAGTAGATCTTGAATTGTCATGTTAGTATAACCAGATAACCAGTTAAGCAATTTTGCTTGATCTTTATTTAAAGTAATGTCTAATTTAAAAATTTTTTTAGTTTCCACGATAATTACTCCTAATTGATAATTAAAGAAAAAGAGGTAGTGAGATCAATAAAAATAAATTCAATATTAATTTTATCCTAGGTGATCGTGTGCTTTTAATGCGATATTTATCTGTTAATTCTATTGATAAGATATCTTTCTTAGGCGCAAAATTTATTCTTTATTTTTAAATATAAGATTTATATGCATCCTAAATGTAAGTTTATCTGTGTTGTTAAACACAAGGAGCTTTCAGTCCTCCAGTAAAAGTATGAAGACCTAGAAATTCTTCTACTTGAGGAAAGTAAATTGTTTCGCCTAAACCAGTTATTTCATAATCTTTTAATTGTTCATCAGTCACATTTTTAAGATTAAAAGCTCGATCTAATTTAAATCAGTCACGAGGAATCGCCAGCTCTCTTCCATCTGATAAGAAAGCGATTAATTTTGTAGGTTCAACAGCAACTTTAATAATTTTTATTTCTTCAGAATTATTTTGTAAATAATTTTCATTAGTCTTTAACATCTTTTTTTAAATCCTTTCAAGCAGCTAAGAATTTTTCTTGATTATCTTTAACTACTTTTAATAATTTGTTTTGAATATGCTCTGGAATTCCTTTACATTCAGCTATTTCTAATGTTTCTAATCAGATCTTCATTATTCCATTGGGTCCTTTAATATGAACATGGGGAGGTTCAGTAGAAAAGACTTCGAAGGAATAAAAATTGAAGCGATATCCATAAGCTTCAGCTAATTTAGGTGCCATCATTAAGTTATTTTTTGATAAATTCTACCCTTTTTGATATTATTTTATAAATTTTTCACTTAATTTAGATTTCACTCCTCGCTCATAGCCGGAGCTATTCGCTTCGTCAAACAACAAAGAAAACTTTTCTATTTAAATTCACTTTTGTCTCAAAAGTTCAGATATATAAACAAAATATTCCGAAAATATTTATTTTCTTTATTGATTTAATCTGAAACTAAATTAGAATATTTATTTTATGCTTTTACTTTTAAACAACAGAAAATAATAATATAGATAAATATGAAATCTCTCTTAAATATAAATACTGTTATCATTAATCTTAATAAGAGCATTAAGAAAGTTTTTACAACTTTCTTAATCATTCATAGCAACGATCTGTTTTACATTAAAAGAATGAAACAATTTAAATTATTCTTAAAAATTATTGTATTGTACTAATTTAAATAAAAAATTATAAAATAATATCAACAAAGGTTAAATAATTTATGATAAATGCTAATTTAGATTTAAATCCACAAACTGAAGCTCTTTTAATGAACCTAGAAGAAAGCATAGGCGTAAGTAAAGATGATTTAATTAGTTACTGTTATGAATAATACTTTTAACGAAGAAATTACAGAAGAAATGGAAGACTTAGCTCTTTTATCTCTAATGAATGAAATTGAAAATGATCCTAATAATAAGACTTACAGCCTCGCAGAAGCAAAAATTATGCTAGGACTTTAATTTTAAAACTAATTTTTTAAATCTTTCATAAACTTCCTTACGATGACCAACAATAAGTATAATAATTAAAGTTTCATCTTTAGATATTTTATATCCTACTCTGTAATCTCCCTTTATTCGATATTTCCAATATCCTTTTAGATCGCCTTTTAATGGCTTTCCTACTAGTTGAGGTTCTACAGCTAAATGTTTTTCTATTTTTTCAACAATAATACCAGATAAATGTTTATCTAATCTTTTTAAATCATCAATAGCTGTACTCTTTAAGTCTATTTCATAAATTTTATTTGTCATAATTTTTATTTATTATTACAGATTTTTTATATATTTTTCTATAAATTTTTAATACGCCAATTAATAATTATTTAACGCCTCCTGCTTCCCCCTAGCTCCATTTGTAAAGATAATCCAAAACCTAAAAGAAGAAGGAGCATTGGCACAAATACAAATGATTCTATAAAAATTAAAGAAACAGCAACTTCATTTAAATTACCAGTTAATTATTTAAAATATTTGACACAGCTATTCCTTGTTTAATCTTAATTATTGTGATAATAATGTTTTGTAAGCATAATTGCCGTGCTTCTTTGTTCCCGAAGAAAATAAAAGAATAAATTGTTTTTGAAATAATAAAAAATCTGAATTTTGTTTTTTTGAAAGAAAAAAATTTTAGAAAATCTTTTTTTAAATAAAAGGCACAATAAAGAATATCTTCGAAATGGATTATTTTGAAAGAAAATTAAAGAAGAAGAAAAAGTTTAATACCTTAAGCTAGAGTTACACTAACAATAATTCAACTGGTTTCCCTTTGAGTATGATTTAGCTCTCGTTCAAAGAATAATCTATCTCAACCAGCTCAATTACCCATTCGGTAAGGTTTATAATATTTAAAAGAATGTCCGTTAAAAAGACTCAAGCCTACATACTCCACTTATAGAAAATATATAGTAAAGTATAGTGATTCTGATGAAATAATTCTTTATTTCTATAATGAGCTAAGATAGCCACTGCTCAAAAATAAAATTAGATTTTGAAATATTTTTAATAAAAAAGAAAAATAATTTTAAATTTATTAATTAATACAAAAACTATTCTTGCAGATACTAGCTCCCCTTAGAGGCTTTGGCTACCGCGCTTTTCTCTATACTTATTCTATTTATATAACGAGATACATTAGTCATACCGTTATAAAGAATGAAGTCAGCCTTCCGGGCAACTATCAATTTTTATTATTAATTATTATTTGATAGAGAGGATTTTTACATTAAACTGAAGGTAGGATTTCCAGAAAGTCGTTAGACCTGAACGAGAGCTAGTGAATGGGATTCACCAAAAATAAAGAGTTTCTAAGGAGTATTAGAATTGAAGATCTACTTCACTGGGCATTTAAATATTAGAGTGCAAGGGGGCAGCACTTTGCTTTGTTTAAAGAGATATTCCATTAACGGGGATAAATGGATAAAGCTATTCGCCTCAAGCCGCAGCATCCTTATAGAAGGTGAGAAGATAATTTTAAATTATCTATTTCAGCAAAAAAGATGTTATAAATCGTTTTATTGACGATTAGATAACTACTAATCCTACGGGATGACGTGATTTATACGATTGACGTGTGGAGGTTTAACTGATAATTATCTTATTACGAATAATCAGCAATAGCCAGTTTATTTTTTTATTGATTTTGTAAATAATTAAGAATAAAAGTTTAACTAATTTGAATAATTTATTAAATTATTAAGATTTAAAGGACTATTGAAAGCAGTTAAAGATCGCAGGCGAGGCTTAGGAGCCGTAGAGATTTAAGGGTTTCCCAATGATCTAACAGCAGCCTTGGTCTGCTAAAGGAAATTTTTTATCCTTGAGCCATGAAAATATTTTATTAGAATTAAATCATTGAAGAGAGAAGATGCCTTTAGTCCTCTGGGATCCATTCGGATCTATAATTAGTAGATAATTAAGAATAAATTTATGAAATAAATTATAATTTATTTATAAGTAATAAATAAATTATAATGTTTCGAGGCTTCTCGAAAGGTCTCGATACAGGTAAAGATATGGAAGGTGTAAAAGATTATTAATGAATAAATCAATTTATACCCTCAAAGATAAAGTTTCTTCTACAATCTTAAAAGTTAACAAAAGTAAAACAAGTAAGGATTTTGGCAAAGAATTCATAGTTATTGAATGTGAGAATAATAATATTATTGTTAAACAAAACAATTCAATAAGTAATGATGATTGAGATATAATTCTAGATGGAACCAAGATTTTAAATAAAAATTGTGTATTCCGTTGTTTTAAACTCAAGAATGATTTTATTCTAAAAGAGATCGTAAAAATTGAGGATTAATTAAGCTTTAGGCTCAATTATATCATATTTTAATAATCGTCCATCTAACTCTAATTTCGAACGTTATATTAGATGGAGAAAGTAAAGTCAATAGAAATTAACTTAAATAAATTTTAGCTTCTATTGATATAAATAAGGGAAGAATGTTATGCAAGCAGAAATATTTACAGACGAACAAAAGAAGTTAATTGCTATTTTTACAATTATCTTGCTTATAGCAGGTCTGATAGGATTATATTATTTATCTTATTATTTGATAATTGAGATAAAAAAATGTATTATTCAATTTAAGAATAAAGAATTAGAAAAAGATTTCTTATAATCAGATATTGCACGTAATGCAACGCGTGCAGATCTTCTACTCTTATCTACTATTTAGATAATGAATGAAGCTTAATGTCGTTTTGAATGTAATTTCTTTGAATAAAAATAAATTATGAATGTTGTAGAAAATAAGATTTATACAGTTATTTGAACAGATAAAGCTAAGAAAATGTTAAAGGATTTTGATGAAAAGACAATTAATTTTATTATTAATAAAGTTGAAAAATATCTAGTTTTAGATCCATGAGGCAAAGGCAAAAGATTAGATGGAGAATTAAAAGATTTTTGATCTTTTCGATGCTGACCATATAGAGTTGTTTATAAAATTTATGAAAATCAAATTACTATAGAAATATTTGGTGTAATTGACCGTAAAGATAATTATAGAAGAATTACTAGACTTTTAAAGACCTAGCTCAGCTCTTAGTTCTTTAGTCGTATAAGTTTTACGATTAGGGTTGGCTGATTCTTCTAAAACAGTTTTTATGAATGCTGGACTAAATTCTAAGTCCAATTCTTTATTTTGATTTAAGAAAGTGTTTTTATAATTAAATTTATTAAATTTCATAATATTTACCTCCAATAGATAGATAATCTAGTTAATTAATTTTTATTTTAATTAATCTGCTTATCTGCCTATACTTATGTATAAGTGGGTAAATTCTGAATCAGTTTTAGTAGACGCGATTCAGAAAATAAATAAAGAATAAGAAAGGAGCATAACTAACATAAAACAAAAAGGCCTAGAAAACCATTACTTATATATAGAAATACTCCGTATTTCTTATATAGTATTTTATAGTGTTGTTATCAGAAATGAGCCAATGCGTAAATATTCTAATTACGAAAAATTAGTATTTAAAAAAGTAGAGCTTTGTGATAAAGCCACTTTAAATTTTAAAGATGGAGATTATACTTTTCCAATTACTAACTCTAAATGAAGAGCTAGTCATACAAGCAGAATTGATTATAAGGCTGCCAATAAAGAAAAAATTAGAGCAATACAAATTTTAAAAAGAACATTGCCTAAAGCAGAGCGTCAAGAATTTAAATATTTTGCAGTTCCTGAATTTAATAAATCTGGAAGATTATGACAATTAAGATGACACGTCATTGCTAATAAAAATATTAATTATTCCAAGATTGATAAAACAGGCGGTGAATTAAAAGCAGAAATTATTAGAAGTATTAACTCAATAGCTGGTTATTTTTGTAAATATCTTTATATTTCCATGGGTTCTGATCTTGGCCATTTTATCAAACCATTTTCTTATAGTCACAATGTTTTAAATGAAGGAGATTTAGCTTACAATATTCATATATCTGAACTTTTAAATTAATTTAAAAGCGAAGTTAATAGCAGCATTTAACTAAAATTTTTGCTATAATCACGCGCACATGTAGCGGGCGAATTGATCTTGTCCTTGTTTAAAAGGACGCGTGCATGTACACGTATGTGAGATATGAAGTTAGTATTCTTAATTATTTTAATAAAGAAAATATTCCAGAAATATTTATTTTCTTTATTAGTAAATTACTATAAATTGTTATAGGTCTTAATTTAAAATTTAAATTAAGAAAAGAAAACTTTTCCCAGCGTAGCGAACCAAGGGATATTTAAATATATAAATATACGAGCTTTCGGTATGAAAGCGAGGTTAATACTTATATATCTGAACTTTCTGAATATTTATATATACTGATAGGTTAACGAAAGTGGAATAAATTTATTATTATAAAAAGTAGGTGATTGACTTAAAGGGTTTTAAGATTTAAGATGGTTTTTTTGTTTCGAGGGTTTATAAATTTTTGAACGGAATTAGTGGAGCGATAGTGGAGCGGGTGGAGTAAAAAAATTTTTTGCCGCCACTTATTTTTTTAATAAAATGAAGAGCAATTGAAAAAAATTTTATTGATAATTAATTCATTAATTAACGCTTTTTTCAAAATTTTTTGCTCTTCATCATTATAAATTTTGATATTAAATATATCATTAATTATTAATTATTAATAATAATTAAACAAAAATTCCTTTGTAAATAGAGAAATTTAATGAATTAATTATCTACTAACTATTCTTCAATTGATAATAAATGTCGTTGTTCATCAGATTTATAATATGAATGAATTAGATCAAGTTGTTCAATTTTTTTAGTTAAACTTTTTCATAACGAAGAAACAGAATTAATAGATTCATTATCATAATCATCTTGATTATCTAAAAAGCTAATTTCTAAATTTGGATTATTGCCACTATAATTAAAATGATTAAGCTTGCTTTTAATTTTAGGATTGATAATCAATTTAGTTAAATTGTTATTGCTGCAATCAATTCATTTTAAATTAATGAAATCAGAAAGATCTAATTCACCAGATAAGAATTGATTATTAATTTCCATTCTTTCAAATTCACTTCTTATATCTTTTTTTGAATAAAAAACATCCATTCAATAATTAGCAACAAAACCTCTTTTTTTAATCATTTCTAATTCATATAAATTAAATTCATCAACTTCCCTATTATAGAGTTCAGATCAATAAAGCACTACTCTTAATTGATCTTTTTTTAGTAAATTTTTCGATAATAAAAATTTAGTTGTTTCAAAAGAAACATTTTTCTTTCAAAGCTTAACTAAAAAAAATTCCTCAAAATAAAAACCTAAATCTAATCATTTTTTTATTTCATTAAAACTTTCACCAGTAAAAATTTTGTAAAGATTAATATTTTTTCAATTTTCTAAATTATTATTCAAATCTTCTTCGCTAAGGTTGAAAGTTTCCTTTCAAAGATTTCTTTCAGCAGTAATTAACTTACTCTTTTCTAAAAAAAATTGTTTTCTTGTTTTTTCTTTTGTTACTTTTTCTGATGTTAAAAATTCTTCTTCAATTTGAAAATTAAAACAATCATTATAGTTTCAATTGAAATTTTTAATTGAATAATATCTATTAAGATATTCAATATTTACTAATCCACAATTAGGACGAAGTCAAGTAAAAAAACTTATAAATTCAATTGTAATGGGTAGATATTTAGATCCATGATTAATATCTGTATTATCAACAGTTAATAAAGTTAAATTTAAATCTTTTAATGATTCAAAAGAACCATAAAATCAATTGTAAATATTATTTTTTACTTTTTCAGCATTTGTATTTCCAATTCATAATTTTTCTAAATTGATAAATTTTTTAAAAACATCAATATTAGTTATTTCTAAATTATTATTGGATAAAGAGAATTCTACTAGCGATTCATTATTAACATTTTCATAAGGAAAATATGTTAATAAATTGTTACTTAACTTAATTTTTCTTAATTTTTGTTCATTATTAAATATAATATCTTCTAATTGATTAAAACTGCAATCTAAATATTGAAGATTTTTATTTAAAGTAAGATCTAAACATTTTAATTGATTATGATAACAATATAATCATGAAAGTTGTAAATTATCTTTTAAGTTTAAATTTGTTATATTATTTTTAACACAGCCTAAAATCTTCAAATTAGAACAATGATTTAAGATTAAAGAACTTAAAAAATTTGAACTACAATAAAGAACTTCTAATGATGAAGGAACTTTTAAATCCGTTATTTGATTGCCAGAAATATCTAAATATTTAAGATTTGAAAAAGTTGTAAGATTTAAATCTCCACTTAATTTTACAGATTCTGGATCATCAGAACTTCCTCCTGTCAATTTTAAAAACGTTGAAATATTTAAACTAACTATTTCTGATCTATTCTTTCAATAATTAGATTTAAATTCAAATGGATCCTCAGGATCAGGATGACGATATCTTGAATCATTACTATAATCATCAATTGGATATTTTTTATCTAACCACTCCTGCGCTTTTATTTCTTTATTCATATTTCTAACACCTTAAATTTAATTAATTAATCAACTTTTAATAAATATTATTTAATAACATAACTTTTTTTGGAAATGTTAATAACAATATTTGTTGGAAGAATATTTTAAAGTGTTTTATATTGTAATTATTTATTTAAAATAATTAAAAAAAATAATTTATTGAAAATATAAAAGAAAAGATAATAAAAAAGTAGATTATTTATGATGATTTTTTAATTTGTGAAGAAATAATTTTTTTAATTAACAAATATACCATTATTTTTGTTTTTTATTCTTCTTTCAATAAATTTTTTAAATTCTCAAATTTTAGCCAATGAGATAATAAAAATTGCTGATAAGTAAAACCAACCAAGGCATTGTGCTATTTTATTTTTATCTTTAATATTTTCAAGAGAATATTGTAAAGTAGTAAATAAAAAATAGGGAAGCGATACATTATGGACTATATAAAGAAAATCAATTGTTTTTATATAGTCCATTTTTTATTCATG
Organism: Mycoplasmataceae bacterium; assembly: GCA_031673075.1. GTDB lineage: Bacteria > Bacillota_I > Bacilli_A > Mycoplasmatales > CGIF01 > CGIF01. The sequence goes on along the minus strand of CP125276.1, from coordinate 377,283 downwards.
TTTATGACCATAACAAGCGCCACCTCTATTAACTAAGGCTCCACCGCCTACTAGAGAAGTAGCGTTTCCGCAAGATTCAGCAGTTACTTCCAAAATATCACATAAATGCTATCTTTATCAACAAAATCACTGGCAACTTTAGCGCCACCGCCTACAACAGTAGTCGTTAACAGCGATCACACCAAAGGGGGACAAATTACAGTTGTAGTTAGTAATTCTAAACCTCCAATAACTCCCTTATCTACATTCTTAGTGCTAACACTATTACCACAACCATAAGATTTAATTTCATCTCAAGCCTGTTGCTCAATTTGATAACTTTCATTAATCTTCTGTTATTCTTCAGTTAGAATGGTTTCTGTTTGTGGGATAAAGTAATTAATTGTCATAAAAAATTCATTTTTTTATATATCTAATTATAATCTTTTTTTTTCAATGTTGTTTTATTAATTTATTAATAATGTTGATCATTACAACTAATTCATAATTTGATAAAAAATGTATTAATAATAGCGAATAGTCATAAATATTAAATTTACCATTAGAAATAAATGAATGATAAAATGAGCAAATTTGAAATAAAAAAGTTCGTGTACAGTAATCAAAAAAAATAAGTTTGATCAATTAATTATTATTTTACTTTAACAAATAAACTAGATAAAACTTGTCATTTTCAAGTTGAAAGGGTTTTATTAAGTAAAAAAAGGCGTTGTTTTTAGTTGATCAAATTAAGAACTGTTAATAAAAAATAGAACAAAAATAAAATTGGGGGCTGATAGTAAATTAACATTTAAAATTGAAAAATTTTTTCATGTAACTTATATTTTAAAGATAAAGATTAACTATATAATACAAAATTAATGAATCGAAAAAAGTAATTAATTTAATCAATATACAATTATATTATAATAATATTAAAATAAAAAAAAAAATTAATTTTTAATTAATTAATAAATAATTAATTAGACTTATTTTTTTTTATTTTTCTTGTTTTAGGAAGTTTAAATGTTAAACCTTTACTTTTATGTTGTTTGTGAGTTGAATTAACATTTTTTTTCTTCTTAATAATTTTCTTCTTTTTCGGTTGGATTTTTTTTTCTAATTCAATTTTATGATGATTTAAAGTTGGAAATTCATTAATCTCTTCTTCAATTTCAATATTTTCAATTTCTATTTCTTCTACAAAAAGAGGATCTTTTTCAATCTCAATTAATATTTTTTCATTTTTACTCTTAAAAATTGAATTTTTAATTTTTCTCAATCATTTTTTAATTATATTTATCATTCGTAAATTTTACTATTAATATAATTAAAAAATGAAAATTTTTTAAATTAAAATCAAATTGATTATTAATAAATAAATGTTTAAAATTCATTTTTTTTGCTCTTTAAATTCTAATTAGAAATTTTAATTTGTTGCGTAAATATATTTATTAAATTAATAAAAGAATTGCAAATATTCAATGAAAATTGTTCAAGTAAATTAAAAAATGAAACCTAAAATCAAAAATCACTTATGAGAAATTATCCATATATGCTTATTATAAACATAATTCTTTTATAGTATTTCATTAAAATTCATTAAATTTTCCGATAATGTTTTAATGAAATAAAATATATTAAAAAAACATTAATAGCAAATTTAAATAACTTAAACAGAATAATAAATTAATTTAAGATATAAAAAAAATATATCGAAACAAATATAAATAAATCAAAAAAGAAAAAAAATAAATGAATATAGATTTTACAATTGAATATAACAAAAAAATTCCAGCAATTAAATTAATTGGAGATAGTTACAGAAATCATTGAATTAAATCTGCTAGAAAAAACAATAAACATCAAAAAATATTTGATTTTACAGACTTTAATGGATGATGCAAAATATTAGAGTCCAATGACAAAAATAATTGATTTCTTTTTATGAAAATAAATGAAGAAGAGTATTCTTCATTTGCAAATAAAAATGAGTCTAAATTTCTAATCTTCAGCGATTTCAAATTAATTGAAAAAAAAATAAAACCTTAATTATTAAAAATTTTCAATTTGTTTCTCTTTTTTATATAATCTATTTTTGAAACTTTCAATTCTTTCATTAACTTCTGCCAAAGTTAACTTATTTTCATTATTACTTATATCAAAAGAATTATCAGTTGATTCGTTTTCAATTTCAGATTCAAGTTTTTCTAACTCTTCATTATTGACTATCTTAAAATCTTCATTGAAATTATCAAATTGAATATTTTCAACATTTTCTTCTGATTTTTCTTCGATATTAATTATATTTTCATTATAAATATCTTCATGAATAAATTCTTTACGAGTTTCTTTTTTAATTTCTTCAAAAGAAATAACATGAAGTCCTTTTTCAAAAAACTTAAAAAGATATCTCTTATTAATCATAGTTTCTTCACCAAGATCACCAAAACTTTTAATTAAATTTTGAGATTCCAAGGATAAATATCTAGAAAGCCTTAATCTCATTGCCTCTTTGCTTCTGCTATTAAAAACAGATAAAATTACAAATTTTTCTTTTTTTACTACTTCGGTCACAATACCTGTGAAGTACTCAACTGTAAACTTCTTATTACTCATTATTTTTTATTTTTTCATTTACTTTCTTATTAAAATATTCAATTTAATTATATTAATAAGACCTATTCATATTTTCTTTTGTATCAGACCATTTGATAAAAATTTAAAATAAAAACGATTTAAAAATCTGATGAATATTATAAACACTTTTATTATTATAATTAAAATAAATTATTTTTTCAAAAATTAAGAAAATTTTGCAATCTTTTTAGTGATAAATATCATTAAATACATTAAAATTGTTTCATAAAAAGTCTCAATTAAAATTTATAGTAAGGATTTTATTAATTAAAAATTTTTTAAGTTTTTATTATTAACAATTAATATTAATATGTTATATAAATTTTATAACAATAATTAAATTTTGGAAAAAATAAAACAAAAAAAATAATTAAAATCAAAAAATTAATTTTAAATTTATTAATTTGATATAATCAATCTATTAAATATATTAGAGTAAATTTATTATTATAAAAAATTTAAAATAATGATAAAAATTATTAATAAATTATTATAAATAAACAATTTTTGTATGTTAAATTATATTTTGATATATTGTAATTTACTTTTTTTATCTTTAATATATTCAATTTTTAATTTTTTAAAAATATTAAAAAACAAGAAAAAATTCAAAGGTATAAAATAAATAAAAGTAAAAAAAATTATCCTTTTTAAACCAGTATAATTTCTAATAATATCAAAAGAATAAGAAAAGTTTTCAATAACTAATTTAAAATAAAAAACGATATTTTTAATTTTTTCAAATATTCATTTAAATAAGTTTGCAAATATTAAAAAAATAGAGTATTTATCAATTAACTCATTTTCATTAAAAGTATGCGAGGAACCTTGAAATTCTTGATGTTCTAATAATGATTGACAAATTTCATCACTTAAAACCTCTTCTAAAAGATTATTATTAAAATCAGTATTATCTAAGTTAAATTTTTTTGCTATTTGAGATATGTTAAAAGTTTCTTTATCAGCAATACTATTTCTTAATTTTCTTTTGTTATCATTGCGATTGCCCAAATTTAATTCTAGAAAATTGCATCCAACAAAATAATCTAATTTTATATTTAAGTAATTATCGTTTAAAGATAAACTAGTTAATTTTTTTATATCAATATTGGTTAAGCAATTATCTAAATATTTAAAATAATTGCCTCCCAAACTTAAATTTTTCAAATTATTACTAGAAACATTATCTATATTAAATTTATCAATATAATTTCAATCTAAATCCAATGATTCTAAATTTGGAAAATCTTTAACAAAAACAAAGCCACTTAATTGTCTATTATGAAGAGATAAATTTGTTAGTTTTTTTATATCATTAATATCTTTATTCTCTAAATCTGATACATACTTTGGATTAATAATAATCATAACTTTTAAATCTTTTTAATCAATTTTTTATTTAGATAAATAAAAATTTATAATTTTTAATCTTCCCTTTGTTCTTCAAACAATTCTTGTTGTGAAAATTGTTTTTCTTCACCATTTAAATTATTTAACTTATCAACATTAATAATATCAACAGAATTTAATGATTCTGAAGATTTGTTAAATTCTTTAGATTTTTTCTTTAAACTTTCTGCTTCTTTAAATGTTTCTAATTGTAAATAATAATTAGCGCCAGTATCCTTAAATCTTTTAATCTCTTCTTTTAAACTTTTTTCCATTTCTACTCTTTCATTAAGAGATCTCTGAAGTTTTTCTTTATTCTCTTCAAGAGATTCGCTTAAGATTTCTAGTTCTGATTTCTTTCCATCATAAGCATCAGCTAAATCTCAAACACCACCAACTATATCATTGCCAGTGTCTCCATCAATTCCATTGACTTCAAGCTCTTTTATTCTTTCAATAAAATCATCACCATCATCAACAGCAATTTGAAACTTGCTTAATACTTCATTTAATTCATCTTTTTTCTTCAATAAAAATTTATTAAATTCTTCTTCTTTTTCTTTTAACTTTTTATTAAATTTTTCCAATTCTTCTTTAATCGCATTATTAACAGCAGATTTAACCCTTTCATTGATTCCATCTTGCAACTGAGTATATGAATCTTTTTCATTTATAATTTCTTGTCTTAGATTATTTTCAACATTTTCTGCACGAATAGCAGATTGTTCATTTTCTAAAACTTTCGCTTCTTGAATTTTTAAATTAGCTTCTGCTTTCGATAATTTATTTCTTAAATCGCTAACTATTTTTCTTTCGTTGCTATACATATCATCAATATCCTCTTTTAATTGTCATTTATAATTACTTAATAAATATAATTCATCTCATTCTTTCTCATAAACCTTAATTTTTCCATCTTTCAAATCATCTAAATTATTTCAATGAGATAAGAAAAACTCTAAGTGAGATAAGTAAGATTGAAATTTCCAATTTAATAAATTTTCTTTCGCACGTTCTTTTAAGAAGTTTATTAAATTGGAAATTTCAACTTCATTAATATTACTAGAAACTTTATTAATTCTATTTGAAATTTTTAATAATTTATAGTCATCAGGATTACTTTTAAGATCTTCTTTTAAAGTTTCTTTCATTAAATTAAGAGTATTAAAAATTAATTGATTTTCAGATTTGTTTTTATTATTAATTAATAAAGAATTTCTTCTCTCTATAGCTAAACTTTTTCTACGATTTAAAGAGGTTTGTTTGTTTTCTTCTAACATCTTAACTTGATCATTAACCATCTCAATTGTCAAAATTAATCCCTCTATTTTTTCTAATAAATTATTGTCCTTAGCGATATCATTATCCTTTAATAATACAAATTTTTCTTTAATTGAATTATTAATTTTATTAACATTTTCTAAATAAACATTATTTCGATTATTTAAATTAATTTCTTTTAAAATGCCAAAAATATTTCTTTCAACAATCGCAAAAGCAGTATTAATTCATTTCTCTAATTTAGGAAGATCACTATCAAAGCTAAAATCATTAATAACTAATTGTTCAACTTTAATTTTTTCATTAGAAAGATTTGAAAAAACAGTAGTTAAATTAATTCTCTTTTCACGATATCTTCTTAAAATATAAAGTCAATTTTCTTTAATTCTTTTGTTTTTTTCTTCAATTAATTGAGAATCAATATCGTTAGACATACTTATTAAATTGACTTACTTGCCTTCTTTGAATCAAATTTAAAAGGTTCAAATTGAATTCTGATCTCGTTAAATTTAATCCTCTCTTTATTAATTTTGAAATTTTTTCTTAATGACATGTAATAACTGACTAGATTAGCATCGGTATCATTTTCAAAAATATAATCATCGTCTAAATCATCCTTAGTATCAAATCAGCTAAATATTTTACAATAATCATCAATATTATCCTTAGTAGCTCCGACAATTAAATCAAACAAATCTGCTTCATTAAAGAATTTAGATACTAAATTATTAGTGAAAACATACTCTCACGGTTCTCGTTCAAGTTTCTTAACTAAAATCTTTCTATTCTTCTCTCTGATTTCTTTATTCTCTTTTTCCAATTTATCTTTATTAAATAAGTAGCCATTGATATATTTAATATTCAGAGTTAAATTTCTTAATAAGATTCTATTTAAATTCAATCTACCCTCTTCAGAACTTAGGTCAACGCTAACAGGCTTATTCTTTGAAAGCATTTCGCAAATTAAATGAATATGATTCTTAGAATCATCATCTGCTTTAGTTCTGAAAAAATTTCAAACAGTTTGACCTAAAACGTCAGCATCTAGTTCCTTTTTACTATATGAGCCATCCTTAGGAATTAATGACATTCAAACACCAGCGTCGGTTTTGCTACGAGCTGAACGACCTCTTTCTTGTAATAAATCGGCAAAATTGCTAGTTCCATTAATAGTTTTTTCTACTTGCACTAATCTTTTAATAGTTGAATTTTTAACTGGAATTTCTTTAATTTCAGTTGTGATAACTCTAGTTGAAATTCCAGTAGAAATCACATTAACATCACCAAAAGAAAAACCAACGGAGTAGTCTCTATTAGCGAATACTAAAAATGGAGGTTTAATACTTCTCACAATATCAGAGGCATAATCCTTAATACTATCAGTAAGAATCAGATACTTAATTCCATTTTTATCTAATGGAATAAAATCGATTTGGCTAAAATCATCAGTAAAAACTATAGTTGTTTTTTCGAATATTTTTCTATTATCGTCACTGCTATTTAACAAATTAGCAAAGTTGGTAGTATATAAATCAGTAATTGTTCCGCTTAATCTCCGAGAAGTTGGTAAATCAGAAAAAGTTGCTGACATTTGCACAACTCCGAAATTATTAGGTCTTTTATTCCGATTAATCTTCTCAATACCATCTATTAAATTTCGATATGCTGGCATATCAGTATGTGCTTCATCAAAAACAACTCAAGGCTTAATTATTGATGGATTTAAAATGTAAGCATCTAAAAATTCTCATCAAGTAAAAACATTAATCAATTTACTTTCTGTGTTGCCAGTTGTTTCATAACTAAGATGACTTCCTCCACAAACTATACAATTAATCACAACATCTTGCTTACTATCCTTATTGCTTAATCAATTAACATGACTATCTAAAACTGCTGGCACTAACGAACTAAAGGGAACAATCAAAGTAGCTCCTCAGTTATTATTTTCTTTTCCACCATGAGCCAAACACCTTAAAAAATGAGTTGATTTACCAGTTCCGGTTCCTAATGATACTTTGCCCTCGCGAGGATTAGAAGTGTCAAAAGTATTGTCTTTAGGATAACCACTTAAACTATTTCCTTGAGAATCTTTAATGTCAAATTTACCAGTTGGTAAAGTTATCCATTGAACTAAGGATAATTCTTGATTAATAGTTCTCTCAGGCATTTTATAAGCAATATAACCATCTTTATTAGCATTTAATTTCAATTGACGTCTGAAAACCTCATTTAAAATTTCACCAGTAATTTCAGCAGAGATAGTATCTAAAATTAAACTACTATTGGCAAATAAAATATCATTACTGAAAAGATTTCTTAAATTGAAAACTTTAATTTCAATGCCCTTTTTCAGAATTTCAACAGCATCCTTTAAAGTGCGAAATTCAAATAACAACTGATTGTATTCAGCAATATTAAAAGTTAAAATTGATTGAGAAGGCGCATTATCTTTATAAATTGCTAACTCTTGTTTTAAATCTGAAATCACATTAGATTGATTAACAATAGTTTTTTTTAACTTTTCAACATCAGCATCGCTAGTAAATGAAGATATAGCGAAACCAACTGCACTTTCAACACTCTTAATAATAAATTTCTGAACTACATTTAAATTACTAAAATTGTCGTTCTCAACAAGTTCAATAGTTTCAGTTTCTGAGTTTAGACTGTCTGTAAAATTAGTATCCATATTTTCAATAATTAATTTAAATCTAAAAAAATTTTAGATTATCACAAATTGATTTTTATAAACAAGAATGCATGAATTATGCATTAAAAAAATGATTAAATCGATTCAAGTAAACTTTCATATAAAATGAAAATCCATGCCAAATTTTCAATATTATATTAAATACAATCATCGACTTATTGAATATTTTCATCAAAAAATAATAACAAGCTAAAAATAAAATATAATAATCGATATAATATTGAAAATTTAAACATTGCTTTTTTTTGTATCATAAATTTCATTAATTTTTACAATTTTGTAAAAAAATTCAATAATATTATTAGTATAATTAAAAAAAATTGAAGGGAAATTTAGAAATACTTTTTAAATTATTTCAATGCTTAAATTAAAAATTAAACAATGATATAAACATTAAAAAGTTTAAAATTTTATTAATTATTTAAAAAAAACATTTTAATGATTAATAATATTGATGAAAAAAATAATTTATTCAATAACAGCAAAATGTTTAAAATTTTAAAAAGAATAAACTTTATCAAAAGCAATAAAATAGCTTTTAACAAAAAGTCTCAAAATATATAGATAACGTTTATAATGTAAATAATTTAATATTAAATTTAAAAAATTTCTTTGTAAATGTTAATATTAATAACAATTCATAAACTTAAAAGTTGCATAAAATTCATTAAGAAAAATATTTTTCAGATTAATTATATTATCAAAAATGTAATTAAAGTTAACTTTGGTTCTTTTCTAGTGAATTTTTAATGAATAATAAAAGAAAATAAAAATTTGAAAAGGAAGCGTTCATATGGATAATAATAGTAGTGGTAAAAATGAAGATTTAATTGAAGAAACAAATGAAACCAATGAAATAATTGAAATAAATGAAATCAGAAAAGAATTAATTAAACAAGGAAAAGAATTAAAAAACTTAATAACAAATTTTAAAGTTTTAGAAGCTACAACTAAAAAAGATTGTGAAGGTCTAAGTCTTCGTGAAACTGTACTTCTAAAGAGAATATTAAATGAAATAAAACAAAAAAAACTTGATAGTTTAGATTTAGTAATTAAAACTTTTATTATTTTTAGAGATAAAAATGAATCATTATATAAATTTAGTGAAACAAAATTTAAAAACATAGAAGATAAAATGGACAAGTTTATTTACATATTGATTTTCAATTCAATAGTATTTACAATTTCAATAATTTTCACAATTATTAGAATTAACAAAAAAGAGAAAAAATAAAAAGAGGAAGATATTAAAAATGTCAAGTTCATTTATTATTTAATAATAGTAAATAAAAAAATTTCTTAATATTTAGATGTTTAAGTAACTGGAAACGATTGATTTAATTCTAAATTGTGAACATCTTTTATTTTAAAATTTTCTAGTTTTTCATTCAACATAATTATCTCACTTTCTAGTTTTTTATTTTCATCATCTGATTTTTCTTGTCTTTTAATTAATTCTTTCAAAAATCCTTCCAAAAATTTGCATTGATCTTTATATTTATCATCACATTCAACTTCAATTTTTCAAAATGCTTTTTGTAAATTTTTAAAATTATTTCTCATTTTTTTACTTTTATCTTGTGAAAATAATTCTTTATATTTTGCTAACTGAGTTTCCAATTCATCTATTTTCCTATTCAACTCATGTATCAACCCTCTTAAAGAATCAACTTCTAAAACCAAAAGATTATTTTCTGCACGATTATTAAGTTGATTTCCTCTTGCTTCTGTTGTTTTTTTGTTACTTATTAGCTTAACTTTCAATTGTTCTTCTAGATAATTAATTTTGGATTTTAAATCATTATTTTCTTTCTCTAAATCTCTGCTTAAAAGCTCATCTCTTAGACTGTAATCAAAATGTTCATAAAAATTTTCTATTGGATAACCAAATATACAACTTTCAATTTGATTATTTCTAGCTCCATTTTTTACTTGTGAAAAATCTTGATTATGTTCAAATTCACTTAAAATAGATTCATTTGATTTAATAATTTTTTCTTTACAATTTCTCAAAGTTTCATTATCAAAATATATGTTTATCTTAAATCATAACGCCGTTAGTATATTTAAATTTGGTCATTTTTCTCTAAATTCAAAACAAAATTTAGTTAAAAATATTCTTTCAATGTTATAATAACTTATTCTTTCATTGAAAAAACGATCAAAAAAACTTAATACTTCTCTATATTGATCTTTTTGTTCATAATTATTTATGTTATCTTCAATTTTCCCTTTTAATCTATTCAAAAAATCTATAAAAATCCTTTTAATTTCAATTATCTCTTTCATGCTTAAAGGAAGAGTTTTTTCTTTTTCATTTATGTTATCGTTAATCATATAATCGATTTTTTTTTTCATTTTATTTAATCCAAAGTGTGGTTTAAATGTTTTACAACATTTAATAAATGTTTATTGCAAAAAACAAAATGAAAAAATAAAAAAATCTATATTAAAAAATTATTATAATTAATAATAATCGAACAAGTAATTTGATTATAAATTGCAAGAATAATAAAAATATTTATAACAAATTGTTTAAATATTATTCTAATTTAATAAAACATCATTAAAAAAGAATAATATTTTTATGAGAGTTTGTAAAAAATGTAAAATTCTAGATTACGCAGAAAGTCAAGTTTGATTGAATAGTAATTTTCAAGATTATTATTGCAATGGTTGCTGCTTAACAATCTTATCCAAAGAATAAAATAATTTAAAAATTATAAAAGAAGAATGCTTTTATAAAACATCAACAATCAAATTATGAAAAATATGAGATAATAATATTGTCTATTATAAAATTATCTCTTAATTACGATTATTTAGTTTATCATATCCATTTTTCACTCTTCAAAATAAATTAATTTACTTTTGCTTTAAAAAAATAGTAAATTTCCTTAATTAAAAATTCTATAATACGAATAATTAAATAGCTGAATATAATAAAAGTTAATAAAAGAATAAGTATTTCGTTTTCTGGATTTGACATAAGTAAATATTTATAAAAATAATTGATCAATAAAAAAAGAAAACTTTATCATATTTTTTCATATTTAATTAATCTAAAATCTTAAAATTTGTAAGATAATTAAAAATTAAGAATTTTTAAATATTTGTATAAATTTAATAATATTGACTAAATTGCAAATAAACAAATTTATACAAATATCTAAAATTTTAAATCAATTATTAATTCATACATTAATAATCTAAACATTATTAAAATAAATTGTTTAATCAATTTAAAATTTTTTAATTATTCTATTACTATTTATTGAAATTATTATTAATTAGTTTTTTAAAATAATTCAACTTTAAATGATCTTTAATTCATTTTTTTGTGTGAATCATATCTTGTCTTGATTCTTTTTAAAATTATAAAATTAAAAACTTCTATTCTTCAATAACTAATAAATTATTATATTTAATTTTCTCTTCTTCAAGAGATAAAGATCTAAGTTTAATGTCAAAAACTTTCTTTAATAAATATGATGGCTTACTATAATTAATAATATTTTTTCTTCTTAAATATGCATTTTCACTGCAATTAGTAATATGAGTATTATCAGCCATTAATAACTCTAAATTAGTTAAATTTTTCAAGGATTCTAATGAACCGCAAAAATAATTATAAATACCTTTTTCTATCTTACTAAAGTCTAAATTTCCAATTAATAATTTTTCTAATTTTTTAAAATTTTTAAAAATGTCAATATTGGTTCTTTCTAAATTGTTACTAAATAAAGAAAGTTCTATTAATATTTCAATATTAATAATTTCATAAGGAAATGAAGTTAACAAATTATCATTCAATTTAATAACTTCTAAACTTTCTATACTATCTAATAAAATTTCCTCTATTTGATTAAAAGCACAATCTAATATTATCAAAACATTATTTTGTCTAAGATCTAAACGCTTTAATTGATTATTGCAACAACACAAACATCTTAAATTTAAATTATTTCTTAAGTCTAAATCATTTATCTGATTTCCAATGCAAGATAAGAATTTTAATTGATAACAAAGTTTTACATTTAAAAAATTTAAAGAACTATTATTACAACAAAGATTTTCTAAACTCGTTGGAAGTTCTAAATTAGTTAACAAATTTCCATTAACATTTAAGTGTTTAAGATTTAGAAAAGTTGTAAGATTTAAATCTCCTAATAATTTTACAGATTCTGGATAAATAGCTTTTATATTTCCTTCATCTGAATATGAAAGATCTAAACTAGTTATTTCAATTCTTATTTTTCAATAATTAGTAGTTAATTTTAAAAAATTTATACAACCAGGATGATTATTTCTTAAATCAGAGCTTTTTCCATTTATTGGATATCATTTTTTTAATCATTCATCTGCACACATTTCTTTTTCATTATTCATATTTTTAACACCTTAAATTTAATCAATCAACTTTTAAAAATACTATCTAATAGTTTGATTTATTTTTCATCTAAATATTTTCAAATTATAATTTTTCTTTCATTATTCATAGAATTAAATATTTAATAAATTTGATTATTGATAATAGTTTTAAAAATGATGAATTAAAAATTTAATAATATTAGAATAGTTTTTAATCGCTTAAACTTTCAACTAAAGTTAGTTGGCTATAATCGCTATCACTGTCAGAATTTAATTCTTCAAATCTACTTCTTAAATCAATTTTTTTAATGTAATCAAATAATTCCTGTTCCCTTTTTTTTAATTTTGTATATTCTTCATAAAATTCATTATAAACATTACTCAAAACACTTAAATTATTCTCCGATATCGACAATCTTGAATTTAAATGACTAATTTCTTTACTATATTGAGATCTTGTTTTTGATAATTCTAAAGATGAATATGATAATTCTTTTCTCAATTCAATATTTAAAACATTTAAATCATTGCATTGATTTTTAAAAAAAATTGATAAATTTTCATAATAATTATCCTTATTAATTTTAAAAAATTTATTAATTCTAAAAAGTTCACACTTTCTGCAGGGACAATTTTGTTTTATAGGGTGTTGATCTTCACTTTCATTTCCATTTATTCAATTAATAATATCGTTTTCTTTTTGTTTCACATTATTATTGTTATAATTGTTGCTATACATTTTTTCTTATTCCTTATTTCATCCTATAATTGATATTTAATCATATTTTGTCGGATAGTTTTTTTATAGTTAAATTAAATGAAATTTTCAATTTATTTTTAATTCATTGATATTTTCTAGTAATAATTAATTCTCTTTATAAATAAAAATCAATATAGGTATCTTTCTGTAGAATTAACGATTTTTAAATTAATATTAAAATATTATTCTTTGTCAATAAGAAAAAAAATTCATTTATTTAAAAATATTAATAAAATCATTAAATATTGTTCTAAATCAACAGGATCACAACTTGTTACTAAGCTAATATACGGAACATTATTATTAGATATTTCAAATTTAATATAATTCAAATTTTTCTCATAATGATTTATAAGATTAAGCTTCTCAACATTAGTAAAATTGCTGTTTAACAAAATACCATTTTGACTATCACAAAAAACAAGTTTTTTATCTTCTAAAATTTTTAGCGTTATTTAAAATTTCTAAACTATATAATATTAATTCAAATGAACTATCAATTACAATTTTTAAACCTATCAACATAAGAAACAACAAAGCTGGTTAAACATTTTCACACTTATTATTGCTTAAAATAATTTTCCGACAGAAAATTATGAACGAATATATAGATAAAGAAAAGAGTTTAAAAGAACTTAATGAAGAAAAAACAATAATTGCATTGGAATTGTGATGATTTAGTGATAGTTGGAGAATTAAATATTTAAATAAAGAGTCTGAACCTTCGAAATTGAAAGATTTAAATTTATCTGATTTTAAAGAAAATATTAAATATTTAGTAAATTTAAGAGAATTAAGAATTTCAAATAACGAGCTTCAACATTTAGATTTAAGTAATTGTGTTAATCTTAATAAATTATATTTAAATAATAATAAATTTATTAAAGTTACAATTCCAACTGAAAATAAGATTGAATATTTATCTATTTCTAATAATGTTGAATTAAAAGAAGTTAATTTAGAAGTTTTAAATCCTGAATACTTAAATGACTTAAGTTTATTTTTAAATGATAAATTAGAATTGAAAACTGCAATCTTTAGTAAATTTGTTAATTTAAAAGAATTGTATATTAATAATTCAAATTTGTCAGGCTCTTTAATTCATTTAAGAAACTTAATTAAATTAGAATGTTTGTGAATTAGTTATACTAATATAACACCTAGTTTTGAATATTTACCTAATAATGTTTTAATTAGTTCATCTTATATCAATTATAAAGATCCTAAAAGAATTAATAAGTTTTTAACTATGAAAAACAACTTGCTTTTAGGAAACGATTTAGATTCTGAAACTCTAATAAATATTTCAAAATTTAAAGATAAACATTCTTTATTATCTAAAAATGGTCGAATAGTTATTAGTCTTTATGAAGAATTGGTACAAATTAATAAAGATAAGAAATATTTAGATCGTTGTTTAACATTTATTGAAAATAAAAATAACGGAATTATTCAATTTAAAAGAGAAAACGAAGTTGCAAGTTCTCCTTATCTTTATTCTAATTCCGTTCGCTTTAATATTTTTTATCAAATTTTCTGCAGTTGATTATATGATAAGAATAAAGAGTTGAATGATATGAATAGTTTTTCCTTAGATTATTATTCTGATTTAATTGAAGAAAAAATTGAATATTCTACTTTATTTTAATTAGATTGTTTAAATAATTAATAATTAATTTACATTTTTCTAATATATTATTTTCAAATATAATAGTTACAAATAGTTAAATAACAATCTCTTTATCAACACTAATAATTTATATTATTACTTTAAAACCAATTAGAAAATCTTTTTCACGTTTATTTTTGTTTTGTCTAGCAATCGTTAATTTATAATTTTCGTTTACAATCAATTGATCTCATCTACTCTCCATTTTAGTTGGAAAAACAACTACTTTTCTTTCAATATTTTCAAAAGTTAAAATTAAGAAATCTTTGTTATTAATATCTTTCATTTCTTCTTTTACTAACAATTTAGCTTCTGTTTTAAATGGTTTATTCATATCTTTTGTTTTTAATTTTATTAATAAGTAATTTCGGGTCCTGAAAATAAATGATAATTCATAACATTATTGATCTTATTGCCAAATTTATTTAACTTTTTCTAAGTTTAGATTTAGAAAATCAGTTTACTAATCGAGAAATTTTATTTCAAAAGTAAATAACTAATAAAGGAATTAAAGCAAAAACTAGTAAATAAAGTGAAATTATAGATCAAATAGAAATATTTTGACGAACTGCATCATAAAATCTTTCTCCTTGATAATTAAACAATTTAGATAAATTAGAATTATTTCATAGTCAGTAAAAATCATTTTTATTTTTAAGAAATAAGTAATAGCAAATTTCTAATATAGAAATTGCAAGTATTTTCGGTCAGTGTTTTTTTATAAATTTCATCATATTTTTTAAATTAGTATTTTCTTATTTTTTTATCTTTTTTAGAAGAAAGGATTATAAATTTAATTATAATTTTTAAATAAGCAAACCTGCTTCAAATTTTTCTTGTTATTTTTATGTTAAAAAAATTATAATTAAATTTTTAGTTAATACTATTTTTTAAGAATAATTTAATTAAATAGGTATTTTTTAAATATAATTAAAAGATTATTTTCATATAATCTTTTAATTATATTTAAAATACATTATGAAAAATGCACAAGAATGACTAGAACAAGATTATCCTCTGAATGATGTTTATCAAGGTGGTTTCATTAACAATTATAATCGTTGAAAAAGAAGAAACGAAGTAGAAAAAATATATGTTAATCCTGTAAATGGATTAGAAGGATCTTTAAAATTAGAAGGATTTGATAGTTTAAAAGAGTTTAATTGTGAAAATAGTTGAATTACCGAATTAGAATTAACAAACGCTTACAATTTAAGAAAAATTAATTGCAGCAATAATAATTTAAGTAAATTAAATTTAAAAAATTTAAATAATTTAGAAGAATTAGATTGTTCTAATAATAATCTTAATAAGTTGGATATTAGTGGTTGTCATAATTTAAAGAGTTTAAAAATAAATGGAAATATCATTAATATAAATCAAGTAATTGGAATAGAAATATTGTGAAAAAATATTAATGCTAAAAAAACAAACAAAAATTATTATTCACAAGAACAAGAAATAGAATATTGCGATAGATTTGAATGATAAAAAATTGATAATTTTTTCAACAGAAAAGAATGAATTTCTTGAGATTCTCATTAATCATTAAATATTAAGTATAACAGATATCAAATATTTAATAAAATTAGTGAATTTGCTAATAATAAAAAGATAAATTTATGTTTAATTTAGTCATCAAATAGCTATCAGATTGCACAAATAGGAGAAAATATGTCTAAAACAACAGAAAAACTAATTAGAAAATAAGATAAATTTCAAATTTTGCTAAATTTTGGAATTGATTTGACTAAAAGAAGATATTTAATTGGTGTTAGATAGAGATTATGGTGAATTTATAAAGTTTTAGTCTTTAATTTAAATCATTTATAAAATTTTCTCATTACCTTAAATACAACCTTAATTAAATGAGAAAAAGTAAGTTAATGTGAAATTAACTTAAATAAGTTTTATATTATTTCTCTTGATTTTCTAAATAAAACAGGAAGTTATTTAAAAAAATGAGCAATCAAAAAATCTTAAAAAAGTTATTGGAAAAAATTACAATTTTAGAAAATAAATTAGATTCAAAAGTGTATTTAACTTATTATAATACAATATTTCAATTTATTAATTCAGAATTTTTAACAATCTATTTATCACTTAAATTATTAGCTTTTTATTATCTAAAGAAATTAATTTATTTTTCTTTTAAAGAAACTTTTTAGATGCTAATTATGTTTATAATAATATATTATCTAGATACTATTCAGGTGAATATTATTCACAATTTATTTTTTTTTACATTATTTATAAATATTGAAACATTAAAAGAAAAAATCAATAGTTATTAGTTTTAATTTATATTAAGACATTAATAATTAAGTAGGTAAAAATTATGAAAAATAAAAATAAAGACCTAAAAGGTAAGAATGTTGATAGGGAAAATGTTCAATCTCTAACTATTCAGGATTTAGATACAACTTTACAAAAGAGCAAAGAAGATTTAGATAATCAATTAGAAATTTTTAAAAAAAGCAAAGAGTCTTTTTTAAATGAGTTTAGAAAATCTGTTAAAGATGGAATTAGTAGTGCTAATATTGATTATCAAATATCTGCTGTAGGTCTTGCTTCAACTGTTGTTGATTTTATTCCGATTGTCGGTCAAGCATTTCATTTAGGTAGTCGTTTAATTGATGTTGTTGAATCTGGAATTAATAATGTTACTGATACCAAGTCTTTATTAATTGAAAAGAGAATTATTGAATCTTTTGCTTCAACTGTTGACAATATTATTAATTCTGTTCAAGATATTTTGTCAAAACATAAGGATGAATTAAAGAAAAATCATCAGATGTTTTTAAAAGTTTTAACTTCTGAATTTGTAAAGCATCAGTCTATTGTTTTTGAATTAAAGTCTTTAATTGAAGATAAAGATTTAATAATTAAATCAAAAGATGATTATTTAATTGTTCTTAATAATGAATATTATAAAGTTCTTTTAAAGCTTGATGAAGTGAGATTAAAGTTAGAAAAAGAAATTTTAAAAAATCCTAATAATCATATAGACTGAAATGAAATTATTGAAAGTCAACGAAAAAGAATCATTGATAGTTCTATTTTAAATACTGAACAATTAAACGAAGAAATTGCTGAAAAAATTGAACTGATGAAGGAAATGTCGATATCTGTTAATAATTTAAAAATCGAATTAGCTCTTATAGAAGATGAAAAGAAAGAATTAGCAAAAAAAGTTAAGATTTTTGAAGAACAAAAGATAAAAGATATTGAGAATATTTCAATCTTAGAAGATAATGAAAAAGTAATTCTAGCAGAATTACAAATTCAAACAGATAGATTTCATAAAATGAATCGTGAAATTATTTTATTAGAGAATCGAATTAGCCAATTGCAAATTGATAAGACCAAATTAGAAGATAAATTAAAAGAACTATTTTCGAATAATCAAAATTTAAATAAAGAATTAACAAAAACTAGAATTAATTTAGTAGGAACTCAGCAAGATTTAAATGATATTCAACGCTTAAATTTTGAAAGTAAAGTTAAATTACAAGGAGTTCTTTTCTTAGATTCAATGCGATCAATCATGCCTAATATTTTCAGTCAAGGCTTAACTGCCATTGAAACAACAATTTTTATTTCAGGTGTTACTAACCATCCTCGAATAGAAAAAGCAGGTTGAGTTTCAGTTGCAATTTTTATCACATTATCAATTCTTTATTCTGCTTATCAAACAACTAAATTTACGATCTTTAAAGGAATTGATTTTTATCATTGAATAATAGGAAAAAATAAAGATTTAAAAGCTATAAAAAAAGATGAATTTCAAGAAATAAAGAATAATTGAAGTGTATCTAAAAATTATTCAAAAAGAGATTTAAAGAAAGCTAGAAGCGATAAAGATGTTTTTGATATTAATGTTTAAAAATGATTTCAGAATTAACTTGTCGTTTAACTAGATGTCATTGTTTATTAATGGAAATAAGCGAACATCTTTAATTGTTTTGATCAAATTTACTTTTAAATGCTTGCGGATCTTCTTTAAAAAAAATAAGAAAAGAAAATGATAAAAATTGAGTATATGAAGAAAAATGAGAAAAAATTTTCTTGATATTAGAATAATTAATTAAAAATGCTAAATTCAATAATGTGAAATTGTCAGTAGAATTAGCTTAAAAAAGAGCTAAAGAAAATGAATTCATTCAACGCGTAGTTAAAAGATTAGCTTCTAAGCAAAAATTAATAATTATATTAAAAATTTTCTAAATATTAAAAGATAAAAAAATATTAAAATAATAATGAGATAGGCAAAACAGTTTTTTATTATTAAAGTCTATCTAATTTTTAATTTATTGATTATTTAAATAAATTAAGTTAATTAAAATATTTAAATAATCAATAAAATAATTGATAATAATGAATGAAAATTATTAATCTTTATCAATTTATAAAGATATTAATAAACAAAATCACAAATAATTATTAATAATTAGAATTCAATTTAAATTTCATATAAATTGAGATTTAGTAACTTTAACATCTAATAGAATGAAAATTGTTTTAGATAAATTAGAGAAAAAATCTTTGTTCTAATAAGTAATTTTTTGATATTAAAATTTAAAAAGATCAACTAAAATTTTCCTTTCACCAGTTTCATAAATGGTTCTATAATTATTTAATAATTATCTGTTTTAATTGATAGTTTTTCTATTCTTTTCTATTCTTCTTAACTAATAATTATAACAATTTATTGATACTAATAATAAATAGTAAATTTTTAAAATTATCACTTCAAGGAAAAAAATATTATGAATAATACTCAAGAATTATCTGGCATTAACGCCCAACAATGATTGGATGAAACTTATCCAGTTGAAAAAAGAAACGCAATAGTAACAATTGGTGTTGAAAATAAAACAGGAAAAAAAGGATTGTTAGGAATTTTGTCGGATTCTTTTAATTCTTTATTATATTTAAATATTCCTAAAAATTTAACTGGAACTTTTACTAATTTCCAAGGTTTTATTAATATAACAGAAATAAATCTTCCCTCTAGAAGAATTGATATTAATTCAATTTATAATTTCCCGATTTCTTTAGAAAAATTACAATTAGCGAGCAATGACTTCTCCGAATCAACATTAGAGCCTTTTTCTCATTTGATTAATTTAAAATATTTAGATATTGGAACAATGGGAAGTAAAAATGATGACCATAATCAATGATATGGATCATTGGAACCATTAAAGAATTTAACAAAATTAAATTGAATTTGTTTAGGCACAACTGATGTTGATTGTGGTTTAGAATTCCTACCGAAACATCAATTTATTAATTTAGGATTTAATAGTGATTTTCCTGGCAAGAGATGTTTAAAAATTAGAAGAATTTTAAAGTTAATTAATTATGATTTAAATCTTTTTACTACTAGTTTTTATAATGAAGAATACTTAAATTCTCGAGAATTGTTATGTGATTTTAAATCAATTACTAAAGAAATTAATGATGTTTCTGGCTTAGCTTCTATTCATTATAATGATATTTCTAGGGTTTTAAATCGAGCTGAGATTGAATTTAAAAGAGAAATTGAAATTTTTACAGACTTAATATTTAATTTTGAAAGAAAAATATTAGAAATTGGAAAACTAGAATTAGATGTAAATAATTTAAAAAGTGAAAATAATTTTTTTAGTGATTTAGTTATTAAATTAGAAAATAAATTAAATTTTTATATAGATTCGCAAAAAGAAGCTATTGAAAAGTTAAAAATTACTTTGCCGCTTTTAATGAATTCTGATGTAGAAGATAGTGCTTCTAAAATTGAAGAATTGCAAAAAGCTTTAATTGTTTTAGGAAAAGAAGTTAATGAAAAAAATCATGAGTTAACTTCAACTGTTAAAGAAAACAGTAAATTTAGAACTGAAATTATTAGTAATAATTATTTATTAGCCTTTCGTTTTATCCAAATTAAGTTATTAAACAATAAATTAAATAATTCTAATCATAATTTATTAATAGAAAGAGAAAATAGTCAAAATCTTTTTAATTTATTAAATTTTAAAGATTCTCGTATTACAGAGTTAGAAAATAATTTAAATATTTCTAATAAATTACTTAATGAAATTAATTTTAAATATAGTTTTGAATGATATATGAATATGGGAACTTTATTTGCAAATTCTCCTGTTGGGAAATATGCGATTAGAGAATTGAACAAGCTTCCTGGAATTCAAATATCTGATCAAATGATTGAAAATCTTAATCTAACAATGTTTATCGCTAAAGGCTCAGGCTATCCTAAGCTTCAATATTGAATTATTATTGTTTTTGTTGCTTTTGCAAGTATTGCTTGGTTATTTAAAATTATTAAATTTTCTTACTTTAAAGGAATTGATGTTTTTAATTGAACTAGAGGAAAGAAGAAAGATTTAAATGTTTTAAAAGAAGCAGAATTACAAGCGTGAAAAAATAAATGAAATGTTTATAAAAATTATTCAAAAGATGATTTAAAAAAAGCTAATAATTATAGAGAAGTTTTTGATATTTCTAATATTATTAATTAAAAGAAATTTTTTCAAATATTAACAATTTGAAAAATAAAATTTCGTTAATTTTTATATTTTTTTAAAGAAAAAGTGAATATTTTTTTTCTTCATTAAGTTCTTTTAAACTCTTTTCTTTATCTATATATTCGTTCATAATTTTCTGTCGGAAAATTATTTTAAGCAATAATAAGTGTGAAAAATTTTAATTATCTAGTTTTATTAATTTATTAAAAAATTCAAATAAGAAATTATAGTCAATAGATTATATTTTTAAGCAGTTTTATTATCAACACCGACACTATGAATATAAAAAACACTTTGAAGCATCAGAAACTTTAATTAATTTGTTGATAAATTTAAGTCTTTTTTACTTTTTGATAATTTGGTGATAATTTTGGAAAATATTTTAAAAATAAAAATTCTGAATTAAAAAAAATGAATTTGAAAAATAATAAAAAAACATTTAATTACATAAAGAATGAAGTAAAAATTTCTATCGAAAGGATAATTTAGTATATGGTAATGTTTCGTAATGATTTTTGATTCTTCGTAGAAAATTCTTTAAAAAATCATTTATGAAATAATTTTGAAGAGAGTTATTCTGAAAATGAAAAAAGAGAGAGAAAAGAAGGCAGTTTTGGAAAGTGATTATTATTTTTTAATTGAGATGAAGCTTGAGAACAATGAAAAAAGGTTGTAATTGCAATTGAAGATGGATCCTTATATGCTCCTTATGCTAAAATTTCTCGCAGACTTGAATATACTGATCGCGAAACTGCTTTTATTTGTGTTTATACTTATGAAAATAATATTGATTTAGTAAGAAAACAATTGTTTGATTTAGGATTTAAAAAACTTCTTTGTTTTAAAAAAAATGAATCAAAATAAGTAGTTTTTTAAATCTATTAAAATTTTTTAATTATTTATATTATTCAACATAAATAATAATGTGAATTTCATTTGCATTTTAATAAGATAATAAAAATTAAATTAATATGAATAATAATAGATTTTTTAACGAAGAAGAAGTTATAGAAATTAATAGAATAAAAGAAGAAATTAGAAAAGTTAAATCAGATTTAAAGATTTTTAAAGAAACTTTAAAAATTGACATTTCAAATATAATTTATTATGGTAATATAAATTGTAAAAAACTTAATAATGAAGAAAATTTAGATATAGATTTTAGTATTGGTAGTTTTAAATCTTTTCCAAAAATGATATTTGAATTGAAAGTAAAAATTGCTAATTTAGAGTCAGAATTATTTTTAATTGAAAATAGAAATATTGAACAACTCATAAGTTTTATTGAACAAATTAAAAATTAATTTAAATATTAAAAAAAATAATTTATAATTTAGACTTTATAACTAAATTTAAATTGAATGGTAAACATTAAAATCTTTAATGATCCATTTGACACCATCTTTATTAACAATATTATTTATAATCTCCCATTGTTAGATCTAATTATGATTCCTTCATCATTTAATTTAGATATCCTCAATGATTAATTTATTATCATAGTCATCTTTAACTAAATTTGAGAAATCTCTTTTCATTTTCAAATGTTTAATTATCTTGCTTTCCAACTTAAAACACGATAACAATTAATGCAAAAAACACCATCTACATAAAAACCATTATCTCTTGATTTTATTTCTTGATAATCTAAATAATTTTCAGACAAATCTCTTACTTTTTTATTTTTTACATTTGCATTTTTACAAATAGAACATTCAATAGTTGGTAATTCTTCTTCACAACGAACACAAACTACACAATTTTTGAATCCTTTAATATATTTGCCATTTTTACCACGCTCATCATTAATAATTGGATAAGACTCATAGAGAATTGCATTGCATTCTAATAAAAAATTCTTAAATTTTTTAGGACTAAATTGATAATCATTACAAAGATCACATTTTCTTTCATTACTCATATTTTTTTTTAGTTAATTAATCGAAAAATTATTGAAATAAATGAAATCATTCCTTAATTAACATTAAGAATCCGCAAGATATTATTACTTATATAAGAAAAGATATTGAAGGAGAATATGGAAAAGAAAAATATGAATTAATGAAACAATTTGCAAACATTTCGTTAATTTTATTAATTATATTATAAATTATTCCAAACAATCTAGCGATTACTTATAATTCCGTCTCCTTTTATAAGAATGTTGTTGCTCCCAAAGGAATTTCATTTGTTGAAAAAAGAATTGAAATAACAAAGAGAATTAACAGATAATAAGGAAAAAATATGATTGGTGTAGAAAATTACTTTTCTAATCCAAAGTAGAATCATCACTAGAGATAAATTTATAAAAAGAGAATACAAATATAATTATCATAAGTTATGATAAGCAAATCAAAGCTAAACTTAAAAATTTCTTAATTTTAGAATGAGGTGGTAATAATTCAATTTTTAATTGAATGAAAGTTTATTGTTTAAAGAATTTATCGAAAATTAATATTAACTAAAAAATTACATAAAGAGAAATGAAAAAATATTAAAAATATGGAAAAAAATGAAAATCAAACTTTGGAAAATTGATCAGAATTAGGAGAACCATTTCTAGATTTCGATGAAGAAATTACCCAATCTTGAATTGAAACCTGCTTTACAATAGAAACAGCTAAAGAATGATTAGAAAATAAAGATGATTTTGACTTTAGATGAAATTATATTATTTATTGAATAATAAATGAAAAAAACATTACAATTGATGATTTTAAAAAATTAGACGAAGATCAAAAAGAAAATTTAACTGAACAATTCAATCAACATTTTATAGACAAAAATTTAACTTTTTGTAGTTGATGTTTTAAGTGTCTTGAAAAAAGTTCAATGCATATTATTGAATTTGAAAAAAATTTAAATTTCTGTTCAGAAAATTGTCAAAATAGAAGAAATAATTATTTTGAACAAAAACAATTAGATGAAAAAGCTGAAATTAGTAGGAAAATTATCTTTTCTTCAATTGCTTTTACAACTATTATTGCAATTTTAATTTTAATTATAAGCATCTTTAGAAAAAGTGAAAAATCATTAAAAAACATTCAAAAATAAAAGAATTATTAATACAATTAAAACAGTTAATTTCTTTAGAAATAATTAGTTCAAATTTATCAATTTTACAATATTTCATTGCCCAAATAGTTATATTTAAACTTATAATAACAAATTATTAAAATTAAAAAAGTATTATCTAATATTCAAATTAGAAACCAAATTATTCAAAATATCGATATAATTAAACTCTATTCTCTATTAACTCTATCGTTGTTAATTCCTCTACTTCTGATTCTTTAATAGAAAATGAATTTAAATTTAATACAATACACTCAATCGAACTATCTTCTTTTTCATTTATTCATATTTGATCTCCATATGTGAAAATTTCTAAACACTTATAAGGTGGTGAAAAAAATATTTTTTTCACACACAAATTTATTTCCTTAGAAATTACAATTTCAGAAATTTCACTTTCTGTAAGAGTAGAACTATTTAAATATAAATTCATTCTATATTCTTTGTATACTTTAACAATAAAATCATCAAGTTTAAAAGTAAGTTTTCCTTCAGATTTATTTTTTTCAATATAATCATTTGAACCATCAATTGTTTCTTGAAATTTTCCTTTTTTTGATTCATTTTCTGCTTTATCTACTAATTCTTGAAATTCTTTTCTATCATCATCTGTGCAACCTGATACATTTATTGAAAGAATAATTTTTCTTTTTAAATAATTACTGATTTTTTCTTTTAAATCTTCTGATAGAGAATCTTTTTTACTTATAATATCTAATGTTTTATCAATTTTGAATAG
Source organism: Mycoplasmataceae bacterium (assembly GCA_031673075.1). Classification (GTDB taxonomy): domain Bacteria; phylum Bacillota_I; class Bacilli_A; order Mycoplasmatales; family CGIF01; genus CGIF01. The sequence goes on along the minus strand of CP125276.1, from coordinate 352,137 downwards.
TGATAAAATGATTAATTTTAAATGTTTCTTATCAGAATCTTTTGTTGAATTTTTTAACCTTTTAATTAATTTATTATTTCCATTTATTATGCCATCTAAACTATTTATTAAAACTTCTAAATCTTTTTCGCCTCTTATGTATTTGAAAAATTTTGTTATTTCTTTTGAATTTTTTTCTAATAAATCTTTCATAAAATTTTTTATCCTCTTTTTGCTAATTAATCTATTCTTTTTATTTAATAATAGTGTTTTAAAGTTTTTACTATTTTCTTTCGTTAAATTTTTAACTTTAACTGAATTAATTCTATTTTTATATACATTCATATATACGTTTATTAAATCTTATCAAAAAAAATTAGAACTATTGTATGAAAAACTTAGAAGAAATAAATTTAAAAATTGAAAATTATTAAGAATATTAAAAAAATAAAAAATAGTCATAAATATTTTAATCTTGAAGATTATCTTTTATTGGTAAAAGTAAAAGATAAAATATTAGAAAATTTGAAAGATAATCAATTATTTATCAATGTTAAAAAAGAAAAATTAAAATCTTTATATTTACTAAAAAGATATAAAAAATCTACAAAATATTTACTTTTATCTTCAATCAATTTCATTTTAAAGGTAAGTTTAAAATTTAAAAATAATTAAACAAATCACAAAGAAAAATCCAAGAAATTATCAATTAATATTAAATTATTTAGGAATAAATTATACATAAAAAATCAACTTTTTTTCTTAATTTTTCATATTCATCATATATATTTTGGAATAGTTATTTTGTATATTTAAAGAATAAAAAAAATTATCGAATATCAAATAAGATAAAAATAATAGTCCCACTTAAATATTAATTTTGAATACTATTTTAAGTGGAAATCGAGAATTCATTATGAAATTAATTAATACTATTTTGACCTTTCATAATTATCTTCTCAATTAAAAAAAGAGAGAGAAAATATATGTGTAATAAATGCAATAATCACAATTATAATACAGAAGATAAAGAAATAGAAATTATCAATTGAATTGGTGGTACTGAAAGTAGTAATTGTTTAGACACTGAAGCTTGTTCGTGTAAAGAATGTGAAAATAAAGAAATATTGAAAACACATAGAGAAAGTTATTATAAAGGTGTAGCTAATTTTTTCGAAACACAATATAATAGATTAGAAAAAGAATTTATAAATGTAAACAATTCTAATCATATTTTAAGAGATGAAATAAATTCTTCTAATAATAAATTAACAACTTTAGAGACGAGATTGAATAGAGAAATAGGTAATTTAAACACGCAAATATCGATAAAAAACAGAGAATTAGCTCTAATGAAAAGCGTTTATATTCAAATTCATAATTCTTATGAAAATTTAAAAAATCGAGAAGAAGAATTAACTAATCATATTATGAGAATTAGTTTAAGAAATAAAATTGAAATTTTAGATTTTAATTCAAGAACTGGGAGTAAATCAAATAATAGAGACGAATCTACTTTATTATATCAAACAAATGCACTAGAAACACCAATTAATTATTAAAATGGTTAACTTTAATAATTTATAATAAGAAATAGTTCATAGTGAATTAAAAGCTGTGAAATATCATTAATTATTTAAAGAAATATAAAATGATTAAAATCTTTAAATAATTAATAATTGAAAAAAGAGATAGACTTTATATTAAACAGTTTTATCTATCTCATCATTATTTTAATATATTTTTTTATTAATGATTTTCAACTTCTTTATTAAAAGCTTCTTCATAATCTAAAATAAGCTCAGTATCTTATAATTTTCATATTTCGCAATCTTTAAAATATTCAATCCCTAGATCTAAATGTTTTTTAATGGAACTAAAAATTTCTTATTTTTCAATTCATCGAATGGAATTCTTTTAAGAATTTTAAATTTGTATTTGAAAGAGGAGTTTAGAGATTTCTTCTCTTTTAAAACATTAGTTTGAAAAAAAAGCTAAAGGTTTCTTTTTTTTCAAAGCTCTGCTTGGAAGAAAAGTTATAATTTTCTTTTCTTCCATCATTCGTCACTTTTAAATTCTGCAGGAATATTTTTTTGATTTTTTAGACCAAAAATGTCAGTTTCGATTTTATATTCTTCTTCTAAAACATCTAATAATTGATCATTAAGAGGTTCTGGCAATTTAAATCCACATCAAGGACAATAATCAATAAGAGTAATCGAAACTGAACTATCTAATCTTTTTAAATAAAACTCACGAAGTCTGCCACTATAAAAAATTAGATGTCTTTTATCAATTAATTTTTGAGTTAAATAATCACAGCAAAATTTATCATAAAAAATTGGATGTCTTTTATCAAGTTAAATTACTGTTTAAAGTATTAAATTTATCCATAATTTTTCTTTCTTAAGAAATAACTAATTTATCACTTTTAAAAATGTTTATTTATAATTTTTATAATTCTTTTTTTATTGAATTTTCAATATCAGGACGCTTATACATTTTCCTGTCATTGGATCCATCGAACCTAAGTGATTTTTACTTCTATTATAAATTTCAATGTCATTATGTTTATTATCTCATTTATAATATCGAGTTTTCTTACCACTTAATCCATTATTTTTTATTTCATTTTGAAAATTGATTAAACATTTTCAAATAGGATTTTTAGTTCGATTATTTTTAGAATTATCACTAGCTGATTTTAAATTATCTCTCGCTTCTTTAGGTAATAATTATTTATCAGAATAATTCTGCAAAGAATTATTTCATAGATTCTTTTGTAAAGAATCTTCATCCTTACGAGCTAAATTTTGTAATTCTTCTAAAGAATGCAATGAATCTGCTTGATAATCAAGCGCGAGTAAGTAGTTTCTTTCTCATTCAGGTAAATTTTGATTATTAAGCCAAGCTGCAATTGTTTTCCTTTCGAGGATAACTTCAGGAGTTGCATTTACATCTCGCACTAATTCAACTAGTTCTTTCGATGACAACTTCGCCGACTGTCAAAGTGGCAGCAGCGATCACACTAATGGCAATTGCTTTTTGAACTAGTTCTATTGTTTCAGTAACTAAAATTGATAAAAGTGCTAATGGCATAATTTTACTAATTTTTCCAAAACTTTGTTTGGATTATTCATTTAGAATAATTCAATATCATTTTATATATTTAAAAAATATTTTTTCTTTCTAAAAAAGTAATATCTAAAATAAATAAACCATAAATTGAACAAATTTTTATTAAATTCCATAAATTCTTTTTTGGCAATCTTAAAATTTTATATTATCTCTTTAATGATTATTCTCATTAATGAATAAGTATTCATTACTCCTATGACTAATAATTTTTTCTTAATTCTCTTAAAAATTATATTTTTATTAATTTATTAATCTTTTTTTCATTTAATGATAAATTCTAAATATTAATAAACTGATCAATTTTCACATTTATTATTACTTAAAATAATTTTCCGACAGAAAAATTATGAATAAAGAAAAAGAAAATAATTTAAGAGAATTAAATGAAGAAAAAACGATAATTTCATTGGAATGATGATCAAACAAAAATTGAAAAATTAAATATTTAAACAATGAATTTGAATGAAAAATTTTCAATTTAACTAATTTTCAAGAAAATATTGAATATTTAGTAAATTTAGAAAAGTTGAACATTTCAAGTATTTCAAACAATAATCTTCAACATTTAGATTTAAGTAATTGTGCTAATCTAAAAAGTTTATATTTAAGAAATAATTACAAACTTACTAAAATTACAATTCCAATTGAAAATAAAATTGAATATTTATCTATTATTGACAATATTAATTTAGAAAAAGTTAATTTAGAAATTTTAAACAAATACTTAAATAATTTAAGTTTATTTTTAAATGATAAATTAAAATTAAAAACTGAATTTTTTAGTGAATTTATCAATTTAAAATATTTATTTCTTTCTAATGCAAATTGCTCAGGATCATTAATTCATTTAAGAAATTTAACTAAATTAGAATTTATATGAATGAACAATACTAACATTTTGCCTAGTTTTGAATATTTATCTGATGATGCTTCAATTCATTTATATTACACTCCTTTTATTGATGATGAATTAATTAAAATTAGTAAATTTTTAACTATTAAAAACAATTTGCTTTTAGGAAGAGATATGAATAGAGAAGAGTTTATTAATATCGCAAAATTTAAAGTTAAACATCCTACATTAGCTAAAAATGGTCAGATAGTTATTAGTCTTTATGAAGAATTGGTACAAATTAATAAAGATAAGAAATATTTAGATCGTTGTTTAACATTTTTAGAGCAGAAAAATGTAACAGGAATTGAATTTAGAGCAGAAACTGAATTTGAAAAATCTCAATATTTTTATTCTAATCAAATTCGCTTTGGTAAAGTTTATGATGTTTTTTCAAACTGATTATATAATAAAAATAAAGAATTAAATGATCTAAATAAATCTTCACTAAATTATTATTCTGATTTAATTGAAGAAAAAATTGAATATTTTCCTTTAATCACAACTTAAATAATTAAAAAAACAAATATTATTGTAAATATTAAAATTTTAATTTAAGACAATATTAACAAGTCGTTTTTAATATTGTCTTGAAAAGCTGGTCTCATCTTATTTCAACTTACCAATTCAACAATTAAGAGAAGATTAGAATTAGCTAAATCTTCTCTTAATTCACCTACTTCTTCTCATGATAAATTATCATAATAACAAAGATCTAAATCTGAGAATTTTCTCGCTGTTCCTTTAGTGCGCGAGCCATAAGCATAAAAGTGATAAGGATATTTACTGAGGATGTTTTTAAGAATAGTTAAATCTTCTTTTTCAATTTGTAATTTAGATTTCATATTTTTTATTTTCAATATCAAATTTTTTTAAATTTTCTATTAATGATTTTAATTCTTTAACAAAAATCGGAGCAATTTTAACTAAATCGTTTAAAATTTCTTCTTCATAAGAGCGAACTGTATAGTTTCTTTTTTCTAAAAATTCAAATCAAATTTTAGGATTGTCAATCAATCTAATATCGGCTGCTTTTAAAAAAACTTCTTTTGAAAATCTAACATCAATTGAATATTTTCTAAGCACTTTTTGAAGTATTTTTCAAGATAATTCATAAGATACTTCAAATGCTTGAACGATAGCCATTGCAGTTTTTTCATCAACTTCATAAAGATTTTCTAAATCCAAAAATCTTATTAATAATTCATTCATATTAATAAGAGGTTGAATGTCAATATCATTTAAAATTAAAGTTTTATTCATATTAAATTTTATCCATTTTTTTGAAATTTTTAATAAGTGATAGATGATAAAATTACTTCAAATTATAAAATTAATAAAAAAATACGATAATTGTTGTTCCAAATATGAAAATTTAATCTCTAATTGATGCTGTATTCAACAAACTTTTATTTATATTTATTATAATATTTTCTTATTTCAATAAACTCTAAATAGTTTAAATAGTTTCTAAATTTTATAAAAAAAAATTGAAAGTTAAAATATTAAATGAGTGATCTTGTAAGTTTTTTAAGCGAATTTTCAAATCAATTTTCAAATATTGACTTTGACAATCTTTATGAAACATTTGATAATTTTAAAAATTGTAATCATATTGATGGAATCAATTTAATTGATCAAAATTATCCAATTAATGGAAAATGCATACTTAAATCTTCTGATAATTTTGGAAAATTAAGAAGCCAAATTAAATTTCTAGGTTTTAAATCTATAAATATAGAAGATCTAAATTTAATAAATTTTATTAATTTAAATAAATTAAATTGTTCAAAAAACAATTTAATTAGATTGAATTTAAATGATTGTATAAAACTTTGTTTTTTATATTCCAGTAAGAACAAATTAATCGAAGTTATTTTCCCAATTAAAAATAAAATTTCAATTATTCATCTTTGAGAAAATAATTTAAAATCTCTTAATTATGAAAGATTGAATAGAGATTATCTGACAAAATTATATATTTCTAATAATAATTTAGAAGATAATATTTCTGTATTTAGTGATCTTTTAAACTTAGAAGTTTTACATTTTGATAACAATAATTTCTATGGATCTCTTAAACCTCTTAACAAATTAAAAAAACTAAAAAAAATATCTTTTTATAATAACAAAAACATTGTTCCTAGTTTCGATTGATTAAATAACAATGTTATTATTTACTATAAAGATGAATTTAAAGATTTAAATTTTGAAGAGTGTTTATATTTAAATATAAGTTTGAGTAATTTTACTTTAATTAAAAATTTAGATTTAAAATTGAAAAAAAATGTAAATTCAAGTTTATTAAAATTTTTAAAACAAGTAGAAATAAAAATGGAAAAATATGTTAACTTGAATTTATTAGGTAGTTTAAAATTGAAGATTTCAAATAAATCTACTTTAAATAAAGATGATCTAAATTTATTATTATATACAAAATTTAAAAGATTGCAATTTAAATTTTCTAATAATTTAAGATTGGAAGAAAATGACTTTAAAGTGTTATATAAATTTGTTAAATTAAAAGAAGAAGATATTAAAAAAATAAAAAATTTGCAATTAAAAGAAGATTTTTTATCTTTAGTTAATTTAAACCAATACGAATTAATGAAAGATAATTTGCTTTTATTAAACAATATTTTTAAATGAAAAGAAGGTTCTAATTGCTTAAGAAAAGTCCAATTAATTAATGAAATATTATTCAATCATAATAATGGATTTATACTATGATTAGAGAATAAATTAATTAAAATAAGAAAATCTAAAACTAATTTTTATTGAAACTTAATAAAACATGAAGAGCAAACAAATAATCAACAATTTGAACAATTTTATAATCAAATATTTTAACAGTAATATTAGTATAATAGATTCTTAATTTTGTTCAATTAGTTCAGAATATTTTATTTCCAATTGATTAAATTTTTGTTCCAAAGATTCAAATTTTTTTTTTCAATATTCAGATTCTTCATCTTTTTGAATTAATTGTTGTTCGTGTCAATTTTGAGATTTGTCTAAGTATTCTTCATGATTTACTTTCGCTAATTCAACTTCTTCAATTAATTTTTCAATTTCTAAATATTGTTTGTCTTTTTCTCTTTTTAACATCTCTACTTCTTCTTGTAAATCTATTATTCTTTGATTGTTTAGAGCCTTTTTATATTTTTTAAATTGATGATTATTTTCAATAGTTTTAGAAGCGATTTCTAATTCTTCTTTCGTTCAATCTCAATCTAATTTTTTATTTTTATAATTTTCAATTAATTTTTTAATTTCTTTTAAATCTTCATTATAAAAAGGATCTTTTATCATTACTAATCGATAAACGCGACCAAGATCTATACAAGAATTTTCAGCAAACATTCACTCTGGACTTTTATCTATTCTAATAATAAATTTAAAATTAGTATCTAGTCGAAAAAATATTAAAAAATTTAATAATTCATTTTTAACTATAATTTTTTCAATGTTTCTTGTTAAAGCGTGTAAACGTCCAAAACTACCAATCGATTCTAATAGTTCACCTTCTTTTACATAAACTTCTAAATTTTTAACTTCAATTATAATTGAAGGATCTTTGCTTGATGTTCTTAATTTAAGTAATTCTAAATTTTTTACTCTGAAAGATAAATAAGTCATATGATTCAAACCTTTTTTTAATTAAATTTAATCACTATTTTCCATATTGATATTATTAAATTTTCTCATTTTGATTCTTTTAATTAACTTATTATTTTCATAGATTTTTAATGATGAATTAGCAAAATAAAGATAAAAAATTCAACATATAGATATAGAAATAAAAAAAGTATTGTTTTCATCATTGCCGATAAAATCTCATCCAAATAATAATTTTGATTGAGAAATTTTAATTAATAACTTAATTATTATTAAGAAAAAAGGTATTGATAAAAATCATAATAATCTAAATTTCAAACTTCTTTTCACTCTAATTACCTCCCTTGCAGAATCTACACTCATCACAACATTCTCCTTCAGTATGAAGCTTTTTCTGCAAACCCTTAATAATTGTTAATATTGTATTAATTTCACTATTAATTCTACGATGTTCTTCTCTATTTTTTTCGTATTTAATAAAAAATTCAATGTTTTTTTTATTAAGCTCTAAAATATTTTTTTTAATTGTATTTAAAAGATTTCTTTTCTCTATTAAATCATTTTGAATTTCAGTAATGAATAAATTTTGAGATTGAATTAGGATGTTTGCACTTTCTATAAAGTCTTCTACATTTGAATTAGGTAATGATTTTTTTATAAATTCATTAAATCCCTTTAGAGTTTTTTCTAATTCATATAAATTTGGTGTATTTTTGATTATGCTATTTAATTTAGAAAGACTTTGTCCTTTAGTAATTAAAGATCTCGCTAATTCAGTTCTAAAACCATTCACAGCAATCTCTTTGCTAGCATCCTTTCCTAGTTTAAGTGTTGAACTCGAGATTACTGAACCTAATCCTTTTCCAACAATTCCCAACCCAGCACCAATTTGATAATCATTACTAATTTCAATTCATCTCTGAGCTTCTTCTTTATCACTAAAAGTTAAAGTGGAACTATTTAAATTTTCTTTATTCTTAAATTTAATTAATTCAGATGTTGGTAATCCAATTGCTCATCCAACTGGATTAGAACTAATAAGACTTAGTCCAATTCCAACTCCTATTTTAGTTAATGTTCAAGTTCAAGTCATTATGCAAATTTCTTTCTTTGAATAAATTATTACTTTTTTCAAAAATTTTTAATCTTAGATAAATAGTTCACTTATTTAAAGGTTAACGATTTAACAAATTGTAGCTAAGGAAAATAAATTATTTTGGAAATTTTTTCTATTTATGTAATAATTTAATGTTTTTTTACAATTTAAGATTGCATTTTAATGTTAATTAACATTAATTATTTAATAATAACAAGAAGAAACAATTAAAAATAATTACTTTTTTTTCTTTATTTTTTATTAACTCTATGTTTCATTTATTATATTAATTGATTGAGTATTTTAATTACTCTTTAATTGTAAAAGTATTCAATTTATGGATTATTCGCTTGTTTATTAATATTAAATTTCTAAAAAAACTAAATCACTATCTGTAAATATTTTTACTAATTTTACTTTCTTTATTGAAAGAATTAAGAGTGTTTATATTTTATTTTTCAGATAATTTTAGTCAATTTAAAAAATTGATTAAATAGTTTGAAAATTATAACTCCAAAGATCATAAAAAATATTTCATAACTCAACTATCTAAATCTTTCAAAACATAATAAGAAGATCAACTTGTGATAACTATTTCAACTTGCTTTTGAATTCTTTCACTAACCAAACAAGAAGAAGTATATTGAATTAAATTTGAAAAAGTGATAACTTTTTTCTTTATATTTTCACTTTTTAAATCAGAAGTTAATTTAATTATCTGATTAAAATAATTTTGATTATTTTAAATTTCATCTATTAAATTATTATTAAAATTATTTAGTCTAATTTCAAATTTACTTAATTTATTTTATTCTTTAAAATCTCAATTTTATTAGAAAGAGACTCTAATAAAAGTTTATCATTAATAATTTCAGTTTTAAGTTTCTCATTTTACTCTAAGGTTGCGTTTAATTCATGATTATTTTCATTAATTTCTTTTTCTAAAGCAATTAAATCATTTTGTAATTTTTCAATTTTTTCAATTGGATATTTTTCATCTAATCATCTTTGAGTATTAGTCATAACTTTGTTAATATTTTATTTTCTCTTTTGAAAAGAACTTATAATTTTATTTATATTTAACTTAATATCAACCCTTAATTTATATTAAGATTGATAATAATTATTGATTTAATTGAAATAATTATTTTAAAAATTTATTGTGTTGTTTAAGTTTAGAATGAGGTCTCTTTAATAAGCTAAGTAATAAATAAAAAAAAATCAATAAAGAAATAATTATTTTAAAGTCTATTTAAATTTTATACTTATCTTATTTAAATTGAAATTTTTCAAATATTGTTCAAATTACTCAATGCAAAAAAATAAATTTAACGTTTTTGATTCAATTTAATATTTAGAAAAAAAATCTTATACTTATAAATTAGTTATTTGATTAGAAAATAGAAAAAAACTATATTAGTGCTAGACATGATTTTGAAATCGAAAGGAGACAATATGAGATAAAAAAACGGGCATAAAATACAAGCTTTAGGCTTATAAATAAATATTATAAAAACTCTGCTTAAATTAAAATTGTTCAGACCAAATTTAAGCAGAGCTCAGAAAGTCAATTAAAAATTTCGAAAAACTAATAACTAACTTATTTAAGTTTTAGTTATTTATATTAACTTTCATCAATTTCAAAGAAAATACAGTAAAAATTAATAATTTTTTAGAAAATTAATATTGCTTGAAAAGGCATTCAAATTTCTTCTCTACCAAACAAAAAATAATAACAATTCTACTAATTTCTTAGTAGAAAATTATTTCTATATTTGTTGAATAATACAGCTAATTTGTAATGATTGTGAATTTTCTAATTCAGTCAATTTACTTTCAAGAGCATCTATTTTTTCTTCAATAGATCACATTTCTTCAATATTTTTCTTTATTTCTTCTTTATTAAATAAATCTAAAAGTTCTTTCTGTGAAATACCTCTACTAATTAATGAAAATTGAGAATCGACAATTTTATTTAACAATTCAAGTCTTTTTTTATTCTTTTCTTTACTCAAAGAAGAGAAACTTTTATTTTCAATTCCATTTTCAATGAAATGTTTTATGTTTGCACTTTTCTTTTTTAAATTTCTAATTTCGTTAATAATTTTCAACTCTTCAATTATTAATTCTTTTAAATTGGAATTTATTTCAAATTGATTAAATTGTTTATCTCTCTCAGATCTTAACTCTTTTAAGTTAATAATTAAAGTTTTAACAGCTTCATCTAGTTCAGTTATTTTTAAATGATTCTTGCCTTTTCAAACACCATTTCTTTCACTTAAAATATCATAAATTAAATAATCATTTTCAAATAATTGAAGATTTTCTTCAATGTTTTCTTCTTTTAAGTTTAAAATGTTTAAACTGTCATCATTTTCAACTAACTGATACAAATCATTATAAGTTTTTTTCATTAATTCCAAATCTTCTGAATTATCACCAATGATAATCTGAAAATCTTTATTATTTTTCTCAATAAAACGAAACTTCGAAAAAGCAGAACCCGATTTAATTAAATCCTTAATCATTGAAGGTATTCCTAGAGTTAAGCTTAATGAATTCAAACTATTTACCGCATTACCAGATTCTGAAGCAATTTCAACTTTTCATTCAGAATTGTTTCATATATTATAAAGCTCTTTTAAACCATTGATTGTTTCTGCACGAGAATTAATAAAGATTGATTTTGATCTTAAAAAAGAAATTGTTTTTTCTAAAATAGGACTAGGAAGAATAATTTTCTCAGCTTTTTTTTCTTCAGGAGTAACAATTATTGAAGAACCAATTTGAGGATTGAAACTTCCTTTGATTTTAATTCCTTTTGAACGTACAATTGATTGTAAAGAAGTTATTTTGCTATAATCAATTTTACCAATTGATGATTCGCTTATAAAAGGAAGAAAATCATTTATTTCAATATCTTCAGCATTCTCAATGGCTTGAACTGCAATTTTTGGTAAATTAGATAATAATTCTTTTTCATATTTAATTCATTCTCTGATAGTTTTTCTAGCACCGACTTCTGTGAAAGCAGTAATTATTCTATCTAAAAAACTATCTTCAATTGGCTTTTTAAGATTATCTAAATTTTCTCCATCTTCTAAGAAACTTTTTCCTGGCTTAACTCCTTCTTTAAGATTTTCGATTAAACTTTCAGCTCTACTCATTAATGAATTTAATTCATTTTTAGATCCATTTTTATTTTTAAATTCATTTTCAAGAAATTCAAAAAATTCTTCTTCTTGATCGTCTGTTAATATTGTTATTGAGTAGTTATTTACCATATGATTATTCCTATTTTATATTCAGTTAAACAATAAATTCATTATTTATTCAAATTTATTTGATTTCTCCATTAAATCATTCAAATAAAATTATTAATTCTTCTCAATCGTTAATAATATTTCATGTTAATGTTTTTCATCAAAAAAACTTATAACTTTTCTTTTTTTAAAGAAATGATTAATGAAATTACGAAATAATTATACAAATAATTATTCTGAATATTTATAATTTTTTCTTTTAATAGATGAAAATTTATAATTTTTAAATCTAATATTTTTATATTTTCCTTTATATAAATTTTTCAGTTAATACTATTTTAAAAAATAATTAAAAAAAAATCTAAAAAAGACTTGATTTTCTCAAAATGATTAACATGATTTTATCTTAAATTATTTAAACAAGTTATTATCGAAACATTTATAAATGTTCTGTTATTTAAATAATTACTTACTTTTAAAAATATCTACTCTCTGATATGATTAAATTTTTAAATTCAAAAAATTATTAAAAAATAATGTTAACGAAAAATAAAGAATATATATTTATAATAAAAAAATGAACAACTGAGCAGAATTAGGTTCTCCTTTTCTTCACTTTAATGAAGAAATTACACAAGTTTGAATTGAGAATTGCTTAACAATTAAAAAAGCAAAAGAATGATTAGAAATTGGATTTAATTACCAACATAGTTATTTTATTTCTTGATTAAGAGATGAAAATGAAATTATTGCTATTGATTGTTGAAAAAAAATAGATAACAATCAAAAGAAAAATTTAGTTAATAAATTTGATAAAAATTGTCGAGAAAAAGATTTAGCTTATTGTGATTGATGCTGAAAAATGATCAAAAAAAGATCAATGATTTTTAATGATCAAGAAAATGATTTATATTTCTGTTTAGAAAATTGTCAAAATAAATTTAATTCTAAAAATTTATCTCAAAATTATTTAGATAAATGATATCCTCAAAATGGCACTTGTTTGAGAAAAAATGAAGTAAAATTCGAACTTTATGACTATGATCATATTCAATTCAATAATTTTGGAAAAAGCAGAAATGCAATTACTCATTTACATATTTCAGGGCAAAATCTCACTGATGATCTTTATCTATCAGATTTTATCAATTTAGAATCTTTAAATTGTTCTAATAATAATTTAAGTAATTTAAATTTAAGTAATTTTAAAAATTTAAAAAAAGTACATTGCTATCAAAATAAATTAACAAATATTTTTTTAGATCTTAATAATAAATTAGAAGTGATTAATGTTGGCGATAACCAATTTGAATGTTTTGATTATACTTTTTTAAATAATGAAACATTAAAAATTTTTAACATTTATAACAATAATTTAGAAAAAACTAATATTTCTGTTTTTAGTAAACTTATTAATCTAGAAACGTTATTAATATATAATAATAATAGATGAATAATAAAGAATAAAGGTAATCAATTTTATGGTTCTTTTGAATCATTAAAAGATTTAAATAAACTAAAAGAATTAAGAATTTCTAATACCAATATTAATGAAGGTTTGGAATATTTACCAGAATCATTAGAACAATTTTTTTGTTTAGACACCCCTATTCAAAATTCATTAAATCAATGAAAAATTACAACTGCTTTTCAAGGTTTTTTTTCATGAAAATCTTATCATAGAAATTATTTGATTTCAAATTGAAAACCCATCTTAGAGAAAAAAATTAGACTTTTAGAGTTAATTAAATTGAAAAAGGAAGAAATAATTGAATTTTTAAAATTAAATAATCATGAATTGAAATTAAGAAGAGGCATTTTGGAAGCAAAAATTGAATCTGAATATTTATTATTTTCTAAAAGAGAAAGAGATCTTTTTTTAATATTAGCCAATGCTTATCAAAAATATAAAAGTTTTGAAAATGATGAAGACGGTGAATCATATTTAAAATTCAAATTTGAATATGATGAAATTTATAATGATTTAAGAACTAAGTTAAAAAGAAATCAATCTGGAAAGAATATTTTAGAAACAATGACTTTAGTTTTTAGAAGTCTTGAAAAATTATATTCTAATTCAATAGTTCAAAAGAATAACAAAGAATTAATTGAATTAAATAAAGAACAATTAAATGAAATTATATCATCAATTAAAGATTTAAAAGAAAACATCAATATTAATAATTCAGAAAAAACATCAGTTCATTTTAAGAAAATTACTTACAATATTCAGAGTATCATTGGAGTTGAAAATCCAATATTAAATGATTTTGCACCAATGATTACAGATTCTTCATTTTTAGAAAAATTATCTAAATTGGTAATTGAAAATGAAAATGTTGAACTGGTTATAGAAGAGTAAATTAATTAATATTTATTGCTTTGATAGTTAAATAATAATTTAATTCATTATTTAATATAAATTTTTTCTTTGGTCTGAATTTTTATATATTTAAAATTACAAAGTAAAATAAATTAAATAAAGCGAAATAGTATTTAAAAATGGATATAATAAAAATTCTTGAATTTATTTCATCAATTTCACAATTTTTTTTAGGAATTACATTGATGTTAGTTGGTTATAAAATTAGAAAAAATGCAATTGGAAGAAATAATGAATTTCAAGGAGAACGAGAAAGAATTTTAAACAGAAATAGAAATATTGACAATCTCGAACAATTAGAAGCATCAGCAAGTTATCGTTCAATTGATGATATAACATCTTCATTACAAATATTGTGTGAAAATTATCAAGAAAATGAAATAATTAGTGAAGAAATTGAGCAAAATCAAAATTTAATAAATAATTAATAGAATACAATAAATTTTATAATTATAATTAAATTAGCATAATAATCTAAAGAAAAATGATTTTTTCATTAATTATTTTATTTCTTAACGAATAGCAAAAATAAAAAGGAAATGACATTAAAATAACGCTTAAAGAAATTATTATATGTGGATTTCAAATTATTTTATTAAATTAATTTGCTTAAATAATTCCTATTTATTAATAAGTTAAAACTAACCCTTAAAAATTTTTAAAAAAAACAATATTATGTTATCTAGTGAGTGATTAAATCAACAATTTCCTAATAAATGAGAAAGAAAATATTTTAAAGAAATACGAATTAAAAATCAATTAGAAGGAGAATTAGATCTCAAAGATTTTGCTTTTAATATGATTCTTTCAAATTGTTTGAAAATCTATCTTTACCCTCATATCAATAATAATAATTTTAGAATAGTTAATCAACCTGAAAATTCTCAAATTATTCAACTTAAAGATGCTCAAGAATGATTAGAAGAAAATTATCCTAAGGACGAATTTTGTTTGATAAATGATGACAAAAGATGAAAAAATGTTCCTAATAATAAAGGCAAAAAAAGAAGCGAAATAAATACTTTAATTCTTTCTCAAAATCAACTAGAAGGAAGTTTAGATCTTTCTGATTTCATTAATTTGGAAGTACTATATTGTTGAGATAATAGTTTGACTAGTCTAATTTTGCCACAGAATAATAAATTAGTTGATTTAAATTTTAGTATTAATTTTTTAACTTCTTTTAATTATTCTTTTTTAAATCCTAACACTTTAAAAGAATTAGGTATCTTTAACAATAATTTAGAAGTGACTGATATTGCAGTCTTTAGTAATTTAATTAATTTAATTGATTTACAAATTGGTAATAATTATGATTATGTAAAAAGCGGTAAATATAATCAATTTTTTGGATCATTAGAATCATTGAAGAATTTAACAAGATTAAAAAATTTAGGAATAGGAAATAATTCTTTCATTGATAAT
This sequence comes from Mycoplasmataceae bacterium, assembly GCA_031673075.1. Taxonomy (GTDB): domain Bacteria; phylum Bacillota_I; class Bacilli_A; order Mycoplasmatales; family CGIF01; genus CGIF01. Next base: position 336,343 of record CP125276.1, on the reverse strand, counting down.
GGATTGGAATTTTTACCAGATGATTTAGATTTTTTCTATTTTAAAGGAACTAAACTAGAGAATGAATTAAAAAAACAAAAATCATTATGAGAAATTAATATACCTAATACCACTTTACTAAAAAGATGAAAAAAAGCTAATAAAATTATTATTAACAAAAATAGCTCTTTTCAAACTAATGAAGAAGAATATGAAATGATTGAAATTTTCTCTAATAAAATTTCGATTTATTCAGATAATCAACAAGTAAAAAAAAATGTTGATATTGATAGAAATTCATGAGGAAATTGTCCCGATTGCAAAGAACCCTACAAAGAAAGCACAAATTTTAAACTTTTATCTTTTTTTTTTAACAATGGTTTTATTGTTTGCGAAGATTGTTCTGAGAAAAGAATTCGTGAAAATTTTGATGAATGAACGAGTGGAAACGATCAAATTGATACCTTTATTCAAGAACGTCAAGTAAAGCGTTCTAAAAATTCTAGAATTAATTGATTCCCTTATGAAAATTTTAAAAATATTACCTTTGTTGGAAAAGGAGGATTTGGAGAAGTTTACAGATCAGAATTTGATATTTCCGAAAATTTTAGTGATAAAAATAAGATTATTTTCAAAAATTTTATGAAAGTTACTGAGTTTTTCGGAGAAGAAAAAGATTATTTTTTTGCATTGAAAATTATTGACAATTCTAGTGAAATTAATATTTATGAATTTCTTCAAGAAGTTCATAATAATTGATTTTTAGGTACAACTTTTAACTTATTAAAAGATAAATATACTGATATGTATGGGAAACCTCTAACTGTCACATTCTTTGGAGTTTCAAAAGAAACAAACGGAAACTACATAATTATTAATAAGTATATGAGTGGAGGCGACTTACACAAAAATTTGAAAAATATTTATAAAAATAATGAAAAACCTAGTAATTTTATAACTTTCAACATTGAAAATATCATCAAAAGCGTCTTTTCTGAAGAAAAAATCTCTTTTATAAGAGGTTATTTTACTAAACATTCATGAATATTAAATATATGCAGAGGAGTTAAATTTATTCATGAAAAAGGAATAATTCATCGTGATCTACACCCAGGAAATATATTATTTTCAAAAATTTTAGGTCATTCAATACCTCGTATTGTTGATTTTGGATTTTGTTGTCCTGTTAATGAACTTAAAGGAGAAAATTTATATGGAAATTTACCTTATGTAGCTCCAGAATTATTAGAAGGTCAAACACACAGCTTTGCAAGCGATATTTACTCTTTAGGGATGTTAATATATGAAATTACATCAGAAATATCGCCATTTCATGAATTTGATTTAAATAATAGTTCGGAAGAGAGAAAACTTATTAAAGAAATAGTTATTAAAAATTTAAGACCAAAATTTCCTCAATTGCAAAATTCAAACTCATCAGAAGAAGAATTTGGTCATGAAGTTGATGATTTTTACAAAGAACTTATTAGAACGTGTTGAGACAAGGATTCGAAAAAGAGACCTAATATAAATGAAATAATTTTAGAATTAGAGAAATTTGAAAAAAACAATCTTTTTAGTTTTAGTCAAAACTTAAAAATTACTAAGTATATTAAATTTTCTCATTTTTCTCTTAATAGGAGTAAAATTAAAAAAAATAATTCTCAATTAATTAATACTAGAGAATTAATCGAAAGATTAAAAACGCAAAGATTAGAAAATAATATCTTTAATATTGAAAATAATCAAAAAGATAGAATTAACGAAATTAAAAATGAATTAGAGAAAATTAAAGAATCTTTTATAAATGAAAATCGTGACTTAATTGATAAATTTATTCAGCTTAATTTACAAACAGAGGAAGCAGATCAGCAAACAGAACTTATTAAAGCAGAACTTAAAGGATTTCTGAAAAGAAAAGTAATTTCTGAAATCGAAGATTATTGTCAAGAACTCCTCGAACTAGAAAGTACAGAAGAAGCAAATTGTTTAATTGAAAATCTGTAAAAAAATTATCAATTTATAATATATTATAACATATGAGCAAATTAAAAACCCAAGAATGACTAAGTAAATTTTTAGAAGATTCAAAAGAAATCAAGAACAATAGTAGTGAAGATTTTAAAGGATCTTTAGTTATTGAAAGTTACATGAATTTAAAAAAAATTAAGCTAATTGGACCTATTAATAAAAATGGAGGGAAAACAAGAGAAGTTGAAGAATTAACACTTAAAAATTTACCTTTGCTTATCGACTGTTGCATTAAAAATTGCAAACTTAAAAAAATAATAATTGAAAATTGTCCAAATATAAGAACATTAGAATTTCAAGATAACTTTATAAATAATTTGGAATTTGTGCAAGGTCTTAATAAATTAGAATATTTAAATGTAAATAATAATAAAGAAATACATTTTGATTCTGGTTTAAAATATTTACCTTCTAGTCTAGAAGATTTCTCTTATGAAGGAACTGAATTAGAAAAAATTTTAGGTGAAGATTGAGAAACTTCAAGGGATAAGTCTATTGAGGAAATAAATAATAATCCTTATTTATTTTGAGATTTAACTATTAAATATAAATATCTAAAAATAAAACTTGCTCAATATTCTTCAAATAATAATATTCAAGATTCAACGAATAAAATAGTTTCCATCTTCGAATTTGAGTTTAATGCCAAAGAATCAAAAATTATCGAGTTAGAAGAAAATTTAAAAGATTTAATAGAATTAAAAAAAAGTAAAAATCAGAAAATAAAAGAATATGTTGATAAATTTGGCATAGAAAAAGAATTATTATCTAAATTAATTAATGATTATTTGGAATATATAAACATTGATAAAAAAGAATCTAAATCTGATGATGATTTCTTAAAAGTTAGATTATTACAAGAAATTTATCTGAAAACTATGAGAGAATTAGAAGATAAATTAGATAATAAACATAAAAGTAAATTATTAAGAATTTTAGAAGAATGCAAGAAAAATTTAATTGATAAAGATAGCGAAATAAAAGAAATCACTGATGAATTAATATTAGATATTAAAGAAATAAACGACAAAGTTAGCAATTTATTAATGATTAGAAATGAGAATTCAGAAACAACAATTAATTATTACATTAGCAAAACCAAAGAAATTACTAATAATTATAAAGAAATTATTCAAAGTATTGTTGGTGTTGAAAATACAACTTTAAACGACTTTGCACCAATGATTACTGATTCTTATTTAAATAAATTAAAAGAACTAAACAATAATCAAGAATTAATTGTTGAATCATTAAATATTTTAGAAATTACTAATTAATAATTTTTTAAATTAAACATTTATTAATTCTAATTCTCGATAAATTCATATTGATCATTATCTTTAATCATCAAGCTATCTAATTTATCAGTAAGTGAAGGATTGAAGTCATTTAATTCAATAGATTTATTATCGACGATACTTTGAATAATATCACCATAATAAGTGATTTCTTTTTTCTTTTCAATGAAATAATTAATCACTGTTGGACATTGCTCAGATTTAATTTTCTTAAATTTTTCTTTCGATTTAATTGACTCTTTTATTTCAACAATGAATGATTCCAGTTTAAATAATTGTTCAGTTAAAAATGAATATCGAGCTAAGTGTTCAGCTTTTTCTTTAATTCTTTCTTCGATTGTCAATTCCAGTTGATAAAATGATTCGAAATTAGAAAGAATTAAATCAATGGAATCAATGAAAGAAATTCCAATCCTTTCAGTTAAACAATAATAAAGCTTGTCATAATCTTTTTTAATTTTATGAAAAGATTGTTTTAATAATTTAGTTTGAATTAATTCTTTATGAATTGCAATTAATGAAGATAAATCTTCTTTATCTGAATCTGAAAACTTATTTAAAGATGCTTCTTTTAATTCATTAAGCTCTTTATAAGCCTCATTTAGTTTATTGACTTTATCGGATTCAATTCTTTTAATTTCAAATTCTAATAACTTAATCTTTTCATTTAATTCACTTTGAATATTTTCTCCTGCTTGTTTTCTTTCTTCTAATGATTTAATTTCATTCTTTAAATTTTCAACTAATAAAATATTCAAATCATTTTCTTTTCATCTAGTAAATAAATTGGAAAAATCATTATTACTAAAGATTGAGTTATGCTTGTTAAGTTCAATTTCAAACAATTTAGGAGTGAAATTCATTTTGATTAATTTAAAAAGTTTTTTATCTTGAGCTATAATTTTTAATTGTAGTTTATAATTATTTTTTCACGGTATTTCTTTTGCAATTTCTTGACATTTAGCATTTGGTATTACATTAAACAAACAAGAAATCTGTACAAAAACGTCAGATAAATATTCTAAACCTTCGTTGATATCAGTATTATCAATATTAAGGTAAGTTAATTTAGTGCAATTTTGCAATGCTTGCAATGAACCATAAAATCGATTGATTTTAATATTTTCAATGTGATAATAATAATTGCCAATCAATAACTCTTCTAAATTAAATAAATGACTAAAAACTTCTATATCAGTTGTTTGAAAATTATTATTGTCAATTACTAAATTAGTTAAAGTTAAAGAATTTAATGATTGATAAGGGAAATTGATTAATTGATTATTTGAAATATAAACTTCTTTTAATTGATTATTAGTGAATAAATTTAATCTTGTTAAATTATTATCAGAAAAATTTAAAAATATTAAATTTCCACCAATCGGTAGAATTATTTCAGTTAATTTATTGTTTGAAGCTCTCAAATGTCTTAAATTTAAACAATTGTTAATTTCTAATGAAATTAAATTATTTTTTGAAACATTTAAAGATATTAAATTCAAACAATTATTGACATTTAGAGATGTCAATTGATTATCTGCAACATTCAATTCTTTCAATTTATAACAATTGTTAATTTCTAATGAAATTAGTTGATTATCGGAACAATTTAATTTTTCTAAACTAATAAAACCAAAGAGATCTAAGCTTCCTTTTAATTGTTGTTTAGAAAGATTTAATTTAGTAATTTCGCTTCTCTTTTTACTAAAATTGTTATTTTGAGAATATTCACTTTCTCTTATACAAGTTCCATTTTTAGGATATCAATGTTCTAAATAATTTTGAGCAATAAGTAGATTATTTCATTTAAATTGACAATTTTCTGAACAAAAATCTAAATTATTTTCCAAACCAATAATAAAAAAAATTGAATTTTCTTCAACTTCTTTTCAACATCAATTACAAGAAACTAAATTTTTTTCTTTACAATATTGTTTAAATTGATTATTTAAATCTTTTTTTAGATAATAAATTAATTTTTTTCAATAATTAATAGTAACTTTTTTTTCATCTCTTAATCAAGAAATCAAATAACTAGATTGATAATTAATTTGATAATACTTATCAATTTCTAATCACTCCTTCGCTGCCTCTACAGTAAAACCATTCTCAATTCAAGTGTTCGTGACTTCTTGATTAAAATTTTGAAATGGTTTTCCTAATTCTGCTCAATTGTTCATTTTTTATTATAATATTATATTCTTTATTTTTCGTTAACATTATTTTTAAGAATTTTTCGAATTTAAAAATATTAATCATGTAAAGAGCAGTTCAAAATATTCTTTTCTTTATTTGCACCATCTGGTAATTTTTTCATTATTGAAGATGAAAAGAATTTTAATCATAATAAAATCATACACTTTTCAACTTAAAAACTAAATAAATTTGTTATTTAAGTGGGATTGTTGATATATATTTTTTTTTGATACTAAAGATAAATAAATTAATGCGCTATTTATAAATTTACATACCTTTCTTTATAATCTTCAAGGAATTCAGGATATATTGAAATCCTTCGATAATTTTCTTCATTAGAAAAAACATCATAATAAAGTTCTTTATTGGTATATTTGTCAAAATAAACTGGGAACTTAAGTTCGTTCTTAATAAATTCAAAAAGGTCAATATGATTTGTAGTAATAAACTTAAAAATGTAATTTCTCAAATTAAAGAATTCTGATAAAGCATGATCTCGATTAACTTGAATAGTAATGGCACCATTATAACAATAGGAAACAATTTTTTTATCTTTTTCTTTTTCATCTTTAAATATAATATCTTTTATGAAAATATCAATTTCTTTATTAGCTAAATTTCTTACACGATCTTTATCTTCATCTTTTAATGTTTCAAAAATTAATAATTCATTTCTTAATTTAATAAAGTCAGTTAAACAATTCTTTTTAAAAAAATCACAATAATTAACTAGATAATCGCATCTTCGTAAATATCATTCTTCTAAAGAAAGATCTGCCAAAATCATATTTCTGTAATGTTTTAATTTGTCCACTGTTTAAATCCTTTCTTTTTTTCTCTATTATGTTTAACTTTTCCTTCTAAATTCTCTAAGAAAAAGAATATATATTAAAGAGATAAAGGGGACTGCGCCCCCTTTAAATAATTAGTATTTTTTTAAATCTAATCTTTTCCTCGCTCGTGATACCCACACTCAACCATTCATTTAATTCAGATTTCGTTCAAGTGGTATCCACTTCACTCGTTAGCTTTTTTTCTTTTTAGATCGATAAGAATTTAGAGAAGGTAGTTTGCAATAATTGGCACTCAGGAGACCAGAAATTTTCTTTTCTTCTTCATTTTTTATTTATTAAAAAGAAATCTGATTAAACGTAATTTTCGCTTTATTTCTGATACAATTGAAAAAGTTGTTAGCTCAAAGTTTTATAATAAGTCAAATATTTTTTATGGTAGAGAATTCTGAGTACTTCAATGCAAAAAAAACAAAATAAATGTTTTTGATGAATATTTTGAAGATAAAGATTTTTTAAATAAAATTGAAAAAGGAATCATTCTTGGTAAAAAATTTGATTTTACACTAATTCCAAGGGGTAATTATCTTATTAAAGTTGAAGAATCAAAAAGCGATAGTAACGAGGTTTAGCCTCATATAAATCATGTAGTTCTGTTTAAAAATAATTTTGAAGACTATAACATTAAACAGAAATGTTTTTATAAGCTAAATAAGCTTAAATAGAAAAAATTCTTTCGAATTAATTCTATAGTTAATTTTATAATTTTCGTCCAATCAACGAATTTAAATAATTAATAATAGCTTTTTTAATTTTTCTTTATAGTTAATTACAAAACTATAAAAAATGAAAAACGAATGATTTAGAAAAAATAAAATTTTTGATTTTTATCAAATTCAAATTAATAAACTAATTAGCAAAGCCAAACAATTAGAATCAAATGATGATCAATTAATTGCACTAGCTAGTTTTAAAGATATAATCGAACTTTTCAATGAAACCTTCAATTGAAACATTCATGAAGGTAATAATCTCTAATGAAAAATTTAGACTTTAATAGCATTGGAATGCAACAAATCGTAATTGATCTCATAGATAATAAATCTCGTTGTAATCAAAAAATGAGAATTAGATTAATTAAGAAAATTATTAATAAGATTAACTTTCGTTTAAATCATAAATTTCTAAGAGAAACTTTATATGTCAAATAAAAAACTTATTAAAAATGCATCTCATTTGAAAATTAAAATTAATGAGTCTAAAAAGTTTATTTTTAGAGAGCTATTGACAAAAGAGTTTTTCATTAAATTTTTCTTTATTTATATATTTAAAAAATTAATTGAAATTATTGAAACAATAGTTAAAAGTAAATTTACAAAGTGTGAATAACATAAATAACATTAATATTATAATATATAATTTAATTTTGAAAGGTTTTTTACTTTATTCTTGAAAGTAGAAAAAAACAAACATAGTGAAAATAAATAAACAAAATATACTTAATTTAGTTGGATTAACTTCAATAATTATTAACTTAATTCAATACTTTAAGAGTCCCAAAATTATCATTATTAAAAAGGAAATAATCAAAGAAATTGAAGTTGAAAAAGAATTAAATAATAATAATTTAGAAATTACAACTAATGAAAACAAACTAACATTAGATGAAGTTAATAAAAGAATTGAATCATTTAAAAATAAAAGAATTTAAATAAAGAGGCGAAGGAAAACATAAATGAAAGTGAATAAAATCAATATCATTAAATCGATAAATTCTAGAAGTTGAATTGCTTTAGAAAGATAATTTTATATACTATTTTTTCTTTAATAATGTATGAAATTATTAGAATTATTGAGAAACTTTCAATTAATTACTTTTACAATTTTCTAACATTCATAATTATCATTTAATTTTCAATTAGAAAGTTATTTTTACCTTTATTTGAAAGAAAACTAATATTATTAAGAGAAGTATGAATAAATAATTACACGGGGAAATTAATCTATTTTTAAAAATAGGAATAATATAAATAATAAGGAATAAAACTACATTAAATGTTAGATTTTTTAAGAACTAATTCAGATGGTAAAAGAGTTTATAAATTAGAAATTAATTGCGTTTGAATAGACCTAAACAGAAAAAGTCATTATTTAAAAATTAAGGAATTCATCATCGATCCTAACATAAAATTAAAAAAGAATCGCTTCTACAATACTAATGAATTACTTTGTGAAATTGCAATTCAAATGAGTGAAATAAGAATGAGAGAAGAATTACCTAAAAGTGGTATAATTCCTAAAGGTTTTCATTATTTTAATAGAGTCTTTAAAGTTCATAAAAAAGCTTATAAATTGATTTGGTGTGTCGATGAAAATAACTTAAATTATATTGGAGCAGTAAACAATTATAGAAATGATAAATATGATGAAAAACAATAATTTAAAAAATGAAAAAGAAATCTTACATCAAGATTCTAAAGATAATTTAACAATTCAACTTAATTCTTTATCAGAAGCTATTGCCTATTATGAAGAAAACTATGAGGATGGCGATGAAGATGATGATTCACAAACAGATATATCTATTTCTCCAAATGCTAATCATGCAGATAAAGCAAAATATCAACTTTGTGATGGAATTTTCGATATTCAAATCAGACATGAACTCTCTGATAAAGAAACCGCTAAGAGATTAAATATTAGCGAAGAAATAGTTAATCAAATTAATCATCATCATTATCATAAATTTACCTATGAAGAATTATCTAATTATGCACAAAAATTAGCTGAATCAGTAGAAGAAGAAATAGTTACTGAAAATAAATATATTAAAAGTTATCAATACAACGACCATCAGATAAACTTTTCTAGTTCTAAATCAAACGATAAAACAATATCAATGATCTAAGATTACATTAAGAATTATGTAAACTTATTCCTAAATGTTCAACTTGACTAGTTAAATATTCATCAGTTAATAACTCTAAATTGCCTTGTTCAATAATTAATTCTTCTTTAATTAAATTTTCATGACAAGATTTTATTTCTTCCTCTAATTTTCTTATCGCATTAATAATTTTTTCCAATTTTTTTTCATCTTGATCAATTAATTCGATAATAATACTGTTGTTGATTTCTTCACTATCAATAACATAATAATTACTTAAAGATTTAGAAAAATCATTAATTATAACTTTTAAAGAATAAATTACATCGCTAAATTCATCGCTTTCTAATTTTTTACAAATTGTTAAAAGAATATCTAGTTTAAAAATAATGTTTAAATTTAAATCATTTTTTTCTTTATTATTAATCAACTCTTTTAAACTGTTAATTTCTAATTTATCAGTTATTAACTCAATAAAAGGGCATAATAAATTTTCTTTAGCAATAACAATATCTTTATCTTCGTTAATTTCTCTCAAGTAATCTGATCAACACTCTTTACCCTTTCAATTGATAATTCCTTTTGCATTATATTCTTTTTCAAAATCAAAATCTAAACTATGACATTCTCGTAACATATCAATAATAAATCAAGCTAAGTCTTGTTTTTCAATATTTAAAGAAAATTTATCAACAAGATTACCTTGATTGTAATCATTAATATCTTCTTCCAATGATTTAATTAGTCAAACTATTCTCTCTAATTTACTACCACCCAATCACTTAAATTCTTGATTTAAATTAAGTGATAATCATTGCTTATTTTTTTGTAGTTCAAAGATATCAATGCTTCCATTTTTATCAACATCATATTCATTTAAAAATTCCTGAGAAGTAATAAATAACTTTGAAATGTTTTTACTTAGCTTGCCTGGACCATCAAATCTAATTGTCTTTAATGTCCCTAATAATTCATGATAATTATCTAAAAGTTCTTTTGCGTCTTGCGTGAATTCATTTCACTTATTTTCTTTTTCATCATATCAAACCGATTTAACATAAGATGTAAATGTTTCAATTACTGGAGAAGCAATAGTAATAATTCCTACATTGTAATCATAAAAAAATGATAAAAAACCTGCAACTCCAACAGCTCCTCTACCACTTCACTGAGGAATTACTCAATATCAATGTTTATTAAATTGTTCTGGAGATTGCAAACTGCTCAATTCAGTTAAGTCATTTTTGTCATTATCATTAAACAAATTATCAAACGAATTGCAATAATTTTGATATCAATTTAAATCATCTTCTTTAGATTTATCTTGAATACCTCATTTATTTACAAACTTTTTAATATTACTTCTAATTACAAATAATCTTTCAAGAGGAACAACTGAAGCAATAATTCTATTTTGCTTATCTTCTCTTCAACTGTCTAAATTATAATAACTGTTTCCATTATCATCTTCTTCAAAGCATCTACTTCTATCTAATTCTTTAACAATTTTAATTGATTTACATTCATATCCAGAATTGCAATAGATTTTTTTACAAGAAAGAGATAAGTTTTCAAGACCTTCACTTAGATTAGTATTATTTATTTTTAAAATTTCTAATTTTTTAAGATTTTCAAATGACTTTAAACTTCCTTCTAAATTACAATCATTAATGTTTAATTCTTCTAAAATATCTAAATTTGATAAATATTTTAAATTTAAAGAAGCAATATTAGAGTTATTTTTAATTGTCAATTTTTCTAAGCTATTAAGAAATTTAATAAAGTACAAACTCTTTATTTTATTACTTGAACAATCTAAATCTTTTAAAATTTTACAATCACTTAAATTCAGATTATTCAATTGATTATCAGAACAAATTAATATTCGTAAATTAATAAATCCTGATATTTTTAAAGATCCACTAAGATTTTTCTTACTAATATCTAAAAATGTAAAATCTTTTCTTTCTTCTTTAGAATATTTTTTATCAAATCAAAGTTGTGCAGGACTATCTAAAAACTCTTTTCAAATTACCAATGGTTGTGCGAAATTTTCATCTCCATCGTCATCTCTATCTGTTTCACCATATTTTCTTAATTCGTCAGCTATTGAATTTACCTTGCTTTCTGAACTTTCCTTAGTAAAACAGTGAAACATTTGAATTTTATCAGATAAATGTTCTAAACCACTATCAATATCAGTTCCAGCAATATCTAAATCTTCTAAATTAGTTAAATATCTTAAATGTTCTAAACTACCTAAAAATCTATTATAAATACCTTGTTCAATTAATTTTTTGAATCAATTTCCCAAACCTAAATTCTTTAAATTTGTAAATCTACTAAATGGTGATAAATCACTAGCTGGAAAATTATTATTAGCTAATAAAAGTGTTTCAATTTTTTTTTCATTTAAATAATCTAAGAAATCAAAATTATTAAGTTGATTCCTATTACAATAAATTTCAGTAAGGTTAGAACAATTATTCAAATTAATATTAATTAAATTATTTCTTTGACATCTAATTATTTTTAAATTTGGACAACTACTACAATCAAGACTAGTTAGATTATTAAAGTAACAATATAATTCCTCTAAATTAGAAAAACCATTTAATTTCAAAGAACCAGTAATTTTTTTACTTCCAATATCTAATTTTCTAATATTAACTCTTTGAATTAAAGGATAATTACTATCCAATCATATTTGAGCATCAATGTTATCTTTTTCATTATACTCTTTTCTTAATTCTTCTATAGTCAAGTTATTAAAATTATTTTGCTTTGAATAGAAAGCTAAAGAGCTTTCTTCTAATGATAATCCTTTATCATTTCATTGTTTAATTTCTATAAAAGCGAAATCTTTTTTTACTCATTCAAGTATTCATGATTGAACTTCAGTATTTCAATCTGAAGAAATATCATTGTCACTTCACTCATTTTTCAATTGTTCTCTTAACTGTTTAATTTCTTCACGATTTAAAAATTCAAGAGATCTATTTTTTTTACTAATTATCCACCAAGCGAAATCATATTCTCGTGGAATTAAACCAAGACTAATTCAATTTTTAACTTGTTTATAATTAAACCCATTTTCTATTCACTTTTGTTTTGAAGATTCTCCTCAAGATTTACTAAAATCTTTATGAATATTTTCTCAATTATTTGTCATGTTATTTATTAATATATTATTTAATTCCTATTATTCTTTATGTTCAACAAAAGATGTTAAATTAACTTCTAAGTTTTTTTCATCAAAATTTAAAGTCATTTTTTTAGCAATTCCTATTTCTGTTAATTTATCAAAATCATTCTCTGATACTTCAGCTAAACCAATTCTTTGATAGATTGAGTCTATTTTTCTAACAATCAAAATAAATGCTTTATTTCATTTTCACTCATTTTTATCCAATAGAAGTAGATTGTCACCTTCCTTAATTTTGTTTCTACCATCGAAAATTTCAGACGAACACAAAATATTTAATAATAAATAACTGTTACGATTAATAACGGTTACTTCACCATTAACAATGCCGCTATCAATAACAAATGATCTATTTTTTCTTTCTCTTTTAATTGTTTTGCGATGAACAGATTTTATTTCTGATAATAAAGATTTTTTAAGTTCTAGTTTAGAGTACTTTTGAACACAAACTCCATTCTTATCTTTGTTATAATGAATAGAAACTTTATTGCCATAAGAAAGTAAACCTAAAACTGAATAAATGCCATCAATTGGTAAATAACGACCTCTTTTTTTTATTGTTCTCAAAGCTTGATTTAATGAAAAAGAAACACTATCTTCTTCAGTATAACCATTTTGATAGTAAGTTCAGCCTAACGGAGTTGCTATTTTTTGCGAATGGTCATCAAAACTTTTTACTTTAGCTCAATGTGAATAAGTCGGTTGTTCCAAAACTCAATGATAAGCTAATAAATTTCCATCAATTGAACAATTATCAAACATAAAGAAAGTTTGTTTACTTAATCAACCTTCTTGAAATGTTCAAGAGCGAGTGAATCAATTTGACATTATTACTTTTTTCAGAATTTCTTCAGGAGAATTTTCTTCATTATTATTTAAACTTGCTTGAATAGCTATTAAAGTAGCAGAAGAATTGCTGTAATATTGACGCATTTTAGAAACTTCTTGTTCCATTTCTGCTTGATCTTCTTTAGTAGTTTCTGCTTGATTAATACATAATTGATCCATTCATAAATAATTAATTTCTAATAATTTGCAAACTTCAATTGCTTTTAATCAAGACTTATATCCTAAATCAGTAACATCATTTTGATAATTTAAATTACTATTTTTTCAAACATCATTAATTTTCTCTTTGGATTTATCACGAGAACCACCTCAAACATAAGAAAGAATAGCATAATTTCCTTTTTTACCTTCAGTTATCTCAATTTTATTTTCAACAATATTATAAGATCTAAATGGTAATTCATTTTTAAATGATAAATTTATTTCTTTTTTAAATTTTTCATCTTTATTATATTCATATTTATAATCGTGAATATCATCATTTTCTTCAAAATTATCACGAATATTATCATGAGTAAATTCTAAAAATTTAGATGGCATAATTGGTGCAGTCATTACTATTTTTAAAGAATTAATTATTTGATCTAAAGATGTTTTTTTAAGTTCTAGTTGAGTAAGAAGTTCTCTTAACTTACAAAGATCTTCTAATAAATGTTTGCCTGAAGTTACTGTGTTAAATATTTCAGTTTTTAAATTGTGTGCCAACTTGCTTTTATTTTTTGTAAATTCATCTTGGGCTTGTAATAATTTAGATATTAAATCGCTATTATTCTTTTTTTCAATAATATTAGAAATAGAGTTTGTTCACTTTAATTTAATATAGCGTTCACACTCACTCTTTTTGATATTTAAAGATTCTGTAACAGTTTCAATTTCATCATATAAAGTTTGATAAGTATCATTAACTTTACTCTTTAGATCATCATTTTTTCTTCTAAGATCTGCTAATTCTTTCTCAATTTTTTTTAATTCAGAATTTAATTTATCAATCTCTGCTTGTAACTTTTTATGCTCATCACTATCTTTATTATTTGAACATAAATTTTCAATTTCTTTTTTTCTACCTTCCAATGAAGATTTTTCATTTTTTTTATTAGAAATTGTTCCTTCTAAATCAGATATTTCATCAGCTATTTCCTTAACTTGATCATTAAGTTTAGCAGAATTTTGATCAAATTTTGACTGCTTTAAATGATTTTCCAAAACTTCAAGTTTTAATGAACTATTTTGATGATAATTTTTTAAAATTTCTAATTCTGAAAATGCTATTTTGAAAGAATCTAAAACTTCATTTTGGAAGTTCAAATTTTTTTCTAATTCTGAATCTTTTTGAATATTAATTAAATTAATTTGTTCTTTTAAACTTTTTATCTCAGATATAAGTTGATCTTCTTTGTTTTGTTCAGGTTGTTCATCTTCTGAATCTTTAATTTCATTTTCAAAAAAATCATCAAATTCTTCAAATATTTCATCTGATTTGTCTTCTTTTATATTATATTTAGTTAGCTGTTCTTTCAACCATTTTTTTTCCTCTTTTGATAACATTTTTTTACTATTTTCTTAAATTTTAAGCAGATTTAATAAGAAAATATTAATCTATAAGAACTTGTTCATTTTGTGCTCGCAAATCTTCTTTAATATTTTCCAATTTATAAAGCATATTTGTATAAAAACTACCTATTTTTTCTTCTTTTTCTTCTTTTATAAATTTTCCAACTTGTTTAATTCAAATTTCTCTGATAACTTGAGGTTCTTTTTGTAAAAATAAATTTAAAAATTCATCATTGCAAGCTTTTACTTCATTTTGAAGATCATTATGAGAAATATTTAACATTCTATTTGCACAATTTTCTAAAAATAAATAAGCTTTTCTTTTAGTATTTATTAATTTTCAAAATTTTCTCTTAACTTCTTGTTCTAATTGACTATTTATATCATCAATATTATTATTTGATTTGAAATAATCAATAACAAATTTTTCTTCACTCAAGATAAAATCAATAGTCATATCCATCATTTTCTGTTGATAAATGTTCTTATCTTTATAAGAAGTAAACTCATCTTTCTCTCACAATTTATCTGCTTGATAAGAAATTTTTCTATTAGTTCAATCTGATTCTTTTTTTACATCTCTAGCTAGTCTTCATTGAATAGTTCCTCCATAAGGAATATAGCCATACATTTTATCAAAAGTCTTATTTTCTTTATCCTCAATAGTAAATCCTTCTCAAACATCTTGAACATCTCCTAAACAATATTTATTACTATTGCTCATTACTTTTGATCCTCTAATTTTTGTGTTATTAAGCTCAGTGAATCATGGTTCAAAAGGTAAATTTTTATGAATATTTTCTCAACTATCAGATGAACTACTATCATAACCGTTGTGCAAAGAAGTAAATCCTTGACTTGCAGCGCCACAACCAATGCACGTGTAAACATCAATAAATTTTTTAACAGGTTTACTAAACTTGGGAATAAAAGAATCATGTGAATGTCCATCACTTACTTGATTATCATCAAACATTGGATACAATGCTAGTCAATGTTCTTTGGTTCCATCTTCATAAAAAACAAAATAATGACCTCTTTGATGATAATTAGAATTTTTTTTACGATTAACACTTGAATCATAATTGTTTCTTTTTCCAGATTCTTCATTAGTGCTATCAACGATTTCTTTTAATCAAGAATGAGCTTGATTTTTCATCGCTTTTTTTTCAGAATCTTCAATTTTTGAAACAACTTGATCTTTATCAACTAAATCAAGTTCATTTTCAGTTTCTTTAATATTTTTTCAAGTATTTTTTCATCATTCTAATTCTTTTTTAGTTTGATAATATTTATTCTCTCAAAGGCCTTTTTTTTTATCATAAATCATTTCTGAATAAGGATAATTAAAAGCAACATTTGAATCATTTAATTGATTTAATTTTTTTTTTATTTTGTTAATTTCGTCGAAGTTACTTAAAACTTTCTTTTCTCAAAAATTATCTGCAACAACCATATAAAATGAATTTACCCTAATTTAATAATCAAATTTTCAACCTGAATTATAATTTCTTCGCATTCCCTTTTATCATTTTCAGCAATATTTCTCTCATCTTCCTGAACAAATATATCTTTAGAATCTAATATTCTTTGATAAGAACTAACCTCATCAATCATTAAGCTTTTATATTTAGATAATAATTCCTCAGCTTTATCGATGCTTGTTCCTATTTCTTGAAGAAAATGATAATCACTATTGAAGGACGTTAAATTTCTCAATTTCTTCAAACCTTTTAATTCATTAAGTAATGAATTATTTTGACAATAAATATTTTCAAGATTAACGTTATTATTTAAATCAAGACTTTTAATATCATTATTGGAACAATTTAATTCTTTTAATTCAGTTAAATTATTTATATCTAAATGCGTTAATTGATTACTGCTACAATCAATTAAGGTTACTTTTTTACAATCGCTTACATTAATATTAGTTAATAAATTGCCTGAACATTTCAAAATTTCTAAATTGACAAAATCACTTAAATCTAAGCTGCCTTCTAATTTCTTATTCGAATTTAAATCAATGGAAACCTTTTCCTCCTCTTTTTTCTTTTTTGAAAAAAAAGAAAAAACTGCTTTAAAGGCTTTTTTTATTTTATTAATACCATTAGTGAAACCACCTTCTTTACTTTCAATTTTTAATTTAAATATTTCATTTCTTTTTTCTTTTGGACATGTCTTGTCTAAGTAATCTTGAGCATTTATCATAATTTTTTAATTTTTTACACATTTACATAAATTACACATTAATTGTAAATCATATTAAAAATTTTAAGAAACAAAGGTTAATGTCAACATTATAAAATATTTAAATAGTTCAAAATATTAATTTTTCACTAAAAATTAATACGCATATAAAAAAACATAGATATTTACTATCATTTCAAGAAATATATTTCTGATAAAAAAGTTGATTTTGACCGCAAGAAATTTGACACCAATTTTAATAATAATTTAATAGTAAATTTCAGAAATCTAAACTAATATTTATTTCTGATTTTTCACTTAATTTGATTATTAATTTCTTTTCTAATCACTATTATAATTCTTTTTCAAAAATTTTAAATATATTTATAAATTCAGAATTAATTTTATTCCTTCTTCAATTTTTGATAAAACTTTAGAATTTACTTTTCCACAATATTTTTTTAATCTATAAATTTTATCTATTGGTCTTAGAGATTTTGTTAAAATTTTGCTGTCTTTGGAAAGATTATTAACTTCATCTTTTTTTAATAATATTTCAAAAAAAGGATCTAAATAATCTAAATCTTGACTAGTTATTGGAACTACAAATAATTCTCTATCAAATTCATTTTGAAGATCATTACTTACAATTACAGCAGGTCTAATTTTTTTTATATTACTTTCTATTTCAAATTCTAACTCTTTTAAATTATTTTGATTATAATTATAACTGAAATTTACTAATCAAATTTCTCCTCTTTTAGGGAATTTACTATTTGATTCCATCCTCAATAGTTCCTTCTCAAATTTCTCATTCTGCTGTTTTTTTCATTGCAGATTTTTTATAAGCTTCGATTAATTGTTTCTTTTTTCATTCAGCATTAAAATCTGATAATAGTTTATTTACAATTGAACTAATTGAGCTAAACTCATTTTTGTTTTCTTCAGAAATTTTCTTAACTTCTCTATAAATATTTTCTTCTAAGCTAATTGATATGTTTGTTTTCATAATTATTAATCATTTTAAATAATAGTTTAATCTAATATTAATATATATTATTATTTTATATTAAGATATTAAATAATTTTCACTTAACAAAACATTTTTATCTAAACATTTTTTTTAACATTCTTTATTTCTACCATCTAGTAATTTTTCATTATTGAAGATGAAAAGTATGTTAATCATAATAACACAATTCTAAGAGAAATTAAAAATAATTTGTCAATACAATGTTTAGAATTACATGGAGAAATCAAAAATGGAAAAGCAATAATTTCTTTATAAACTCAATGTTAAGATGAAGAAGATAGTGATTGTCTTAGACTGTCTTTAGTTCAAGTTCCTGAAAATAAAAATAATATTGAAGAAATTTTAGGTTATCCTTCAAATATTTGAAGAAAAAGATCAAAAAAAATGATAAATATTAACTTTTCTTGTTGCAAAATGGATTTAAAATACAACATTATTGAAAAAAGTAAAATTTTCAATTGATAAAAAAAGTTTAAAATTTAAAGATAAAATTGAAAATCATCGATGTTAATAAAAAAGTGACAATGAGATATTTAAATTATTTACCATTAAATTAATAAAAAGTACTTAAATCAATAATTTCTTCACAAAAAATATTAATCTTTCCTTTATTGCAATGTAAAAATTTCGTATATCTTTTATTATTAATCAAATTATCTATTAATAATAAAAGATATAAAATCAAACAAATCTTATTTTTAGATAAACTTCACTCTGTTCTTTACTAATTTAAGAAAAATAATAACTTTAGTAACGACTTTAGTTTCAACAATAAATGACGAATAAAAAAACAACCTTAGAAATAAAAAATTTAAACATTAAAAAAGAGACAAAATTAATTTTTAATAGCATTGATTTAAAGGTTTATTTTGGTGACAAAATAGTAATAGTTGGAGAAAACGGAATAGGTAAAACAACTTTACTAAAAGCTATAAACGATAAACATCTTTTTGAAGAAAATATAAATTTTAATGGAACAATTGGTTACTTGCCGCAAATTTTTTCAGATTTTTCTGAAAGAAAAGTAATTGAACATTTAATTATTCAATTAAAAAATTCAATTCTTTTAGATTTATACTATAAAAAAAATAAAAAAGAAATTTCTGAAAATGAATTTATTAAAAACGCAAATTCATGTGGATGATTTGAAATAACCAAATATATATTTCAACTTAATCTTAATCAAAAAATATTAGATCAAAAATTTGGAGATTTAAGTGGAGGTCAAAAGACAAAAATAAATCTTATTTCTCTGCGTTATCAAAATCCAGACATTATGCTTCTTGATGAACCCACTAATCATCTCGATGAACAAGGAAAAGAATGATTAAAAAAATTCTTAAATGATTACAAAGGAATCGTTATTTTAGTTACTCACGATAGAAAATTAATAAACAAAATTGCTAACAATATACATGAAATATGTCCAGAAACACAAAAAATAATTCATTTTCGTGGTAATTATCAAAACTATTTAAAAGAAAAGGAAAAAGCGTATCAAAGGGCAAAACAATTAAGGGAATCCCAAGAAAAAGAATTAAAAACTATTAGTAAAAAAATTGAAAAAACTCATTTTATTAATGAAAATTACAAGCCAAAAGTAAAAAATGAAGATAAAATGGGATTTGGTCATAGAGGAAACAGATTTAAAAAAAGTCAAAAAAGAATAGCAAATCAACTAAAAAGTAAAAAAGAAATTATAAAAGACAACTTATTAAGAATTCCTTCAATGTCTCTTCGCCGCAAATTTGAAATTGAATTTAATTACAAAGAAATTATTAAAAACATTAAAATAAATGTAAAAAAAGTAAGTAAAAAAATAAACAACAAATATTTATTTAAAGATTTATCTTTTGAGATAAATTCAAACGAGAAAGTCTTAATTAAAGGTAGAAATGGGATAGGAAAGTCTACTTTATTAAAAATAATTCTAGGGTTGACAAAAAAAGATGGAGGTGATATTGAATTTTCAGAAGATGATATAAAAATTGGATTTTTGGATCAAGAACAAGAAGAATTAGATTTAAATAAAAATATAGTTCAGTTTCTAAGTTCTGAAATAGATTATGAAACATCAGAAAATGATATAAAAAACAAACTAATTAATTCTGGAATATTTCATCCACATGAGTTAATTTTAAATATGTTTGATTTAAGTATTGGTTGTCAACGAAAAGCTCAATTAATTAAAATAATTTGAAGCAATCCTGATGTTTTAATTCTAGATGAACCAACTAATCATATTGATTTATATAGCTTAGAAAAAATAGAAAGTTGATTGAGTAGTTTTCAAGGACCAATTTTAGCAGTTTCTCATGATCAATATTTTTCTGAAAAAGTTTGTAACAAGATTATTGATATTACTGAATTTTCTTATATTAATAAGTAAAAGATTTATTTCTTTGAAAATATCTTTATATAAATTTTATCTTTCTTTAATCTTTACAAAATATAAACTTTTAAAAGAGTTTTTAAAAATTTAACTTTCTTCAATTAAATCATATTGATTTTCATCTTTAAAATTAGATTCATTAATTTCTTCTAATGTTTTTTTTAAATGAGCATTTTCTTCAATTAAATTATCAATATCAAGTTGATTAGACTTCGTAATTTCACTTAAATTATTTACTAAGAATTCTAAACTTTTCATTCTTTCACTAAATTTAGTTTCAGATTCTCCTAATTCCAATTTATTTATCTTTAATTCTAACTCAGCGATTTTACTATCTTTCTTTAATAATTCACTATCTCTTTTCGTAATTTCTAAAATCAATTCAGTTTCTTTTTTAGCTATTAATAAGTCAGTTTTTTCTTTATTAAATCTTTCGACGCCTTCAGTAGCAAAGTCTGAAATTGTTTTATCTAATTCTTTTAATTTACTTTCAGAAGTCTCTTGATTATTATCAAATCTAAACAATAATGATTGAATTAAAGCTTCTAGTTCTTCAAATTTTTTATTAGTTTCACTCCTTAAATTATCAGTGTTTTCTTTAAAAAAACAATTTTTACAAAATATATTTTCTTCCTTTAATTCTCAGATGTCACCATCATGACTTACCTCTGATCAATCTGATCAAAAATTATCAATTACAAGCGTATATATCTCACAATTACCACATTTTTCACAATTTATCATTTTAAATTATTCAATAAAAATTAAAATTTTAAGAAAATTTTAATTAATAAACTTTCAATTATTTGAATTAATTATTTCAATAATTCAAATCTTTATTTGTAATTTTTCTTAAATTACAACTTATTTTTATTAATTTAAAAATTTTATTGGAAGTAATTATTTTCAAACAATTTTAATTCAAAAATTTAATATTTAAAAATCATATACATTGTATATAAAAAACATGCTTTTTTATTCAGTTAATAATTACTATAAATAATTAAGGATTGAAATTCATGTTACCTTGAAACTATTCAATATTAAAAATCGGTAAATTCATTTCTATTTTTTGAATATTAAGATTTTTTCATTTATATTGTCTAATAGAAAAAAGCTGAAATTATATATTATAATAAAAAATTAAGTATAGTAATAAACTTATCAAGTTTATTAAATTATAAATATTACTAGCGTTATGAATAATAAATCAAAAGAGAAATTTATAATTTTAGGTGAAATTAATATTCAACCTTTGATTAACATGGAAAAAGCCCTAAATGGAATTTTAAAAGATTCTAAAAATAAAGAAGGAGATGCATATCAAACTTATAAAATGGCTGCAGTGCAAGCCTTTGAAGTAGCCTATGAAATTTCTTGAAAAACAATGAAAAGAGTTCTAAAAAAATACTCTATCGAACTTCATTATTCAAAAGATGTATTTCGTGAATCTGTTAAAGCTGGTTTAATTAATAATCCTGAAAAATGATTTAAATTTTTAGAAAAAAGAAATGAAACAACTCATTCATATGATTCTGATATACTTGAAGATATTTTTGAAATTTTACCAGAATTTAATGAAGAATTAAATTATTTAATTTCTAAATTAAAAGAGAAAATTTAAATATGAATAATCTGCAAATTGAAGATAGACATTTAAAAATATTAAAAGACATTCTTTCTAAATATCCTTATCAATTTTACGTTTATGGTTCGCGTGCTAAAGGAACAGCTCAACCATATTCTGATTTAGACATTTGTTACAAAGATATTCCTTGAAATGAAATTAGTAACGTTCGTGAAGATTTAACTAAGTCTAATTTACCTTTCTTTGTTGAACTAGTTAATTGAGATAAAATGACAACTACTTTTCAAGAAATTATTAATAAAGATTTAACTTTATTGAATTAAAATAATCATTTAATATATCGATAATTTAATTATTCATAATAAAAAAATTAATCACAAAAAAGTGATACCAAAATTAGAAAATATTTGAAATTTTTTGAAAATAAATAATTATGTTATTGTTTTGAATTTAAAATTTAATATAATTATTTATTTAAAATAAGAGATAGGCTTTAATCAAATATAAATATTAGAATAAATACAACCTACCTCATTATTATTTTAAACTGTAACTATTAAAAATAAAATAAATTTTATTAGTTTAAAAATTAATCTTCATAAATGCCATTAATTATTGCTAAATGAAATTTTTTAAATCTTAGTCAATCTTTTTTTTCTAAAAATCCAAGCTTTTTAATGAACCTTTCAGAAGTTTTAAAAATGGTTTGAATGCGATTGGGAAGAATTTTACTATCTCTATCTAAAAATGACAATTCACTCTTTTTAATCAATACTCCTACTGAACTTTTCATAATGATTTCTTCGCTTGTTATAATTGCAACCATGATTTGAGAATCAAATTCATTTTGAAGATTATTACTAATGATTAAAGCGGGTCTAATTTTGATAATTTCTTTACCAATTGAACTATTGAAATTTAAAAGTCAGATTTCTCCTTGTTTTGGAAATTCTTTTAAATATTGTTTATTCAACATCATTTAAAGAATCCTCTCAAATTGAATCTTCTTCTAAGTTAGATGCGCAAGCCTTATAATAATTAATCATTTTCGAATTAAATTCCTTTTCCTTTTTAATTCTAGCTTTTTTTATCTTAACAATTTCTTTTTCAACGATTGTTTCAATAAATTTACTAATCTTTCCTTTTCCAATCTCTTCTTGAATAGTTTCATAAAGACTGGGTTTGATAGCAATACTTAATGTTTGAAGATTTCTATTTAAATTTGAATTTAACATGATATTTATTTATAACTTTACAATGTAATTTTACATAAAAATAAAAATTTTAAACCTAAATTATCCTTTATAATTAAACAATACATATTAAATAATTATTAATAATTATTTAATATTTTACATTGTAATATCATTAATTATTTCATTAAATAACCTCACATAACAAAATATTATACAAAGGGGATAAAATCGAAAATTAACAAAAGATATAGCAAATAATTAAGTAAATAATAAACAATCAAGTTTATTAAAATAGAGCAAATATTTAAAACAAAAAAATACAATTAAAATTTTTTTTTATTACTTTTTCTAAAAATTCATTCTCCATAAAAATAAGAAATTATAGGAGCTATTAATATAACAAAACTGACAAAAATTTTAATTTTAAGTAAAAATTTTGAATGTATAAAATTAAGAAAAAACTTTTGAGAAAAATCTTTCAAAAAGTAAGATATCAAAAAAGTAATTGATTGTAAAACTGATGAAACTCAAATTGATAAAATGCAAACATTTAGAAAATATTCTTTTTTTTTATTACTCATATTACATTTATTTTTATAAAAATTAAATAAAAAAAATAATGATTAAATAATATTTAATTCATCTTTCTTTTAATAGTCAATTGTTGAAATCATTAAAATAATTTTCCAATTAAAAAAGGAAGAAAGTGAAAATGAAAAATTTAAAAAATTTGAAAATTAAAATTTTAAGTGAAAATAGT
The DNA here is from genome assembly GCA_031673075.1 of Mycoplasmataceae bacterium. Lineage (GTDB taxonomy): Bacteria > Bacillota_I > Bacilli_A > Mycoplasmatales > CGIF01 > CGIF01. The sequence continues at coordinate 312,397 of CP125276.1, read as the reverse complement.
AATGAAAAGGAAATAAATTTAAAGTTTGAATCTATATTGCTAGAAAAAAGTCTAGATAAAATGGAAGAAAAAGAAAAAATTCAAAAATTATTAGACAAAATTGAAGAGAAAATGGAAGAAATTTACTTGGATTTTCTTAAAAATTCTGAAATTTAATTTAAAAATATTAAATTAAAAAACTAAAAACAATTTCTTAATTATAATTTTGTTAAATGAAAATATTAAATTAAATAAATTAATTGCAAATTAAAATTCACATAAAAAAAATTGAAAAATATTAAAGTTAATTATTTTCTTTTAAATTATATTATTAAAAAATAAATACTAAAAATATTTTTAAGTAAATCATGAACAAAAATTTAAATAACAATTCAATATATCAAAAAATTTCTTCAATTCAAAATAACATAAGCGATATTAAGAAAGATGGTTTAAATCGATTCCAGAATTACAAATTTTTTAACAAAGAACAAGTGTTAAGATCTTTGAAACCATTATTAGAAGAATACAAAGTTGCTTTAATCATTAGTGATAGTGAATTAGTAGCTGAATATTTAAAAGATGAAAAAGAATACTCTGTAAAGTTTCTCAAAGTGATTAAATTGATAGACTTAGAAAATACAGATTCACAACTAAATCTTAATTTCTGAGCATTAGGTAGTAACACAGAATTAGCGAAAGCGAAAGGCAGTGCTGATTCTTATGCGATGAAGAATTTCTTAGCTGAAATTTTTCTGATGTTAGTAGAGTAAATAATAAATTTCTCTATTGTTAGAAAATATTAAAAATTTCATAATTATTATTCATAATAAAAAACATAATTAATAATTTAAAAACAATTAAACGATTTTAAATAGTTGATAATTCTTCATTTAAAAATTCAATTTCATTTATTTTGTTCCCTTGTTCAATTGAAGAATTTTGATAATTAAATTTTTGTTTCAATTCTAAAATTTCATTCTTATAGCTATTAATTCTAATGTCACTTAATTTTTGAAAATCAGTAAAACTTTGTTTTGTTTCCTTAAAATTTGCTTCTTTTTTTTCTAAATCTTTTAAAAATTGTTCCTTTAGATTACAATAATTGCTTGTTAAAAAATATTCAAATTCTAATTTTTCTTCTTCAATTTTTTTCAGAATCATACTAAGCTTTTTTACTTCTCTTTCTAATTCATAAAACTCTTCACAAAAAGAACAATATTCTAATCTTTGTTTCTTTTTATATGATTCAAATCATTTATTGCATCTCCAACATTCTCTAAGTTTTCCTTGTTTTTTAAAATCAAACAAATTAAATCTAGTCATAATAACTTTAATTATTTTCTTTCTTATTTTCTTTTATTATCTCAACATTAAAAAATGTTAAAGTATTTAAAGGATATTTATTTTAGAGAGTTTTTTGAAGGGAAAATAATTTATTAATAAAAATTAATCATTTATTATAATTTTCATTTTAAAGATGAATATGAAACAATTTGAATATTTAAAGAATAAACACTTAAAAATTAGATTTGTTAATTTAATTAAAAAACAAAAAAAATATGCTATCATTATAAGATTGTTAAATAACATAAAACTTATAAAAATAATAAATTTTATAAAAAACTAAATACTAAATAATAATTTTAAGTGAAAAAAATAATTATAATAAAGTAAATTATCGAATATTTTTTTATAATTATTTTTACTTGAATGAAAAAAATGAAAGTGATAAAAGTTATAAGCTATTCAATCGCTTTTTAAAGCGATTGAATAAAGTTTTCTTTTAAAAAGTTTTCAATTATTAATATATTTATATTTAATTTTTTAAGCGTTGATTATTAAGGATTAAATAAATATCTAAGTTATTCTAAATACTTATCTCATTATAGACAAGAATTTGTCAATTATCAAGAAATAGATAACTGAACTGTTATTTTAGAAAAAATCCTTAAAAATGATAAAAAAATTAAATAAATAAAAAAAATTATTCAATTTTATAATAAATTATTGTTTTTAATTTCTAAGTATTTTTAAATTAACAATAATTAAAAATTAAATAAACTTATTAAACAATTTTCCATATATATAATTAAAAATTTTTAAAACTTGTTTATTTTCAACTAATTTTATCTAATAAAGATTGAAAATATCCTTTAGTTTCTTTAACAATTCTTTCTTCAACTGACGGACAATAGACAAAATCAATTGAATTTTTATCTAATATTTGACAAACTTTTTCAATTTCCTCTAGACTATCTCTTTCGATAATAATTATTTGTTTCTTCATATTTTTTATATTGATAATATAATTTTAACTCAATTTTACTCAATCGTTATCAATATAAAAAATAAAAATCTTAAAATGTAAATTTAATCAAAAGATTAATGTAAAAAAATTTAGAAATTTAAAATTATTATTAAAATAAGATGTCTTATCAAGAATCTGAATAAATATCATTAAAATTTCGAAAATAGTAACTACATTAGTTTTTTATTTAAATAAAAATATTAAAATAAATTGAATGCAACTTCAATATTAAGGATTAAAATATTATGTCAATTAAAAATAAGGAGTTAAATGTTAAGCAATTATTAATTATATTCACTAATTTAATTATAACTTCATTAATAACAACATTTATGCTTTGATCAAACAAATGAATATTTTTTATTTGAAAAATATTATCTTCAATAATGATAATAACTTGAATTTATAAAAAAGTAAATATAAAAGTCACTAAAATAGTTGAAAATTATTATTGAAATAAAGAATTTGAAGAATATTTTTTATAACTTATCGTATAGAATTTTTGGATCAATTGAATATTTAATTAGTAAATTTCTTTAGTTTTTTATTATTAAATAAAAAAATAGCAAGCTTACTAAAATCATTTTGTTTGTTTAAGAAATCTTAGGTCATTAAGATAAAAATCTCTGATATCAGTAATTCCATACTTTATCATTAAAATTCTTTCAACTCCCATTCCAAGAGCGAAACCAGTGAATTTTTTCGTATCGTAATCGCTGCTTTTTAAAACATTTGGATGAATTAAGCCAGCACCTAATATTTCTATTCAGCCGGTACTCTTACAAACGGAGCAGTGTTTATCATCTCCATCGCAAACAACGCATGAGCAATCAACTTCAAAGCTTGGTTCTGTAAAAGGGAAGAATGATGGTCTTAATCTAATTTTTACATTTTCATTAAATACTCATTTAAAAAAACTTTCCAACGTTCCCTTTAAGTTCATAAGATTTATATTTTTTCCTACAACTATAACTTCAAGATTAGTATACTGATGTGAATGAGTAGCATCATCATCATCACGACGATAAACTTTGCCAGCTGAAACAATTTTAATTTCTTTGTTTTGATTTAATTCCATTACTCTTGCTTGACAATTAGAAGTGTGAGTTCTTAAAAGAAGAGAAGGAATCCCTTTTAAATAAAAAGTATCTTGTGAGCTCCTAGCTGGATGATCAAGTTGCATGTTCAATTTATCAAAATTATAAATTTCACTATCAATTTCAGGACCTTCATAAATTTGATATCCTTGAGAAACAAAAAAATCATAAATATCATTAATCATTTTTCTAATTGGATGAGGATAAGCAATATTAATTCTTTTACCTTCTAACAAAAGATTAATTTTGTTCTTTTTCTTCTCTTGATTAACAGATTTTTCAACAATTAAAGAATCAATTTTTTCAATTAAATTTCTTCTTCATTCATTAACAACTCTTCCAAACTTAGCCTTTTCTTCTCTTTTTTCTAAAGTAGATATTCAATTAATAATTTTTGGAATTATACTGGTTTTTTCTGTTAAATATTGTTTTTTTAATGAATCAATTTCTTTTATATCATTCAATGTTGATAGTGATAAAAATGATTGTTTTTTTAATTCATTAATAACACCTTCGTCAATAATTTTTAAATCTGTCATTTTATTTTTCAATAATCTTTTCAAAACTTTTGATTATCAAGTTAATACATTCCACCCGATTAGAAAAAGTTGTTAAGTCTTGAAAAACTTCCATCTCTTCACAATTGCTAAGATCATAACTTTTGCCGCTAATCATCATTCTTATATTATTAAGAACTTTATTAATTTCTGAAAAAGATCTTTCCTCTTTTTCTAATCAATTACACATTATATTTGCAGCAGCGATAGATATAATGCATGCATCTTGATCAGAAAAAAATATTTCCTTTATTGAGTTGTTTTCCTTTTTGACAAGGAAAGAAATTGAATCTCCACAGCCAACTTTTGATCCTTCAATCTGAAAAAGATCATACCCAAAAATATTGCTTCTTTCTTTAATTTGAGATATATCTAAAATTCTCTTTTTTTCAGAAAAATTACTTATTATGAATTTTCTTCTATCATCAATGTTAATCATTAATTATTGTTTTTACTTATTACTTTTAACTTAATTTATTATTTGTTAAAAAAAGAAAGATAAATGCAGAATGAAGCATATATAATGCTTAATATCAAAAAAGCGATTCCTTTTTTTGAGCTCTTTTCAGACTTATCTAATAAACCGAAATAATTTGAAAGTGTAAAAAATGCAGGTAATATTCCGCTTACAAATTTATTAAAATCTGAAGTCTTATCATACAAATTAGAATCTTTTAAATCTCTATTTAATTCTTTATTGAATTTTGAAGATCAATCAGCTAATCTAACGATTAGTTTTCCAATTGAACTATTTTCTTTTTGCATATATTATATATTTATTTATTCTATTAAATTGTATTTTAACAAATTTTTACACTATTTAATATAATAACAAGTTAAAATTATTTAAAAAAAATTTAAAAATTATAATTATAAATTAAATATTGCGTTATGTTCTATATAGAATATATAGATATGTTAAAAACTATTGATATTTAAAGAAAAATTATTAAAAATTTATATTTTAAATTTATAATTTATTTCTATTTGAAAAAATTAAATATACTAATAACTATAAAATTAACATTAATAAAAATATATATAACAAATCATGTTGCGGTCATTAACCTACTTTATAACAATTTTAATAGTTAATTCTTTTTTGAGCTTTATAACTATTCTTTATTCAAACGTTGATTTATTTAAAGTAGATCTAGTAGAAACTAGAAAAAAAGATCAAGATGCTATAAGCAATTTGTCATTAGTATTGAAAAATAATTATTTATTATTTGTTTCAATTTGCATTATTCAAAACATACTAAGTTTTTTTCTTTCTAAACTTATTGAAAGTTTTTCAAGCACAAAATTAACAACAAGCATTATTGTGTTTATTCTTAGTTTTTTTATAATGATATTTACGGAAATTATTCCTAATTATATTGCAAGTAAAGAATACTTTAAATCTTTAGTATTAAATAAATATTTACTTAAATTCGTTTACTTAATTACTTTAATTTTTTCTCCATTAAAAATCTTTATAAAAGAAAGAAAAAAATTTTTTACTCATAGCGAAGAAGATTTAATTAGATTCATAAACAATTTAACATCAAAAGAAATTCTTTTATTAGAGCCTAAAGAAGCTCAACTTGTTAATCTTGCATTTAGTTTAGATGACAATGACATAAGAAGTGTTTTGATTCCAATAAACAAAACGGTATGCTTGTATTCATCTATGAAATTAGATGAAATTAAAGATATTTACTTAACTAAAAACATGTCAAAATATCCAGTTTTTGATTCTGAAAATGGTGATTTTTTAGGAATACTTAACATAAAAGGCTTAGTATTTTCTTTATTAAGAGATGATTTTTACTCAGAAAATTGAAAAACTTACATAAATAAAAACATAATTTTCTTAAATAAAGATACCAAATTAAGCAATGCTTTAGAAATATTAAAAAATTCACGCAGTCACATTTCAATAGTTAAAGAAAATGACAAAATTCTAGGAATTGTTACTCTAAAAGATATTTTAGGAGCTCTAGTTGGTAAAATTTATGATGAAAAATTAACCGGTTAACAATATTTTCTTTTAAATAATCTTAATCAGGAGATTCACATTTACATTTATAGTAAGGCTTTCCTTCAACCAAAGAATCCAATAAGAGAGAGTCATGATCTGATTTAGATTCTGGACAAATTCTATCTTCAAACTTTTGAAAAATTACTTCAGCTATCAATTTTATCTCATCAAAATTTTTAATCCCTTCAAAATAGTTAAAAGTGTTTTTAATTATTGATTCTTTTAAATTTTCTTCTTTATTATTCATACTACAAGTTTAAAATTGTTTAAGCGTTTTTGTAAAAATTATCTAATAATGCAGTTTGTTTCACTAAATTCAGATTCTTCTAATAATTCAAACCCATCCTTTTTATTTTCATCTTTAAATGACAATTTTAATTTTTCTAAATTATTATTTAACTGCTCTAAATTATCAGACATTTCTGACAATCTTAGTCTAAATATATCACTCTCTTCTTTTATTTTTTTATCAACCTCAAGATCTTTTTCTTTTAATTGAGAAATTAAATTCTCTTTCAAATCTAAAATGATTTTTTTAATATCAGACAAATTTGATTCTTCTAAACAAATTTGAGTTCCACCTGTTCTTTTTATTTCAAGATTTTTAAAAATTTTTGCACAATAACTGCAATAATTTACCAATTGTTTGCCATTATTTTTACCATCTAGATAAATTTCATTCATAAACTTTAAATGATCAGGTACTTCGCGACTATATTCAATTCTGTTTAAATCAGAATAACTTTCAAATTTGCAATTTTCACACTTAGTCATAATAATAATTACCAACTTTCATATTAAAAATTTACCAATTATTTTATTAATTGATTTTAATTTAGGCTCACTACATAAGTGAAATGTTATTTTAATAAATAAATGCGAAAGTTTTAACTAAAATTTGAAATAATTCTAGTAATTCATTGAAATATAAGATTTTTTTTAATGCTTTATTTTTTTATTTTAAAAAATTAAAAATTTTTCTAATTTTTATTTAAATAGTTAAATGTTATAAAAATTAGAAAAATTTTTAAATGAAATCTAAACTCGTTTTAGTTTAAACGAGTTTAAATAACAAATTTAAAAACAATTAAATTTTAATTGTTTATTTTTTATTTTTCTTACTATTGAACAAACTCTTGCTAATTCTATTTTTAAGTGCTTTTATTTTATCAAAAGCAGTGAAATATAACAAAGCAACAATAAATATTAAAGCAGCTGAAACTGATAATGATATTTTGTGATTTGAAGCTTGATCAAGAACATTTGAAGCAAAAACTTTGAAAGAATTACTTTTTTCTGATGAATCACCATTAGAATCAGAACCATTATCTCCTTCTGCTTGAGCAACTGTTGTTGTTTCTTGAGTTGTTGCTTCTTTTTTAATTATAGGATTATTTGAACCTAATATTTCTGCGTCTGTAACGTTTGCAACGTCTGCAACATTTGTATTTGTTGTTGTTTCTTGTTTATCCATATTTTTATTTTTTATTTAACTAATTTCTTTACTTTTTATTTCTCTAATAATATTAACAGATATATATTAACATATCTATAATATTAAAGATTTATTAAATTATTTTTATGAATCAATAATGTGAAAAAAGTTAAATAAGAGAATCGAGATTTCTTGACTCTCCAAGAACTTTCATTTTTTTTAAAGCTTTTTGTTTTAGCTTTCTAACAATTCCTTCGGCTTTTCCAATTATTTCAGAAATTTCTTTAGTCTTGTAAGTTTTCTCAAAAAGTTTAACATATTTTTTAACAATATGATTAGCTCTAACTTCTTTTTGATTAACTCTGATTTCTGCTATCTTCTTCTTTTTAAGAAGTTTGCTTTCCATTAATAAATTCAATTCTTCTTTTTCTTTTTCATTAGATATATGATAAACTTGATTCAAACTTATAGGAATTATTCCATAATATAATCTAACAGTTAAATCTTCTAAACTTTCTAAAGAAGAAAGAAGATCATTAACATGAACCTTTATATCACTTTTATGAATTTGCTTATCAATATTATCATTGCCTTCGCTAAGAATATCTACAAGAGAGTAAGACTTATTATCTTTATCTCCGCTTTGATACTCTCTATCATAATAAATAACATTGAATCTTTCTCTTACAAACTTTGAATCTCCATTTTGATCAGAATCTAAATCATTTTCATCTTTTTGTTTTTTTTGATCAGTTGGTTGATTTATTAATTGATCTTTATGAATGAAACTTTGAATATATTGTCTAATTCAATAACCAGCGTAAGTAGCAAATCTATTTTTACTATTTACATCAAACTTATCAATTGCTTTCGCTAATGCAATTGTTCCTTCAGCAATTAAATCTTCATGATCAACTTGACCTTGCAGATAAGAATAACCTTTTACAATATACTTAACTAAATTTTGATTATAATAAATCAGAGACATTAAAGCAGCTTCTTTTTGTTTTCCGCTACCAAATTTTGCAATTTTTAAAAATTCCAACTCTTCTTTCGGCTTTAATGTAACAATTTTTTCATTATTTTTATCGTTTCTTGCCATGTAATTTTATCCTTGCACTTTATATTTTGTAGTCAAATACATTATATAGGTTTTTAGTTAAAGTTATTGAATCGATTGTTTTGTCTTGGAGATCTTCTATCAGATGATGATCTTGAAGAATAAGGTTTGCTAGATCTATCACCTCTGTCTCCTCCTCCAGAATATGATGAACTTCTACCTCTTGAATTTGATGATCCATCTCTGCTTCCATAACCACCTCTGTTGAATGATCTTTGGGGTCTATCACCTCTGTCATTGTTTTGATCAAAGTTTTGAACAACCTTCTTTCTTTTTACAACAAAAGTTGAAATTAGACCGTTTAAAATTTGTTCAGGAGTATAAGATTCTAACAATTTAGATGCTTTTTCTGAAAGTTTTCTTTCTTTTGAATCTTCAATCTTTTTAATAACTTTTGCTATAGAATTATTTTCAACAACTTCATCTATTTCTTCTTGAGAAGGATGATAAATTGGTTGAATTTTTTCACCAGTTAATTTTTCTAAGAAAGGAAGTTGTCTTCTAACTTCTCAAGCATTTAATAAAATAATTGATTGACCAGTTAAACCAGCTCTTCCAGTTCTTCCTATTCTATGAACATAAAATTCAGAATCTTGAGGAACGTCGTAATTATATACATGAGTAATTCCTTCAACATCTATTCCACGAGCAGCAATGTCAGTAGCAATTAAAAATCTAATTTTTTTATTTTTGAAATTATTATAAACAGTTGTTCTTTGCTTTTGTGACAAATCACTATGAATCTTGTCAACTGAAAAACCTTCTGAAGACAATTCTTCAGCAATTATATCAACCATTCTCTTAGTACCAGCAAAAATAATTGCTAATTCAGGATTTTGAAAATGAATAATATCCATTAAACTAGAAAGTTTATTTTTTCCATCCCTAACAGTAAGATAGTATTGACTAATTAAAGGTTTAATTGTTGAATCTTTTTGTTCATTTTTAATGAAGACTGGGTTTTTAAGGAAAGAATCAGAAAGATCTTTAGTTTCTCTCGATATTGTTGCAGAAAAGAATAAAGTTTGCAATTTTTCAGATTTTGCTTTTCCTGCGATTTTTTTAATATCATCAATAAAGCCTCTCTTTAACATTTCGTCAACTTCATCCAAAACAAAAAACTTTAAATTTTCAAACTTTAAAGTTCTTCTTTCTAAATGATCAAAAACTCTTCCAGGAGTACCTACTACAACTTCAGATCTTTTTATTTGATTAATTTGATTATTAATATCTTCTCCACCATAAACAGCAACGATATTAACACCAGTTTCTTTAGATAATTTAATACCTTCTTCTTTAATTTGTAGAGCTAATTCTCTAGTTGGGGCTAAAATAATTGCTTGTATTAATCCACTCTTTGGTTCTACTGATTCAATGATTGGTATTAAAAAAGCAGCAGTTTTACCTGTTCCTGTTCCTGATTGACCAATAACATCTTTTCCTGCCAAAGCTACAGGAATAACTTTTTCTTGAATTGTTGTTAGACTATTATATCCTAATTTGGACAAATTCTCTTTCATTTTTTCACTTAAATTAATTCCTTCGAAATTATTATTTAAATTAATTTCTTTACCTTCGAAATTACTATTTAAATCAATTCCTTTGATTCCTTCAAAATCACTATTCTTACTATTCATAATATTTCCTTTTACAATATAACAACAAGTTTAAAAAATCTTAGATAGAGTTTTTTAATAAATTATTTAAATATGATAGCAAAATCACTACTTAATAATGAAAATTCTTTATTTTAAAAATGAAAATAAATCATTAAATATATTAAAAGCTTACTACTTTATTGAAAGAAAATAGAAAAAATATGAATTTCGTTATACTTTTAACGAACACATGTAAGACATTAACTATGAAGACAAATTTTTGTATTGACTAACATTTATATAAATTTTCAAAATAAATGTAAAATCAAACATACTTTCTTAAAATTAAAAATGAAAAAAATCAAAACTTTTCAACTTATTGTTTATTAGTTAATTTTAGTAAAAAATAGCGAAATTTCTCTAATTCATTTATTTTGCTAACTAATAAAAAATTTATTAATTTTATTAATCATAGTTTAAAATTAAAAATTAAAATTAATTAAATAATTCAAATAGCACTCATCCAATTAATAAAAAAAGATGATTAAAATCTAAACTTTTTTTCTAAAAAAAAGTTTAAAACTTGAATATCAGTTGGATTTATTCCGGAAATTCTAGATGCTTGTCCAATTGAAGAAGGACGAATTTTTCCTAATTTTTCTTTAGCTTCTGCTGCAATATTATGAACTAAATTATAATCAAAGTCTAAAGGAATCTTTTTATTCTCATACTTGTTCATTTTTTCAACTTCTCTAAATTGCTTTAGAACGTAATCCTCATAGATAACCTCTATTTCAATTTCTCTTCTTAATTCTCAACTTAAATCAGATATTTCCTCGATAAAATCTTCAATATCTTTTAAATCGATTTTTTGATTCTTTAACAAATTGTAAGAAGATATTTTTTCAAAATTCTTAAATTCATCTCTTTTTATCTTTGGAAATAGATTAAAAATTTGATCTTTAGAAAAACTAAGACTTTTTAATTTAGAAAAAATTAAATCTTTTTTATTCATATCTTTCAAAAAATCTTCTCACTCAAAATCTGAAATTAATGAATTTTTATGAGAAATAGAAGTTAATCTAGAATAAACATTATCATGTCTCAACAACAGTCTAAATTCAGCCCTTGAAGTCAATAATCGATATGGTTCTAAATTTTCTTTTGTAACTAAATCATCAATTAAAACTCCAATATAAGCTTTATCTCTTGGAATAATAAATGGTTCTAAATTTTCTATATTTTTTACCGCATTTATACCAGCAATCAAGCCCTGAGCTGCAGCCTCTTCATAACCGCTTGTTCCATTAATTTGACCAGCAGTGAAAAAATTCATGATATTCTTACTCTCTAAAGTAAGTTTCAATTGATTTGCATTAATAACATCATACTCTATCGCATAACCTCATTTTTTAATTACACAATTTTTTAGTCCAGGCAAACTTCTAACCAACTTGTCTTGAACATCTATTGGCAATGATGTAGAAATACCTTGTACATAAATTGTGTCTAAATCTCTTGATTCTGGTTCTAAAAAAACTTGATGTCTATCTTTATCTGGAAATCTTAAAATTTTATCTTCAATACTAGGACAATATCTTGGACCTTTTCCAATATTTTCCTTATAACAAATTGGAGACAAATGAAGATTGTCCCTAATTATTTTATGAGTCTCTTCATTAGTATGAATCAAATAGCAAGGAAGTTGATCTTTAAAAGAAATTAAGTCGCTTTCTTTACTTAATTTTGAAAACTTAAGAGGTAAATTTGATCCAGGTTCTAATTTACAAACAGAATAATCAATACTATCTTTTAAAATTCTTGGAGGAGTTCCAGTTTTGAATCTCTTCATATCAAATCCAAACTCTTTTAATTGTTGAGATATTCCATTTATAACTTTTTTCTCACCATCAGGACCTTCCTGTTTATTTTCAGATCCTTTATAAGTGATTGGCTTTAAATAAGTTCCAGTTGTAAGAATTACAACTTTTGAAAATATCTCTTTTCCATTTGATAATTTTACTCCTAAAACTTTATTATTTTCAACAATAATTTTCTCAACAATTCCTTCTAAAACTTCTATGTTATTATGATTTAAAACATAATTTTTCATATAAGAAGAATAAGCCATTTTATCAGATTGAACTCTCAAAGCTTGAATAGCAGGTCCCGATGATGAATTAAGAAGTTTGAATTGGAGAGAAGTAGCGTCTGCAGCCTTTCCCATAACTCCACCTAAAGCGTCTATTTCGCGAACAACAATTCCTTTTGCAGATCCACCAACAGAAGGATTACAATGCATAAATCCAATTTTATCTACGTAAAGAGTTACTAAGCAAACCTTTTTACCCATTTTTGCACTTATACAGGAAGCCTCAATGCCTGCGTGACCACCTCCAATCACTATTATATCAAAATCAAATTTATTTATCATACACTTACAGGAACCTTTCGATTTTTATAAACAACCAATTAATGAAGATATATTTATAGTCATATTCATGATAGTTATATTTATAAAGTAAAAAATGTTAAAAAATTAAAAATATTTTTAATCAATCTTAAATAGATAATAATAAAAAATATTAAAAACTTAAGATTGTTTCTCTCAAAAGAGAGAGAAAAATCAAAAAAAACTATTTAACAGCTTCTTTTAGTGTTTTGCTAGATTTAAAACTAGGTGATTTAGAAGCTTTAATTTCCATTGCTTCGCCAGTTTTTGGATTTCTTCCAATTCTAGCTGAACGATTAATAGTAGAAAAAGTTCCAAAAGATATTAAATTTACTACATCGCCTGACTTTAAAGCTTCAATTGTTGAATCTATAAAAACTTGTAAAGCTGCTTGCGCTTCTTTCTTTGTTAATCCTGCTTTAGCAGCTATTGCGTCTATTAATTGTGTCTTATTCATATTTATATTATATATTATTAATTAAATTTATAACGAATTTACGTTATTTATTCAATTTTATAATAATTATTAAAATATTTACATTTTTCATTTATTTTTTAAATAATTAATGTATTATCAAAGTTTTCATCAAGGTTTCTTATTTTCTTTTTCAGAATTTATTTTTTCTTCATTTAAATCGATTGAATTTGCAACATTATTATTTAAGTTATTAACAAAATCAAAGTTTTCATTCTTAAAAGATTCAAATTTTTCTTTATCTTCTTCACTAATTTCTTTAAAAATTTTATTAGCAGTTTTTGAAATCATTTCAAGTGAAGATTTATCATTCATAATTTCTAATGGATTTCTATTGATTTTTTCAATCATTAATAATTCTTCATTATTTAAATTAAAATGTTTTGCTAATTGATCTAATTGCTTTTTATCAATATGCTTAGTAAAATCAACTTTTTTTTTATTCTTATTATTCATTTTTATTAACTCCAATCAAATATATAAAATTTTTAATTACGAAACAAACTAATTTAATAATTATTATTGAGACGCTCTATATTCAACTTATTTTTTTGAGAATACGCATTAAGAACTTCTTTGCTTGATATTCCTAAATTATTACATATTTCGAAAAATAAATACAATCAATTATTACAAATAAATTCTGGATTTTTCATTTCAATTGAAAATTGATTAGTTGTATCAAAAATTTCCAATAATAAATCATTTAAAGAGAAATTATCATAATTAAATTTATAAGATTCGTCAATTAAAACTTTCAAGTCATTAAAAATGCTAATAAAAAAATGAAGACAATCTATTAATTCTTCTTTAATTTTTTCATCATTTCTTGATTTTTTATTAATTTTTCAATATTTAAAAGTTTCTAATTCATTAGAAAATTCTCCAATTTCAACAAGCAAAGCCAACTTTCTTAAATTAAAAGTTTCAGAAAAAGAAAGATTTTTTTTTGAATGAATTAAATTATCCAAAAATTTTTGATCTTCTTTTATATTCGAAATTATCAAAATCATTTCACTTTTTAAATTATTTAGATTATTTATTTTTTCCATTTATGTAGCGTATTTAAAAAATTTTTACAATGTAAATATTATTATTTTTTTAATCTGATTTTAATTTTGAAACTAAATCAGTAATTTCAGCAAAAATTTCTGTATTTTCTAGTAAAAACTTAACAACGTTTTCTTTGCCGTTTCCTAGTTTTTTATCTTTATAAGAATATCATCCACCAGCCTTATTAACAATTCCATTTTCTGCGGCTAAATCTAAGATTTCTCTTTCTTTTTGAATACCACCAGAGAACATTATTTCTAATCTAACTTTTTTGTAAGGAGCTGCCAATTTATTTTTAATAATTTCAGCTTGAGTTTCAATTCCAATATATTCGCCATTTTTCTCAACTTTGCCAACTCTTTTTAATCTAATACGAAGACTGGCAATAAACTTTAAAGCATTTCCTCCAGTAGTTGTTTCTGGATTTCCAAAAGAACCAAAAGTTGAAATTTTTTGTCTCAATTGATTAATGAAAATAACAATAGTTTCTTTTTTACTTAATTCATTATTAATAATTCTTAAGCCTTTTGACATTAAACGAGCATGTAATCCCATTGATTGAGTTCCAGCATCACCTTCTAATTCTGCTCTTGGAATTAAAGTAGAAACTGAATCGACAACTATCAATCCAACATTTAACGAAATCAATTTTTTAATAATATCAAAAGCATTTTCTCCATCAGCAGGAGAAGAAATTAACAATTTTTCTTCATCAACGCCTATTTCTTTAGCATAAGAAACATTTAGAGCGTTTTCTAAATCCATGTATACAGCTAATTTACCAAGTTTTTGGCATTCTCTAACAGCATGAAGAGCAAGAGTTGTTTTACCACTTGATTCTTCTCCAAAAATCTCAACTATTTTACCACAAGGATAACCATCTGTTCCAATTTTTTTATCTAATAAAAAACTGCCTGAATGCAAGAAATTATCTTTTCCTAAATAAACTTTTTTTAAAGTTGAAATTGAATCGTCTCCAAATTCACGAGAGATTGTTTCTATAATTTCTGAATAACTTTTATTAATAGCTTCTTGAGATATAACTGATGATTTTTTGTTCATTTTTTAATAACTTTCTTGTATTATAAGAATTTCAAAAAGTTCTTAATATTTTCTAAATAATATTGAAAAGACAAAGATTTTTTATTTCTATATCTAATAATTTTTATAAATTTTCAACACAATTTAGAAAATATTAAATAAATTTAAAACATTAAACAATATTTTAAATATGGAGGAGGTGGAGAGATTCGAACTCTCGCGCGCTATGACACGCCTTACAGTTTTCAAGACTGTCCTCTTCAGCCACTTGAGTACACCTCCATTTTTCGATGTTAAATTTCAAAAAGTTTCTTAAGTAGATTTTAAGAAATATTTACATTAAATTGTCAAATTTAAAAAATAGGAATCTTTAACAAAAAAATAATCATAATTAATAATTCAATATAAAAAAGGTTTGAATTAATTTAAATTTTCTGAAAACAACTAAAAATATATACAACAACAATTACGAAATTAGGAACAAATTGTTAATATTTTTATGAAATCTTTGAAACCATTTAAAAGAAGTAGAGTTTTACTTGTTTATCATTATTTTCTACTAGAAGAAAACGAAAGAGATTTTGACGAATTCATAAATTTACAATTAACATTAAGTGAAAATGATGATAAATTTTTAAATGATTTAAATTGATTTAAAGATTTCAAATCTCAAAAAGAAGATATTCTTGAAAAAATAAACAATAATTTAAAAAAAGATTGAAGTATATCAAGAATTCCTGCACTTGAAAAATCAATACTAGCAAATGCAATTTATGAAATTAAAAATTCATCTTTCAACAACGAAAAATCTTATTTTTTAATTATAAATAAAGCAATTGATTTCAGCAAAAAATATCTTGATTTTGAAAAATTTAAATATATTAATAAAGTACTAGATATCGTATTAAAAGAAGAAATTGAAAATAAAAAAGTTAAACTTCTAATAATTTAAAAAAATCATTTTAGTAATTGTTTTTTTAAAATTCTCTAAATTATCTAAATTTGAAAAAAATTTTTCTACAGATTCTTTTGTTTTTTTACCAAGCTTCTCTTCAATTAAATCAAAACTTCCAATACTTATAAATTCAAGCAATTTATCACTATTATCATCAAATAAAGATGTAAATTTTTTCGCTTTAACAGAACTAAGAAGAGGAATGCTAAAAGAAGAAACAAAGTCTGAGAGTCTTTGATAACGAGACTTTTCAATAGAATTTAAAATATTATTAATAGTTTTTTCCTTAAAAGTTTCAATTTTCCAAAGATATTCTTTTTTGTTTTTTAATTCATAAAAATCATAAGGTTTTTTAACTAAATCAGAAATATATAATTTTTCAACAATCGCCTTACTAATTCCCTTCATATTGATAGCAGATTTTGAAGCAAAATAAGTTAAATAATTAATATTTTTCTCAAAACAATCTTCATTGTTACAAATTTGATAAAGATTGTTTTCATTTCAAACAAGATTTGAATTGCAAGAAGAACAATTATTTAATGGCGTTCAATAGTCTAAATTTCCATTTTTCTTGATAACTTGAGATAATTGAGGAACAACATCACCTGCTTTTTTAATTATAATTTCATCGCCAATATTAATTAATTTTTTTTTAATAAATCCATAATTATGCAAAGTAACATTACTAATTAAACTACCATCTAAATTCACAGGTTCAACAACAGCTACATAAGAAATTCTTCCATTTTTACTAACTTCTGTGTTAATATTTTTAAGAGTTGTTATGGCAGTTTGAGAAGTAAATTTATAAGCTATAGCTCAACGAGGAAATTTATTAGTTTCTCCTAATAAATCATAATAATTATAAGAGTTAACTTTAATAACAATTCCATCTATTGAAAAATTAAGATTTTCTCTATTTTTTTCAATATACTGAGCATAAGTAAAAACTTCTTCAATGCTTGAAAATATTTCATACTTCCCAATGACAAAATTATTTTCTCTTAACTTTTCTAAACAATCTTTTTGATTTTTTATTTCAGGAGAAAAATATCTATAAGCAAAAAAATTAAGATTTCTATCATTACTAGGAATTAAAGTTCTCAAAGTTCCCGCAGCTGCATTTCTAGCGTTTGAAAGTTTTTTTAACCCTTTTGCGATTATCTCTTCATTAATTTTAATGAACTCATCCTTTCTCATGTAAATTTCACCTCTGACTTCACAGTCTTCAAAGTTATTTAAAGAAAATGGAATATCAGAAACAACCTCTTTATTGAAAGTAACATCTTCGCCAAGAAAACCATCTCCCCTTGTGCTTATTTGAAAAAGATTTCCATTCTTATAAATTAAACTTGCAGAAAGTCCATCTATTTTTAATTCACAAATATAATCAATAAAATCTTCTTTTAAGGTTTTTTTAACCCTTTTGTCAAATTCAAGCAAATCTTCAAAATTATTAACACTATCTATGCTCAACATAGGCTTTTCTCTCCTAATCAATTTAAATTGAGAATTATTGTAAATTTTTGAATTTAATTTATTTGTTGGAGAGTCAGATAAGACAAGATTATAATTAAGTTCTAAATTTTTCAATTTATTAAGTTTTTGATCATAAATAGAATCTTCAACACTTGGATTGTCTAGAACATAATACTCATAATCTCACTTTTGAAGAAAATTAATTATTTCTTCCATTTCGTTCTCTATTGGTTTTAAGTTTTCATTTATCATTTTTTTTAAAGTTTATTATCTATTTGTTAATCTAAATTTTATATTAACTCTTATTATTAAACATAAAGATTAAAGATTAACAAATAGATAATAAATTTATTTAAAAAATTTTAATTAATAAAAAAAATTATATGATAACTGATAATAAAACAGAAAAATTAGAAAAATCATTCTGTATAGAAAAAATTGATAAAAGTTGAAATGACTTTTTTTTTAATGAAATAGGAAAAGAAAAATTAGAAAAACTGTTAACAAAATTAGAAATAGAATGAGTAAATAACAAGTGCTATCCTGAAAAAAATAAAATTTTTCGCTTATTTCAAGATTTACCAATTGAAAAAATAAAAGTTGTAATTCTTGGACAAGATCCTTATCATCAATTTGGTATAGCGGATGGAATAGCATTTAGTACGCAAAAACAAAACTTCATTCCAGCAAGTTTGAGGAACATTTTCATAGAGCTTAAGAAAGATTTAGATCATGAAAAAGAAAGAAAGAATAGTAGTTTAGAAGACTGAGTCAAACAAGGTATTTTTTTGATAAACACTTCGTTAACAGTTATAGAAGGAAAACAATTATCACACTCAGAAATATGAAAAGAATTCACATTCAAATTAATTAATTATATCAAAAATTACAACAATAATATAATTTGAGTATTCTGAGGAAGAGAAGCTAAAACATTAAAAGAAAAATGCGGTATAAACGGCAATCTAATCATAAATAGTTCACATCCTTCACCATTTAGCGCATCTCTAGGATTTTTTGGATCTAAGCCATTTTCAAAAATAAACAAAATGCTTGAATCGCTGGAAAAATCAAAAATAAATTGATAATTAAATTGCTTTAATTAAGAATTCTTTTAGTCAACTATTTTTATATTTTAAAAATGTTTTTTCATTAATTAAAATAGTGCGTTTTTTTAAATCTTTTTGATTTTCTTTAACAATTATCTTTAAAAGGTAAAATTTAAAATATTTTAAACTAACCTTCACAATTCCATTACACTCAATAGTCAAATTAGATCTTGAATAAAGTTTATTTCAAAGCAATCCATCTCTTGATGAAAAAGCCAACCAAAATATATTGTTAAAATAATTAGAATTAGAAATTTCTGAAATTATTTTTTCTTTACCTAAGTCTACTCTTTCAGGAAGCAAATTAAAAGAATTATCTTCAACTTCATTTATGAAAAAACAAGTTTTATTTTTTTTATAAAAGTCCTTAGTTAGATAAGAGTTTTTTCATTCTTTTTTATAAATATCATAAGATTTATTATTATTAAAAAAACATAATAAATTATGATATTTATAATCTTTTATTTTTAAATTATCATTTAAAAAAGTTAAAAGTAGTTTTTTACCACTGCCTGGACTTCCACTTATTAAGATCAAATTTTGCTTTCTTGCTCATTTAAGAAAATGAACGTTTTGAAAAAAATAATAAAAAAATCTTATAAATAAAAAAAATCCATAAATTGCGATTGTGTAAAATATCAAAGTTAAAGAAATTGAAGATGTTCATCGTAAAAATTTCAAAAAATTTAATCTGATGTTTTGTAATTCTGGAATCATAAAATTTTTAATTGATGTTTTGCGTTTTTAGAGAAAACTCATTAAACAATAACAAAAAATCTCGTAAGAATAAATCTTGAGATCTTATTTTTTCATCATAAGCAAGTTTTTCAAAAGCAGCATTTATTTTATTTTCATCTCCTCAGAAACTTTTAAGATTGTTAAATAAAGTTTTTCTTCTAAATCTAAAGCAATTTTTAACAAAAGAAAAGAATTTTTTTTCTTCTAAATCAATAGAATTATTAGGTTTTAAATTCAAGCAAATTAAAGCTCCATCGACCTCAGGAACAGGTTTAAAAAATTTTTTAGGAATTTCAAAATTCAAAGAAGTGTCACAAAAATAATTAATAAAAACTGAAAGATTAGAATACTTATTTTTATATTTAAGAGGATTTGCTACCCATCTTTGACCAACCTCTTTTTGAACTAAAAAAACTAACTTTTTGAAAAGGTGTCTTTTTTCTAACAAGTTTGAAATTAATTTGTTAGAAATATTATAAGGAAGATTTCCTACAACAATAATTTCATTTTCTTCTGAGTGAAATTTATCCTTTATAAGTTCTTCTCAATCAATGTCTAAAGCATCTCCTAAAATAAAATCAACTTTTGAACTATCAGATAAATTTGTATTTAATCAGTTAAAAAGATTTTCATCTTTTTCTATACTGACAATAGATTCAGAAGATTCTTTAATTAATAATTTAGTTAAAGTTCCATATCCAGGTCCAATTTCAATTATTCTGGAATTTTTGTTTATCAAACAAGATTCTACTATTTTATTCAAATACTCTTGACTAGAAAGAAAATTTTGACCAAGACTTCTTTGAGGCTTAAATGCAAGCTTAATCGAATTATTATTAAGTTTAATCGAATTATTATTCTTAAAAACCATTAACTTTTACTCTTTTTATCGCTCAACATTCTTTCTAAATAAAATAATTTGGCTCTTCTAACTTTTTTGATTTTTCCAACTTTTTTGATTTCAGATATTAGTGGAGAATTAAAAAAAAATATTTTTTTTACAATTAACTTATTGGCTTCTTTAATAACAGTAAAATTATGACTTATTAAATTTCTTCTTCTACAAGATATAACAGTGCCTTTGAATGTTGTTAATTTAAATTTTTCTTTATCTTTTTTATCAAATACTTTCGTAATTACTTCAATATTTTCTCCAACTTGAACATTTTGTAAATCTTCTCTTATTTGGTGTTGTGTTACTTCTTTAATTAGTAAATCTTTATTCATTTTTTTCAATATTTTATTAACCCAAAGCAAATTTTTATTTATATTATTAGTAAGAAATAAAAGGAATTTGAGCTAAACATTCTTTCTATTAAGTTTATGTTTGTATTAATATAGTTTTAGCAAAAATAAATATTATTTACATCGCAACTTTGAATATTTAAATTTAAACAAATTTTTCAAATCATAATATATTAAAAACTGGTATTCTTCTTTTAAAAATATTTAAAATTAATTTTAAATAGTTTAACATAACAAAATTAGTTAAAATCCTTCTAAATAAAAAAAATAATGAAAATGAAAAAAATTGATATTAATGAAATCTTAATAAATTCAAAAAAATTTAATGAAAAAACAGTAACTTTAAAAGGTTGAATTAAAAGCATAAGAAGAGGCAAGAACAATTGCTTTATTACATTAAATGATGGATCATGTTTCGAATCAATTCAAATATTCTTTTCAAATTTATTCAAACAAAAAGATGAATTGAACATATTAAACTTTGGAGGTTCATTAGAAATTAAAGGAATTTTAAAATTAACTCCAGAAAGAGAACAAAAGTTTGAATTAATTGCAGAAGAAATAATTGATTTCAGATCTACAAGCGAACTATATCCAATTCAAAAAAAAAATCTTCCAATATCATTTATAAGAGATTATCCTCAATTTAGAGCAAGAACTAATTATTTTTTAGCGATGTTCAGATTAAGAAGTGAAATTAGTAAATTAATTAACGTTTTCTTTCAAAAAAATGGATTTTTTTATATTAACACTCCAATAATAACTAGTAACGACGCTGAAGGAGGAGGAGAGTCATTTTCAATTGAAAATCAAAATGAAAAAGAAAAATTCTTTGGAAAAAATGCTAATTTGACTGTTAGCGGCCAACTTCATGCAGAAGCTTTAGCGCAGGGTTTAGGTAAAGTTTATAATTTTTCACCATGTTTTAGAGCAGAAAAATCAAACACAACTAGACATTTATCAGAATTTTGAATGATAGAAGCAGAAGCTACATTTTTTAATCTTGACAAAATAATAAAAATAGCTGAAAAATTAATCAAATTCATCATAAAAGGTGTTTTGAAAAATAACAAACCAGAATTACATTATTTTGAAAAATATAGTGAAAATAGTGAAATAATCTCAGACTTAGAAAACATTATTAATAAAAAATTTATCAGAATAAGTTATACAAAATGTATTGAAATTCTTAAAAATAAAAAAAATGAAGATTTTAATTTCTTTGAATTTAATGAAATATTTTGAGGAATGGATTTGAATTCAGAACATGAAAAATACTTAGCAAAACACTTTGATTCACCAATTTTTGTAACTAATTATCCAATCAAATTAAAAGCCTTTTATATGAAAGAAAATAAAGACAAAAAAACAGTTGAATGCATGGATTTGTTATTTCCTAAAATTGGAGAAATGATTGGAGGTAGTGCGCGTGAAGAAAATTATCAAATTTTGAAAAATAAAGCTGAAAAATTAAATTTAGAAAGTGAAAATTTAAATTGATATTTAGATTTAAGAAACAACGGATACTCACCAAGCGCAGGATTTGGATTAGGATTAGAAAGATTATTAATGTTTATAAGTAAAAGCGAAAATATTAAAGATGTAATTGCTTTTCCTAGATCATCAAAATTTTTAAACTTTTAAAGAAATTAAAAATTAAATAAATTGTTCTCTTGAAAAGAAAAAACATTTTAAACTTAAAAATTAATTTTTATAACAAACTTCTTAAATCAAATAAAACATTTCTCAGCTCTATTGCCTTATCAAAATTAAACTCTTTTACTGCCTTCTTCATCAATTTCTCTACATTTTTCAAAATTTTATTTTTTTCATCATGACTAAGGTCTTTATTTTTAAAATCATCAATTAAATTTACAATTTTAGAGTCTAAAAGAACATTTTTAATATCTTTTTTTATAGATTCAGGAGTAATTCCATTTCTTAAATTATAATCAAATTGAATTTTTCTTCTTCTTTCGGTTTCTTTGATGGCTTTGTCCATATCCTTTGTCATTTGATTAGCATAGAATATAACTTTTCCGTTTTTGTTTCGAGCTGCTCTTCCAATAATTTGAATTAAAGATCGTGTATCTCTTAAAAAACCTGGTTTGTCAGCGTCAATAATACAAACTAAAGCAACTTCTGGAATATCAATTCCTTCCTTTAGAAGATTAATTCCTACAATTACATCATAAATTCCTCTTCTTAAACTAGAGATTGCTTGATATCTTTCAAAAACATTTAAGCGACTATGAATAAAAACTGCTTTTATACCTTGCTCTTGAAAATAAGAAGCAATGTCTTCAGACATATTAATAGTTAAAGCATAAATTAAAATTTTTTCATTTCTCTCTATGCTAGATCTAATTTCATTAATCATGTCTTTAATTTGATTAACAGAAGAACGAATCTCTACCAATGGATCTAATAAACCAGTAGGACGAATTATTTGTTCAGTTATACCATTATTAACTTTATCTAATTCAAAAGGTCCTGGAGTTGCAGAAACATAGATAACATCATCAACTTTGGAGAGAAATTCATCGAAACTAAGAGGTCTGTTATCTAAAGCAGAAGGAAGTCTAAATCCATAATTAACTAAAGTATTTTTTCTACTTCTATCAGTATTATACATTGCTTTAATTTGAGGAATAGTAATATGAGATTCATCGACTATAGTAATAAAATTTCCTTTTTTAAAAAAATCAAACAAAACAAAAGGGCTTTCACCAGTTTTTCTTCCATCAAAATAAAGAGAATAATTTTCAACACCATTACAGAAACCAAACTCTTTTAAATCAGATAAATCATCATTGATTCTTTTATCTAACCGTTTAGATTCAAGATTTTTTCCTTCAGATTTTAAAAATTTTTTTTGATTCTTTAAATCTTCTTCAATTTGATTTAAAATTTCTTTCATTCTTTCATCTTTTTCAATAATATATTGAACAGGAGGAATTGAAATATTTTCAAAATTAATTATTTCATTGTTGCTTTTTCATAATTTTTCAAGTTTAAATATTTTATTATTAGTAGGTGAAATACTTATTTGAAAAAAGGAATCTTCTTCTCTATCGACAGAAATTTTAATTATTTCTTCATTCTCAAAAATTCTTAAATTTTTCTTTTCACTATTATATCCAATAGTAAATAAATTATTTAAAAAATCATCTCTAGATACAACATCATTAATTTTTAAATCAATAATAGAGTCTTTAAACCTAAAAGGATTAACACAGCCATAAATTGAAGCAACAGAAGCAACAACTATAACTGAGTTATCAGTAGATAGTGAATTTAATGCACTCATTCTCATTTTTTCAATACTGGCATTTCTTTGAGTTCTTTTTTCCAAATAAGTGTCATTATGAGGTTTATAAGCTTCAGGTCTATAATAATCAAAGAAGGAAACATAGTATTCAACTTTATTATCGGGAAAGAAATTTTTCATCTCAGCAAATATTTGCATAGCAAGAGTTTTATTGTGAACTAAAATCAAAGTTGATTTTTGAGTTCTTTGAATAACATTAGCCATTGTAAAAGTTTTACCAGTTCCAGTAGCCCCCAATAAAACCTGATGTTTTTTGTTCAACTCTAAAGACCTTACTATTTCTTCAATTGCAGAAGGTTGGTCGCCAGCAGGCAAAAATTCACTTTTTAATTTAAAAACCATATAAATTCCTTCCAAATTTTATATTATAACCCAAAAATAACATTTGTAAATAATTAAAAAATAAACAAACTTTTCATAATGCCATTTATTATATTATAAAGAGAATGTATTTTTTTATAAAGAGATAGATCTTGAAATTGAAGATACAATTATCCCACAACTAACTGAAACATTTAAAGAATTCATATCATTTTCTAATGGAATAGTAATAAGAATATCACTTTTTTTAACAATTTTGTTTTTTATTCCATCGTGCTCATTTCCGAAAACAACACAAATAGGAGTATTTATTTTTAAATCATTATAATTTAATAAATTCTCTTCATCACAAACAGTAGAAACTATTGAATAATTATTTAATTTCAATGTATTGATTGTTTCTTCAAGACTATTAACTTGGCAGATTGGAACATATGAAATTCCACCAGTAGAAACCTTAATAACAGTGCTGTTTACAGGAACTTGATGTTTACTAGAAATAATTATTCCGTCAACTTCCATAGCAGCACAAGTTCTAATAATAGCGCCAAAATTATGAGGATCTTCAATTGAATCAAGCATGACTAAAAAAGGTAATTTATGATTTGGTTTCTTCTTCATTAAATAATTAATAGAAGAATAGTTATAATTCCTTATAAATGCAATAACTCCTTGGTGTTTTTTATCAGGAATATGTCTCTCAAATTCTTTTTTTGAAACTATCTCATAAATAATTCCTTTATCAGACATTTTTTTTATTAAATTCAAGTGTTCTTGTTGTTTATCTTCAGAAATAATTATTTTCTTAAAGTCAAAAAAATCAGAATTTATAAGATTTTTTAATGTATTTCTCCCAAAGGCAATCAGATTATTTTTCATATTTTTTATAATTATAGTTTATACAAATTAAAAGACTTTTTCAGTTTAATTATCATTAATTTAAAAGTAAATTTTTATCATTATTATTAATATTTTCATTAATATCACTAAATTTAATTTCTGAAATAAAAATATCATTGTTAAATTCAGACAAATAAGACGAATCACTTAAAAACTTTTTAACATCATTAGCAATTCTACTTCTAAAAAATCTAACAACAAAATAAGAGGCAAAATAAAAAAGAAAGAAATAGTAAATAAAAAATCTATAATTTTTTCTTGTTGTAGTATTATAATGATTAGTTCCAATTCTCAAAAAATCAAAAACATTTGTTAGAAAAGAATTATAATAATAATAACTATAATTTAATTCAATAAATTGAATAATATAAGAAACAAACAAATGAATAAAAATAATTATAAACGCTTCAATTTTTAAGTAATTAAAAAAAAAAATTTTTAATTTATCGTTTCAAATTTCCATTTAATTATATTATCTTCTATTAACTCAATACTTAATTTAACATTACTGAATCTTTAATTCTTTTATTAAAAATTTTTTAAAAAAAAAATAAATTTAATAAAAGAATTTTGTTAAAATCAATATGAAATGGTACACTGCGGGGGGATCGAACCCTCGACCTAACGATTAAGAGTCGTTTGCTCTACCGCTGAGCTAGCAGTGCAATGCTTTTTATATTAAGTTATTTTAGCAATTTTCATTAATAATTAGTTATTAAAGTTAAAAAATTTATTAAAATACTAATTCTTATTAAAAAATATGTTTATAAAAAAATTTTTCTTTTTTAAAAACTTCATAAATTGATCTTTTCTTTAATTTTATTAATTTTTTTCTCAGCTATTTTTCTAACTTCTAAATTATTTTTCTCTAGTATATTATCAATATTATTGTGATAAAAAATATAACCGGATTGAATGCTTTTTAAAGCTTCATTTATACATTTTGAAACGGAATTCTTAAAATCACTATAATTTGAATTTGAAAATAGTTTCTCAGATTCTTCAATTTTTAAATTTTTTAAAAGAGAGTAAATTACTAATAAATTTGAAATGCCTGGTTTATTAACGGGATCAAAATAAATCTTCGCTTCAGAATCTGTTTCTGCTTTCATGATTTTGTTGTTAACATAATCCTCAAGATCTAAAAGAGAAATATAATCATTTCCACTTTTTGACATCTTTTTTAAAGGATTTTTTAAACCCATAATTTTAGATCCTAGATTTGGAATTGAAAAATTCGGAATTTTCAAACAATTATCATTATCAAAATTAAACTTATTTGCTAAATATTCAGTAAATTCCAAATGCTGCTTTTGATCTTTACCAACAATAACTAAATCTGCATCGTATAATAAAATATCACTTGCCATTAAAATTGGATAAGAAAGCAATGAAAATCCTGGACTTTGTTTTTCTTTTGACTTTTCTTTATACTGAATCATATTATTTAATCTACCAACCGAACAATATGAAGATAAAAAATATGACAATTCCAAATGCTCTTTTATCTGAGACTGAACAAAAACTTTACAATTTTCTTCTTTAAGTCCGCAAGAATAAAGCAATGAGGCAATTTCTTTAGTCTTTTCTTTATAGTTTACTCTTTTATCTGAAATAGTTGTTAGTGCATGCAAATCAGCAACCATTAAAAAAATTTGATAATCATCTTGCAATTTAATAAGATGTTGAATTACACCAAAATAGTGACCAAGCGTTAATGTTCCTGTAGAAGTAATTCCTGTAAAAAGAATTGGTTTAGTGTTTTTATTATTTATCATATTAGAAAAAGTAGGTAGATTTTTATATCAAAAACCTTTTATTATTTATTTTAAAAGGATACAAAATTTTCTATACAAAAATATAATAAAAACAAAAAAAATAATAATGATTTTATTTAATAAACATAATTTAAAAGACAAAAAATAAAACATGTATAATAAAAATATAAATAATATGAGTAAATTTTTAAAATCTATAATTAAGTCAATAATTATAATTATAGGGATGTTAATAATTCTAATTTATTTTTTTTTCGAAGAAAAAAACGACTTCTTTTTAACATCTAAAATTAGTGAAGAAGAAAAGAATAGAAAAACTAATTTCACAAAAATTACAAATTCAATTCATAAATTATTTATATTTTTAGTTCTTTTGTTTCTAACAATATTATATTTAATACCAAGAGAAATATTGGCTAATTAGAATTAATAAAATATTGAAAATTTGTATACAAAAAGTAATAAATTTTAAAATTTAATGGAAACTAGAACAATTTTAAACATTCTAACAAAAGAATTAGGTATAAAAGGCGAAGATAAAGGGAAGAGTTTTTTTTTTATTTGTCCATTTCATAATGATAAAAAACCATCTCTTAGTTTTGAAAAAAATGAAAAATTCTTTAATTGTTTCTCTTGTGAGTTTAAAGCTAAAGACATTTTTACATTCTGATCAAAATTCAAAAAAATAAGCTTGGATGAAACACTCGATCAATTAGAAAAATTGGGATACATCGAAGCAAGAGAAAAAATTAAAAATGAAGTTGAAAAAGAAGAAGACATAATAGCAAAAATACTTGAATTATCATCAAATATATATCAAAACAACTTATTAACAGAGTATGGAAAAGAATCTCTAGAATATTTAAAAAAAGAGAGATTATTAAAAGATGATTTAATTGAACAATTTAAAATTGGAACTTCGATAAACAATAATCAATTAAGTTCTTTATTTTTCCAAGAAAACAACGGATATCAAATAAAATATTTAGCTAAAACAAGCTTATTTAACATAGTAGATGAAAAATATTCTTTTGACTTCTTTAGAGAAAAACAAATAATTTTTCCTATAAAAGATAAAGATGGACAAGTTGTAACTTTTGCTTCTAGAAAAATTGAGAAAAACTGTGAAAATAAATATCTTTTTTTGCCAAGCAGCGAAAGTAAAAATAAATCATCAATATTATACAATTATGATTTTGTTAAAAATGAATCAAACGATTTTTGTTATTTAGTAGAAGGATTTTTTGATGTAATAAGCTTAACAAAGGTCGGAATTAAAAATTGTATTTCATTATTAGGAACTTCAATCTCTAAAGAACAAATAAGATTATTAAAAAAATTAAATAAAAAAATTATTATTTTTTTAGATGGAGATGAAGCTGGAATAGAAGCTACAATAAAAATTTCTACAATTTTAAGTTTAAACGATATCGAATGCGAAATAATTGAAAATAAAAAAGGGATGGATCCTGATGAAATTTGTAATCTTAAAAATAGCGAAATTTTTTCGATTATTGAAAAAAAGAGAATACCTTTTTTATTTATAATATATCATTATTTTAAAAAATTAAAAGTTGAAGAAGATCCTCAAAAATGTAAAAGATTTATTGTGAAAATATCTGATATATTTCATCAATTCAGAAGAAATGTTCATAGTTTTATTATAAAAAAATTATCAATTATTACTAAAATGAATTTTTCAGAAGTAGAAGAAATATACTTTAGTAACAATGATGAATTAAAGATAAAAAGTTTAGTTTATGATGATAAAATAAACAACTTCGAAGAAGAATTAATTTATTATTCTTGTAGAGATAAATCATTTTGAGAATTATTGAAAAAAGAAAAATTTATTTTTTCAATGCCAAAAAATATTTCAATGATTGAAAAAATAGAAGAGTTTTATTCGAAAAATCTATTAGCTAAAAATTTTGAAAATTTTGAAATGAAAAACGATTTCTTAGATCTTTCAATATTTAAAGAAAGTGAAGATAATAAGGAAAAGATAATAGAAAAAATCACTCTAAATATAAAATCATTAAAAAATTTAAATGAAAAATAGTATGGAGGAGATAGAGGGATTTGAACCCTCGCGTATTTACTACCTATTAGTTTTCGAAACTAACCCCTTCAGCCTCTTGGGTATATCTCCATTTTTTTAAAAACTTTTTAAAAAAAAAATGTAATAAGTATAACATAAAAAAATAAAAAGATACTGAAATAGCTTTTTCATAGTCTTTTTTTCATTCAAAAAAAATATTGTTATTAATTACAAGATTTAAATTATCATCTAATTCATCTAATTCATAAAGATTATTACTTTCTATGTTTTTTCTTTTCTTTTCTAAAATTTCTAAAATCTTTTTTAATTTAGAATCTTCTATCTTCAAAAGTTCTCTTGAAAAATCATTATTATCAAAAAAACAATTTTCTCAATTTCCTTCAACAAATTTAAATTCAAAGTCATAATCATTTAATAAAACAATTTCTAAACCACAAAGTTTATAAGAATCCGTTCAATATTCAGAAGTAGTGAAAAAATTGAAAGTTAAAGCTTGTTTAATTAAATTTATACTTCTAATAATACTGTTTTTATCTTCATAATTTTGACCAAAATTTATTTTAGATTTTGAAATATTTTCTAAAAGAGTTAAATTTTCTCAATTTCCTTCAACAAATTTACTCAATTTATCAAAAAAAAACGAAATATTCAATTTAAATTGATTATTATAATGCTTATAGTGTTTAAAATTTTCTCCTGACATAATATTATATTAATAGACTTTTTTTATCTTTACTTTTATTTTTTCAAAGGTAAAAATTATTTCTAGTTTCTGGTAATAATTTTATAAAACTTCTTAGTTTAGATATAATAATATGAATATTTCCAGAAAGAAGTATAATATTTATTAATTCAGTTCTAACGAAAGAATAATTTTTAGAAATAATTAAAAAATAAAATGAAAAAAATAAAGTATTTGAATTTGAAAACTTTAATTTTTCAAGTTGACTTTTAACATGAAATAGAAAATTTTTCTTATCATTTGATTTATTATTTTTTGAAATTTTCAATAATAAATAATCATAAAGCGCAAAATAAAAAATAACCAAAAATAAACAAAAAGAAGCTTGTTTTCAAGTTACAATTTTTATATTTCTATTCATATTAATTTTAACTGCAGATCATAATTCAATAAAAAGATCAAAAAATCCTAATAAAAAAAATGAAAGCGAATCAATTATTTTAGAAGAAAAAGTAGATACCGCTTGATAATCAATATTAGCATCATCAGATTTCAAAAAATCTTTACAAATTTCTTTTTCTAATTTTATTTTCGACTTCTCTTTGTAAAAATTAGAAAAAATATTAGAAATTTTATCAAAAAAATAAAAAACCAACATTAAAGATGAAAAGAAAAAAATTCAATTAAAAAATTTATTATTATCCTCAATATTTTCACTTTTAATCATGCCCAAATCTTTAATTAAAACAAAAAAATCAAAAAATCCGTGTCTACTAGGATTAAAAAGAGAATTTATATTATATCTAATAATAACTGGAAAATAAATTGATAAAAATATAAAAATTGTAAGTAATATTGAAGATGAATTAACAATTTTCCAATTTCTTTCCTTTGTGATATTTTTTTGCTCCATTTTTTATATTTTTTCCTTTCTAAATGCTATTATCATTAAATAGCACGCAATTCAGTTGTAACCAAATTAATCAACTTTCCTTTTACAAAAACAACCTTAGTTAAATTTCTATTAAATAAAAAAGAAGAAATTTTATCATTTTTTTTAATAATATTTAATAGCGAATCCTTATTATTATTTAAAGAATCAATAGAAATAACATCTCTTCTTTTTCCATCAATTTGAATTACAATTTTAATATTTTCTTTATAAATTAAATCTTCTTTTTCTAAAACTGGTCAATTGCTAAAAGATATAGACTCATCTTCAAAAGAACTTCAAATTTCTTCAGTAATATGAGGCGCTAAAGGATTTAATAATTGTAAAAAAGTTTTTCCATAATAAACAGGGATAATTGAAACTAAATAACATTTATTAATAAATTCCATTAATTTTGCAACTATTAAATTCAATTTCAAATTTTTGTAACTATCTGTAACATCTAAAACCATGTTTTGAAAAATTTCATCAAGAGAATCATTTGACTTTTCAATAGAAGAAAATTTAAATCTATAATTAGTAAATAAAGCATAAACTCTATTTAATCATTTTCTCATTGAAGCTACTCCATTTATTTCAAAATCGGCAGTTTGTTCAGGAGGACTTAAAAAAATTTCATACAATCTAAGAGCATCCGAACCTCATTTTTCAATGCATTCATCTGGATTAATTACATTGCCCTTAGATTTAGACATTTTCTCACCACCTTCTCCAAGAATCATTCCTTGACAAAGTAGTTTTTGAAAAGGCTCTTTGCTTTTCACAATACCTATTTTATTTAAAATTTTATGTCAAAATCTTGCATAAAGCAAATGTAAATTAGCATGCTCCTGACCTCCAACATACAAGTCAACAGGTAATCAATGATTGATTATTTCCTGTGTTCTTTTTTCATTAAGAGGAAGATAGGTAAATTTTCCATTTAGTTCTTTGGTTCTTAGTAAAAATGCAATATAGTATCAACAAGAACCAGCTCATTGAGGCATTATATTAACATCTCTAACTCCATTTTTTACATTAACCCATTCAGTAATTTTTTGAAGAGGAGAATAATAAAGACGAGATGGAGTAAAATCTTCTAAAGGAGGAAGTTCTAAAGGAAGTTGATCATCTGAAATTATTTCGCTTGTTCCATTATTTAAATGAATAACTGGGATTGGTTCTCCTCAATATCTTTGCCTGGAAAAAACTCAATCTTTTAGATGGTAAGAAAACTTTTTCATTCCAATTTTTTTTGATTCCAAATAGTTTGATATTTTTTCAATAGCAGATTTTTTTTCACTTAATCCATCAATTAAAGGAGAATTAACATAAATTATATTTTGAATATCATGAACATTTTCAAATTCAACAAATCTCTTAACTGGAAGTTTAAATTTCTCTGAAAATCTATAGTCAATTTTACGATTTTGTTCAATTTCTTTCTTTGTAATAAATTCATCATTTTTACAATTATCAAGAATTTCTTTATTGAAAGGAGAAATCATTAAAGATCCAGTTCCAAAATCGGAAAAAGCAAAATTTGTTACTCAAATTGGAATTTTTTCTCCAGTCAAAGGATTTAAACAATAATTACCAGTAAATTCTCCAGTTAACTCATCATTGATTTTACTAAAACCAGAATCAAAATCTTCTCAATTTTTACAAAATTTAAAAACTTTATCTTTAAATTCTTCAATTACAAACTTACTAACAAAATCAATAGAAGGAGATAAAGCAATAGCATTAACTCCATAAATAGTATCAGGTCTAGTAGTAAAAATTTCAACAAAAGATTTCTCATCATTAAAAATTTTAAATTTAATGTTAACGCCTTTTGAAATACCAATTCAATTTTTTTGAAGATTTTTAATACTTAAAGGTCAGTCTAAATCAGATAACCCATCAGATAATTCATGAGAATACTCCGTTATTTTAAGAACTCATTGAGGAATATTTTTTTTTACTACAGGAAAAGATCCTCTTTCAGACAATCTTTTTCCATCAACATTTTTAATTTCTTCATTAGAAAGAACAGTTCCCAATTCTTCACATCAAAATACAGGAATATTTCTATATTCTGCTAAATTTTCCAAATAAATTTGTTTAAAAATTCACTGAGTTCATTGATAATAATTAGGTTCGCTTGTGTTTATTTCTTTTGTTCAATCATAAGAAAAACCTAATTTAATCAATTGTTCTTTGAATATATTAATATTCTGATAAGTAAAAATTGAAGGATGATTATTAGTCTTAATGGCATATTGTTCAGAAGGAAGACCAAAAGCATCTCAACCAGTTGCAAGTAAAACATTAAATCCCATCATTCGATAAAATCTTGCCATTGCATCAGTTATTGTATAATTTCTAACATGACCAACATGCAAACCACTACCAGAAGGATATGGAAACATTGGTAAAATATACTTCTTGGGCTTTTTAAAATCTTCTAAATCTGTTTGAAATATTTGATTTTTTTCTCAGTATAGTTGTCACTTTTGTTCGATATATTTGTGATAATATATAAGATTTAAATCTTTTTTCTTATTCATATTTTTTGATAATTTTCTTTATATTTATACAATTTTTATTATTATAAATAAATTAAAAAATCTTTAATTGTGTTAAGAATTAATAATATAAATGAAGTAGGAAAAAATTAAAAAACTTTTATATTATGCTTAATTATTAAAATTAATTAAAGAATTTTAAGTTAAATAAATTTTAGTTAAAATTTTTTTTAAAAATTCAAAATTTTAACTAAAATTAATTAAAAAATTTTGAATTTTTAAAAAATTATTCATTACTTTAATTATTCCTCAATAAAGAGGAATAAAAAAAATTGAATAATTTAGTATTAATTAATTAAAATCTTTATCTTCGTCTTCTAATCCAAAGAAACCTAATAAATGTTTTCCAACACCACCAGAATGATTATCTAATTCAGTAACTTCATGAGAAAGAGCTTTAAGATCAAGAGTTCCGTTAGCCATAGCTATTCCGAATTCTACTTTTCTAATCATTTCAAGATCATTTTTATCATCACCAAAAGCCAAAGTTCTACTTAAAGGAATATTGTAATATCCTGAAATTCACTCTGCTGCCATTCCTTTGTTAGCAAAAGCACTTCTAATTCTAATAACAACGCTATCTTTATCAGGAACTAAAAATTCTCCTTCTCCTTCTTTTAATTTACTAATAAAGTTGAAAGAAACTGATGTACGATACTTTCTTAATGTAGAAATAACTCCATTTATTTTGGAACTATCATTAGGAAATTCTAATACTATTTGAAGAGCATCTCTATCTCCAAGATGTTCAACAACATCTCCACATACATAAGGATTATTATTAAAGAAAACTTCTTTTCAGTAAACATTTTCGCTAGTTGAAATTGTTTCGTTATCAGTTGTATCAATCAAAGTATCTTTTAAAGTATCTTTAATTTTAGGCTCTTCCATAATACTATGAAGAATAGAATTCGAAATAGGTGAAAAGAATTTTTCTTTTCTATCATTAGTTGGGTTTACAATATAAGCCCCATTGTAAGTTGCTAAATAAGTATCTAATCCTAATTCTTTGTAGAAAGGATATGCAGAAAGGAAATTTTTTCCTGTTACAATACATACTTTATGACCTTTTTGCACAAGTCTTTTTAATACTTTTTTATTAAAAGTATTAAAAGTTTTATAATCTTTGTTTAAAGAAGTTCCATCTAAATCTATTAATATTAAATGTTGTTGTTCTCTTTTATATGTCATGTTCATATTGTTATTTTTTCCTTATATTTTTTAATCGTTAACTAAACAATTTTTTCACACTCTGTAAAGTTTACACTAATAGGAGTCGATCTTCCAAAAAAATCAATATTAATTGTTACTAAATTTTTTCGATCATCAACCTTAATAATTGATCCTCTATGATCTTTAAAAAAACCCTCTTTTATTAATATCAAATCGCCGATATTAAAAATGCTTTTTTTAAGAAGAGAAGAAGGCTTAGAAATTTCAACTTTGTTAGCTTTTTTAATTCCTTCTTTTTTCTTTTCAGAAAATAAAAAATTAAAATTATTTGCTTCTAAAATTGAAAGATGATTGGGCATAATTGTCAAATCGCTTTTAGAATGATTTAAAAAACTTATAACATCTGATACAGAATATAAAGCATTTAATAATTCAGTCGTCATTTCACAATTAACAAAAATATATCCTGGTAATAAATTTTTATTTCTTCCAGAATCACTAATACCTTCTAATATTTTTATTTCATTAACAGATTGTTCTAATTTAAGTTTTCTTAATAAATTATTGATGCTATCTATAATTTTTTTTTCACGTCCACCTCTTACAAATAGAATATATCAATTTTGGTTAACTTCTTTTTCCATTTTTTCTTATGAACAAATCCTTTTTTCTTTAAATTATCAAATTAAGTATTAAGCATTGGCTTACTTCTTTTATAATCAGAAGGACTTAAGTAATCGCTTTTTCTTAAATGTCTTTTTTGCTTGGTTGATTTATTTCCAAATAAATGAGATGTATATGCTCTTGCACGTTTAACTTTCCCACTGCCAGTTATTTTGAATCTTTTTTCAAATGCTGATTTTGATTTAAACTTAATTTTTTTAATTTTTTTCATCTTTTATAATCTTTCTGTTCTTGAAAAATGTGAAATTATACATGCTTCCAATTAATTTAACATTATCTTTTAATTGAAAAGATGGAGAAGCGGGTTGTATTTCTGAAATAATTCTATTACATTTTTCTAAAGCAATATCCTTATGTTGTTGCTCTCTACCTCTCATAAACAATACAATTTTAACTGTAAAGTCATCATTCAATCATTTTATAATCTTCTTAACTTTTACATTTATATCATTATCACTAATTCGAAAAGAAAACTTAGCTTCCTTTAAAGAATTTTTTCTAGTGGTTTTTCCTGAATCTTTTTTCTTAAGCTGATAAGCATACTTTGAAAAATCAAGTATTTTACAAACAGGAGGATTTCCTTGAGGAGTTATACAAAAAAGATCAAGCTTTAAATCTCTAGCTCTAGAAAGCGCATCTTGTTTTGTTACAATTCCAACGTTTTCTCCTTTTTCATCAATAAGTAAAAAGTTAAAAAAACTGATTCTCTCATTTAAAAATTGCGAAAGTGCAAATTTATTATTAGTATTGGTAAATTTCATTTTTTATATTTTTTTATTCAATAAATTTGAAAAAAATAGTTTATCTAAAATTGCAAAAATTTTACATATCTTATTAATTAGAAAAATTATTATTTTTTAGAATTTAATATTAACTAAATTTTAAGTTAAATTTATCATCAAAGTTTTAACTCATTATAATTACTATTAAA
This sequence comes from Mycoplasmataceae bacterium, assembly GCA_031673075.1. Taxonomy (GTDB): domain Bacteria; phylum Bacillota_I; class Bacilli_A; order Mycoplasmatales; family CGIF01; genus CGIF01. The sequence continues at coordinate 276,364 of CP125276.1, read as the reverse complement.
TTTCAGAGTTCATTTCATTTAATTTATCAATCAATTTATTCCTGTTTAATTTTACCTTTTTACTGTCATACTCATATGATAAAGTAAAATCTTCACCATCAATTTCTTTCTCTCCAATTACAATATAAGCAGGAATGTTTAATTTATGAATTTTTCTAATTCTATAATTTAATCTTTTATCATCTCAAATCTCTAATCTAATCTTTGGTTTTAGTTCAGATTTTAAATCTTCACAGAATTTCAATACTTTAATATCTTTTTGATTATCAGTCAAAGGCATTAAAACAAGTTGAACGGGAGATAATCAGAAGGGAAGTTTTCCTTGATTTTGCTCAAGCAAAATTGAAATAAATCTTTGATAAGATCCAATTGAAGAATAATGAATGATAATGGGAAATTCTTGATTTCCCTGAGAATTAATATAACTTAAATCAAATTTTTTAGGTAATAAAAAATCAAATTGAATTGTTGCAAAAGTAATGTTTTTTCCATCAATAGCTTTGACTTCCATATCTAATTTTGGACCATAAAATGCAGCTTCGCCTTTTATTTTAACAAAATCTATTTGAAGCTCTTCCAAAGCACTTATCAGAGAATTTTCTGACTTTATTCAAAGCTGTTCATCATCATGATACTTAACGTTGTCTTTATCATGTAAAGAACAAACAAAACGATCAACCTTAATTTTAAACTTGTTGAAAACTTCAGAAACAAAAGAAAAACACTTTTTAAACATATCTTTCAATTGATCTTCAGAAACAAAAACATGATTATCAGATAATTCCATTCAACGAACTCTTTCTAGACCTTTTAAAGATCCAGAAGATTCAAAACGATGAAGTATTGAATGTTCACATAATCAAACTGGTAAATCTCGATAAGAATGAATTTTTCTCTTATAAATCATGCAATGATGAGGACAAGTCATAGGTCTCAACTGAAACCTTTCATTTTCCTTTTCAATTGTTGGAAAAATATAATCTTTATAATGAGAAAGATGTCCACTTTTTTGATAAAGAGAAGGATCGGCTAAAACTGGAGAAATTACCTCTTGACATTCATATTCAGCTTCTTTTTCTCTTATAAAACCTTGTATTAAATTTTTAATTATTGTTCCATTTTTCAATAAAACAGGTAATCCTTGACCAATATTTTCATCAAAAAAAAATATTTCTAAATCTTTATTTAATTCACGATGATCAAATTTAGATAACTGCTTGTCTTTTATTATTTCCATGATTTACAAATAGTATTAATATAAAAATTAAATCTCAATACTTTCACCTTCTTCTTCAACATAATCTGAGTCTTCAATGATATTAGATGTGATAAATAAGTCTGAAATTATAACTTCTTCTTTTCCTCTATATAGAGATCTTTTCTTGGATTTTGTGCTATAAATAAAATCATTTTTATCATAGAAAGAAACAAATTTTCCAGCAAGAACATAAATATAATATTGATTTTCTAATAAGTTAATTAGGTTAACTTGACAAAGCGGATTATATTTAATTGAATATTTAGCTTGACAATCAACACAGTCTTTAATAGATTTTTGAATCTTCTTAAACGATTGACATTGAATATAAGCTGAAATTCCTTTTGATTTATCGCAACAAGAAGACTTTTTATGATTTTCAATTTTTTCATTATGAATATCACATCAACGATTTTTTCTGTCCTTTAAGAATTTTTGCTGAGTTTTATAAGCTTGTTGTCCAACTCCGCCACCCCTTCTAGACAATTTAAGTTTGCTTAAAGGAGTTTTTCTCCCTAAATTATCACCAGTAACGCCAAGTATCATTAGTTGATCTTTATCAAGTTCTGAATTGATTACTACCAATCCAATAGCTTTATCATAACCATTTTCTCGAACTTTAATTCCTGTGTTCCCGTAAGATCCACGACCTCTAATTCTAATTAACTTTTCGTCTAAATATTTATAACGACCTTCTTTAGTGAATAATAAAACTTCATCGTTTCCTGTTGTAAAGCAAACTTGAGAAATTTCATCTTGGAATCTACTAATGTTAATAACTTTCTTTCCAGAAATAAAGACATTTTTAATATGAGATAAATCAATTTTTTTGATTTTACCCTTCTTTGTAAGAATAACAAGGTATTTGTCTTTTGTTGTTTCTAAATAATTATCTTCAACGCAAACAATATTAGTTATAATTTCGTTTTCAACTAATTTTAAAATTCCAGATTCTCTCAAATTAGTTCCATATTTTTTACCTTGTTGTAAAGGCAAAGAGTAAACAGGAATAACATAAATTTTTCCTAAATTAGAAAAACATCACAAATCAGCATGAGTATTTGTTCGAATAATTTTTTTATTTTCAGTTCCTTTTGCAATTTTGTTAAGTTCTTTTCCAACACTAGGAGAATTAGTACCACTTAGTTTGAAGGGATCGCAAACATTAATATAACTATGTAATTTCTTATCTTCCTTACCAGTTGAAACGTCAAGTTTTCTCTCTTCACTAATATTTAAAATAATTAAACGATCTTTTTTAGTAACAAGTTGTTTTTCAGTTACAAAACGAGAACTATAAATAATTTCAGTTCTTCTTTGATCATTAATATACTTATCTCTTAAATTTTCTAAATCATTAATTAAATAATTTCTTCTAGAATCATCTTTTTCAATAAGCTCTGAAAGATTAATTTGTTCATTATTTAAATAATTAATTTTCTCCTCTAATCTTCTAACTCTATCAACAGAGAATTGACGGAAGCTAGAAGGAGTATCTAAAATATGATTAATTTTTTCTTGATCAAGAGAGAATTTATCTTTCAAAATTTCGTCTCTAACTTTTTCATTTTCAGAGTTTTTAACAATGTCAGCAATTTCTTGATAATTATTAACAATAAACAATTGAACTGAAGCGTTATCCAATTCTTTCTTATTTTTATTGCTTAAGAAAATTGATTTTCTTTTAATATTATCTAATCTTTTTTCAATAAAACTATGAAGAACTTCTTTTAAATTGAATATTCGAGGTCTTTCATTTTCTAAACTTCTTAATTTAACACTGAATGAAGATTGAAGTTTAGTTTTATTGTATAATTGATTAAGAATAATTCCTGGTTCATAACCGTTTTCAATCTTAATTCTAAGATCAATTCCTTCTCAATTTGAGTAATCAGTTACAGATTTTAATCCTTCGACCTTCTTTTTTTTTATTAAATAATCAATTTCTTCTACTAAAGAAACTTTATTAGTCTTAAAAGGTATTTGGCTAACAATAATCAAATTGTCTTCTAATCTAACCTTTGAACGAACATAAATAGTTCCTTCTCCCGTTTCATAAATTTCTTTAAGACCGCCGCCGTTAACAATAATACCGCCAGTTGGAAAGTCAGGACCTTTTACAAATTCTAATAAATCAGAAACTTCCAAACTAGAGTCTTTTATTAAAGCAACCGAAGCATCTATAATTTCTTTAATATTATGAGGAGGTATATTAGTACTCATTCCCACAGCAACACCACTTGAACCATTTAAAAGTAAATTTGGTAAAAGAGAAGGAAGTATTACAGGTTCAATTTCATTTTCATCATAATTAGGTTTTCAATCAACAGTTCCTAAATCAAGATCTCCTATAACATGCATCCCATAATTTGTTAAACGAGCTTCTGTATATCTTTGAGCACCAGCATCATCTCCATCAATTGAACCAAAATTACCTTGACCTTCAACTAAAGGATAACGATAATTGAAATCTTGAGTCATTTTAACCATTGCTTGGTAAACGCTTGAATCTCCATGAGGATGATACTTACCTATAACTTCCCCAACAATTTTAGCAGACTTTTTGAAAGATTTATTTGGAAGAATATTTAATTGATAAAGCGTATAAAGAATTCTTCTTTGAACAGGCTTTAAACCATCATTAACTTGAGGAAGAGCTCTACCCTCAATAACCATATAAGCATAACGAATAAAGTTTACTAAAGCAAATTGACTAATTTCAACTTTATTTTCTGGACTAACTATTAATTGAACATCTCTATGCTCTCCGCTTTCAAGAAGAACTTTTCTCTCATCACTTTTAATTCCCATTAAACGATTAATTTGTTCTTCAGCTTCCTCAACACTTGAAAAGAATAATTCGTGAAGAACTCTTTTTTCAGGATCCATAGTTGTGTCTCTAAGTTGTTTGGCATTCATCTCACCCAAACCTTTGAAACGTTGAATATTATCACCTTTAAATGAGTTGTTCTTCTTATAATTATTTAATTCTTCATCATTAAGGAAATAAATAGCTTCTTTTCTTGAAGATTGAAGTCTATAAAGAGGAGATACAGCTAAAAATAATTTTCTTTGATTAATTAAACTTGGGAAAAACTTAAAGAAGAAAGTTGCTAGAAGTAAAGCAATATGGGCTCCATCAACATCAGCATCAGTCATTATGATTATTTTTCCATAACGAAGTTTTTCAATATCTCAAGTGCCTTGAAAAATATCTGTTACATTAAAACCTAAAGCGTTTATTAAGTTTTTAATTTCATCATTTTTTAAAACTCTTGTTTTTTCTAACTTTTCAGCATTTGTAACTTTACCTTTTAAAGACAAAACAGCTTGATTATTTCTATCTCTGCCTGTTTTTGCAGTACCACCAGCAGATTCACCTTCAACAATAAAAATTTCATTTATTTCAGTATTTTTAGAAATACAATCAGAAAGCTTTCCAGGTAAAACAACATTTTGCTTAGCATCTCTTAAAAAATCTAAATGCTCTTCACTCTTAGCACGAACGCTTGCAGAATTAAGAATTTTTTCAACAATAATTTCAGCAATATCTCGATTATTTTTCAAAAATTTTTGAACTAAATCGTAAGTAGCTTCTTTTGAAGCTTTTCTAACTTCTTCATTAGAAAGTTTATCCTTAGTTTGTCCAATAAATTGAGGATCTTTAATTCTAATAGAAACAACAGCGCTTAATCCCTCCAAAATATCATCTTTAACAATATTAATTTTTAAAGTTGGATATTTTTCTTTAATTAATTCTCTATAAATTGATAATAAACCATTTTCAAAACCAATAACATGAGTTCCACCATCTTCAGTTTTTATGTTGTTACAAAAAGATTTAATTATTGTCTTATGAGTTTTGTTGTATTGAAAAGATAATAACAAATGGAAAAAATTATGATCTTTTTTATCATTTGTTCATTCATCTTGGAAAATTACAGTTCCTTCTAAGTATTCATTCTTATTTAATTCTTGAATTCAGCTACCCAAACCACCAGGGTAATGATAAGTTATAGAAGTTTCTTCAGATTCAGAAAATGAAGAAAATACCAATGTTAAACTAGGATTTAAATATGCTAATTCCTTCATTCTATTCTTTATGATTTCATCATTAAAATGAGTAAAACTTGTGAATATTTTATCGTCAGGAGTAAATTCTATTGAAGTGCCAGTTTCCTCTGATTTAAAATCTGATATTTCTAAAAATTTAGGAGCGCCTTCTTCAAAATATTGAATTGCTAATTTATCATCCCTCTTAACTTGAACCTTTAAAAAAGAAGATAAAGCATTAACTGCTGTAACACCAACTCCATGAAGACCACCAGAAGTTTGATAAATTTGATGATCAAATTTCCCACCAGAATGCAAAACAGTAAAAACAGTCTCTAAAGTACTTTTTTTAGTTTTAGAATGCATTTCCATAGGAATACCTCTTCCATTATCAGAAATAGTTATTATTCTTTTATCAGGCGATAAGGAAACAAGTATTTTATTACCATAACCAGCAACAGCTTCATCAATTGAATTATCAATAACCTCTCAAACTAAATGATGGATTCCTTGTTCACCGGTTGAACCAATATACATCCCTGGTCTTTTTCGAACTGCTTCAATATCTTCTAATACTTGAATTTGATCAGCACTATAATGATTTTTCTTTAGCTCTTTGTCTTCTTTTTGATTTTGATTCATAATTAATTTTCTTTTTTATCCTAAAATTAGAAATTTCTTTTACTCAACTAAACAATTAATTAAGAAAAATATGAAAAATAACTTTTTTATTATTAATTTAATAATAAATTACTTTTCATATTTTTATAACAATAATGGCAAAGGTGACAGGAATCGAACCCGCACATCTAGTTTTGGAGACTAAAGTTCTACCATTGAACTACACCTCTTTTTTATTAAAATTATTAGTTATTTAAAGCCTAGCTTAAGCATAAGCCGTATTCTGTTCAAAACTTAATCTTAATTTTAATTTAAGAAAAAATTTTGTGCTGATAATTTATCTCAAAATTCTCAATAAAATTAAGAAAATTGCCAAATTGAAATTACTAATTCTCTCTTTTCGGTGCTTCTACCAATAAATTTGAATTGCTCGCTAGCGGGGTTTACGTCGTCTCACTCTTTTGCGTTTCCACAAAATTTCGTCACTATAGCACTTTTAAAGAAAAAAAATCATAGTTACATTAAAAACCTTAGATTTTTTCTACAGCCGTAAAAGATAAAATCTCCTCCTAGATTTATTAGATCTAGCACTAACACTACTTGCATTTCAGCAAGTGCGAGTACGGACTTTCCTCAACCATTCTATTAAAAATAGCTGCTATCAGCACTTAAACTAAGCTTTAAGTAAATAATAAAACTATTTAATATAGTGATAGTATATAATAGCAATATTAACACTAAGATTATAAGTGTTATTTATTATATAATAATATTTATAATCTTAAATTAATTTTATTAAATAATCATTAATAAAAAAATGGTAGCGGAGATAGGACTTGAACCTACGACAACTCGAATATGAATCGAGCACTCTAACCAACTGAGTTACTCCGCCATTATATCTTAAAGCCATTTTTTTAATAATGACTTAAGATAGAACGATATTATTGAAAAAAATTAAGAAACCACTTGAACAAAAGTTTTATTTTTTTGTGTGTAATACTTAACTTTTCCTTCTTTCAAAGCAAAAAGTGTATGATCTTTACCTAAACCTACATTTAGACCTGGTTTTATTTTAGTTCCTCTTTGTCTGAAAATAATTGATCCTTCTCGAATTGATTCTCCATCATACTTCTTTATACCAAGACGTTTAGAATGAGAATCTCTTCCGTTCTTAGTAGAACCACCACCCTTCTTAGTAGCGAAAAATTGTAAATTTAATTGAAACATTTTTATAGTTTTTACCTTATAATTAAATTATTAAAAAATAATTTATATTATTTAAAAAATAGAGCTAGAGAGATACTTAAATAAATTTTAATAAAACAATTAGCATCTGAAATTATATTAACATTATTTTAATAGATCAATTCTTTCAAAGATATTGAAAGCAAAAATAAATTGTTGAATGTTTAGAAAAAGATAATATATTGATAAATAATAAAAATTTAAAAAGACAGCTTTAAATCCTTTATTTTTTTTGAAAAAAAATCTGGTAATTCAGCAATAAATTCAAACTTATTACCTCTATCAAAAAATCTTAAAAAATATGCATGTAAATATTGACCATTTTCATCTTCCGGTAAAACACCTGGCTTATTATAAATGGGATCATTATAAATATGAAAATCAATAGCATGAAAAGCCAATCTTATTTGATGAGTTCTTCCAGTTATAGGCTTCACCTTTAAAAGACTGAAATTATCTCCTTTAGATATGAGTTCAAAATACAATTTTACTAACTTTCCATCTAATGGATCTATTTGCATTTTAACTCTTTTATTTTTAGAGAACTTTTTCTTTAAATAAAAAGTAATTTCTCCCTTATCAGATTCAGGGAATCCACTATGCAAAGAAATATACTCTTTCTCTATTTTTCGCTCTTTAAAAAGATTAATTAAAAAATTATAGTAATTTAAATTCTTTGCAACGAGCAATAAACCAGTAGTATCTTTATCAAGCCTATGAACTATTCCACATCTTGGTAAAGATGCAAAGGGTTCTCCTAAATCTGCTAATTTTTGTTCAATACTATCAAAATAATCTTTATTTTTTTGAGTCGAAATTTTGTTTTCTTTATTAATGACTAAAAAATCATCATTCTGAAAAATTACTTTAAAAATAAAGTTTATATTAGTCATTAAATCGTTCTTTTCTAAAATTCTTTTTATTTTTATTCAACTGAAACAAAATTAATTAATATCTAAAAATAACTAAATTTTATTTCAAAATAAATTATTAATATTTAAATATTTAAACGCTAGAATTATTTTTTTCTTTTGTTTTTCTTTCTCTTTGATTGAAAACTTCAATTTTACCAGTTTTAACATCTGAAGAAGATCTTCCAGTATAAAAAGTATGACAATTTCCACAAACATCCATTTTTAATAATTCTTTTGTGTGTGTTGAATATACTTCAAATTCTTGATTACAAGATATACAAGAAAATTTTACTAAGTTATTTTTTGGGTGTATATTTGATTTCATATATTATATTAATTACCTAAAGTTGTTTTTTTGAACTCATTTTCCAGATTCATCTTTTTCTCATTCTTGAAATCTATCAAAATAAATAGGACCATTATTTTTATCATAATCATCTATAGGAGAAAAAGCTTTGAAATAACTTCTGATGTAATAATTATCAACCTGTTCGCTTACACTTACAAACGCAATATATCATTTTTCATTTCTACTAGTTTGAATTGTACAAAGAGTATTTTCGTTTATTTTAAAACGAGGATTATTAAAAGGATCTCTTGAGTGTTCTTCAAGCCAAACATCATTATTTTTTAAACTGCTAACATCTCTCAATTTATTACCATCTTGACCATCTTTTAAATAACCAACCGGTAAATACTCCAAACTCATATTTAATTCTGACATTTATTCATTATAACCTTTCTAAAATTCTCAAACTTAATATTGAAGGCTCTCAAAACCCATTTAAAGATAAATTACCAAAAGGTATTATTTAAAGTAATTTTAGCTAAATTGAAGTTACTTTTTATAAAAAATAAAAACAATTAAACATAAAAAACTTTGAATATTTTAATTTAATTTCTTTTCAGTAATTTTATGAAAATTATTAAGAATTTGATTAATGATTTCAATCAACATTAATAAAAATCTGTTAAAACTTTAAAACTTTAACATTATTTGTAATTATTATTTATATGAGCAAGCAATGTTAAAGTTTTAAAAATAATTAGCTAATAGTTTCTTTCCTTTCTAAATTAGAAAGGAAAGAAAAGACTATTTAATAGCTTCTTTAAAAGATTTTCCTGCTTTAAAAGTAGGAATTTTAGAAGCTGCAATTGAAATAGCAATTTTAGTTAATGGATTAAATCCTTCACGGCTTGCTCTATGTGAAATTTTAAATGTTCCAAATTTAGTTATAGCAACTTCATTTTCAACTTTTAAATTTTCAGTAATTACAGCAAAAATAGCTTCTAAAGCATTATGCGCTTCTCTTTTTGATAATTCTGCATTTTTAGCAATTAATTCGATTAATTCTGTTTTATTCATAATGTTAATATTTATATTTATTTAACGTTGTGACGTTAATAGTTGAATTTTACTAAAAATTTGATTAATTTTGCTAAAAAATAAAATTTTTAAACGCTTTATAATCTATAAAAAAATAATATTCAATTGAATTTAATGAATTTAATTAGTATTAAAAGTTATACAAATTTAAAAATTTTTACTTAAAAATGAAAAAATTAAAGAACTAAAACAAAATTTCGAAGGATTTTCCTTGTTTTTTATTCAACGTAAATTGTTTGGAAAAAAATCTCCAAAAAAAACAAGTTCATCATGATCAGAATTATCAAATAAATATAAATTCACTAATCCAATATTTTCCTTGTTTTCATTTAATTTTTCTCATATTTTTAAAGAAGATTGTCAAGGAATTACAGTATCTTCAACACCATGAAGTAAAAGAAGTTTAAGTTTTAATTTTTTAGGAAGACTAAGAATGGGACTTACATCTAATAAATTTATTGGAGATTTTAAAACCTTTGATGCAATATTATATAATAAATAATGCTTTCATTCTTCAACAACTCCTAAAGAATTTTCTTCTTTAATATTTAAAAAATTTCTAAATCTTTCCTTAAAATCATCAAGAGGAGATTCACAAATTACAAAAGAAACTTCAGGATGAAAATCTTGAAATTGGCCAATTCAAAATAATAAAGTTGCAGAGCCCATTGAAAAACCATAAAATCCTAATTTTTCAGGATTATATTTTCTATTAACTCAATTAACAACATCTTCCAAATCTAAAGACTCTATCTTTCCAAGAGTATTATAAGAAGTTTGAGACATTCCATGATTTCTTGCATCATAAATAACTACTTGATAGCCCATTTGCAAAACCAAATGAATGCAATAAAAAAGCGATCATCTATTATTTGTTATACCGTGACAAAAAATAATGGTTTTTTCATTATTATCATTAATTAATGGAGACTTTATTACACTACCTTTTATTATTAAATTATCATTAGTAGTGATAATTTCAAAATCTTCTCATAATCCAAGAGATTTAAGAGTTGAAAAATACTTTTCATAAGATTCAAAAGAAATACTTTTTTCTTTTTTATTAGTTTTTTCTCAAATTTTTTTATTAATTTTTAATAAAGAATTTTCAATGCTTTTTATTGTAGGATCATGTTTGGAAAATGAAAAAAAATTCCTCGAATTAGGAGCTATTTCTTTTAATCAAATTAAAAAATTATTGCTGTTCATTTTAAAATATCTTATCTTTCAATAATTTGAATTATAATAAAAAAATAAAACTTCGTTGTTTATTTTTAAAAATAATTACAAAAAAACGACCTTAATAAAAAATTATTATAAAAACTTATCTAAAATTTTAGAAACTTCTTAGGAAGCAAACTCTCAGAAGAAGAATTTACTTGAAGAATTAATTTACTTTTAATTCTATCAATTTCAAAAACTTTTCCATTCAAATAACTTAAGATTTTTGGTAAATTAATAAATTCTATTTTGTAAGCAAAAAGCTTTATTTTTTCTCCCAAATGCAAACTACTTCCATATTTCTTATCTCCTATTATAGGAGTGCCTAAGAAAGAAAGAGAAGATCTAATTTGATGCTTTCTACCAGTTTTCAACTCAATCTCCAAAACAGAAAAAGGTCCTTTTTTACAAAGTTCATTGATATTCATAGAACTTTTTTTTGATTCTTTACTTTGATGGGGCTCTTCTTGAAAAATCATTTTTTCTTTATCGTTATCTTTAAAAATAAATCCTGTAATTGAAGAAGGAAATTCTTTATTTTTTCTATTTTCACAAGCAGCTAAATAAGTTTTTCTTATTAAATCTTTATTTCCAAAAGAATCATGAAGAATTTTTTTCGCCGAAGGGTTCTTAGGATAAACAATTAAACCTTTAGTTAATTTATCTAAACGATGAGAAGAAGAAACTATAAAAAGATCACTTTCAGAAACTCAACCAGAATCTTTTAAATAATAAGCTACAGCGTTATCTAAACTCTTTTCTGGATTCTTATCATTGTGAGTTTCTATGTTGTGATCTTTAATAACAATAATGATATTTTCATCCTCATACATTATTTCAAAATCAACTTCGGGTCTAAATGTAGTTTTTTCTTTAACATTTAAAGGTTTAGCTCCAATTATTAATCTATCATCTTCAATGCTCAAAACATCGCCTGGTTTAACACGATGTTGATAATATCTTAAGTATTTATCTCCCAATTTAACCTTTTTAGTTCTAAATAATTTATATAATAAAGACAAAGGAGTTAAAGGAAGAGTTTTTTTTAAAAAACTGATTACAGTTTGTTCTTCTTTTATGAAGAAAGTATTTATTTTAGTGTCTTTCATTATAATTCAAGTTCTTTTTTCTTAAATGATTTTTATAATAAATGTTATAAATGTTAAGAAATTAATAACATTAAAAAGAAAAAATCGATATCCTTTTTATATATTTTTTTTAATTTTAAATAATAAAATTAAAAACTAACTTTTTTTGAAAAATAGTTTAATTGGCAAAGAAGTAATTTTTAAATTTCTTCTCAAAGAATTAACAATATATCTTTGATATGAAAAATGAACTAAGTCTGGATTATTAACAAAAATTATAAACTTATGAACAAGTCCGCCCTCATGAATAGCATAATAAACCTTTAATCTTTTACCTCTAATACTTGAAGGTGGATTTTTCTTTAAAATAATGTCAAACTGATTCGCAACAACTGATTTGCTAAAATTTAATTTACTTTGTTCAATTGATTCATCTAAAGATTTAAGTAAAGAAGGAATATTATTTAATTTTTTTGCAGATATGCAAACTATTGGAACAAAAGAAAAAGATTTTAATCTAGACCTTATTTCCTCTTTTTTCTCTTCAAGTTGATGATTATCAATAAGATCAATTTTATTTAAAATAATCGTTATTGCTTTTTCACATTTCTCAGCTAAATTAATAATTTGCAATGTATGTTTAGTAATTGGGAAAGAAACATCAATTACAACTCAAGCTATTTGACAATCTTTAAGAATTTCCTTATCATTTCTTCTTTTGTTGATTATTCCCTCGGTGTCTTTTAATTGAAAATCAACATTTTTTCTTGATCAACTAGATATAACATCTTCTTTTGTTGTTCCGGCTAAAGGACTAACAACAGACCTTGTTTCTTTAACTAGAGAATTCAATAAAGTTGATTTGCCAGAATTAGGAGGTCCAAAAATAGTTAAATTAACAGATTTATTTTTTTCAGAAATTTCATTTTCCTTAAGATTAACGTTATTTTTTTTTTCAATTTGAAAGTCAAATTCTTCTATTAAAAAATTTTGTAACTCTTTAATGCCAATTTTGTCACGTAAAGAAGATATGAAATAACTATTAATTCCTTTTTTCAAAAGTTTTTGAAAATAATAATCATTTAAAAATTCCTCTCTTTTAATAGAGGAAGAATTTTTAAACTTGTTGAAAATTATAACATATTTTTTTTTCTTTTTTTCAAGATAATCTTGTAAAGAAAAATTATAATCCGAGAAAGGATTTTGAGAATTAATAATTCAGACAACAAGATCGCATGAAGATATTAAATTGTCATTTACAATTTTTACTTCCTTTTGAATTAAATCGTCATTTTTATCAGCAAAATTAAAAGAAGAAGTGTCAAAAAAATTGTAAGAATTTCCATTGATATTAAATATATTTTCAACATAATTAATAACGGGCCTCGTTAATATTTTTTTTTCGTCTGAATTTAAAATTTTCTGAATATTTTTATAAATTGTTGATTTTCCAACATTTTCAGAACCAAAGATTACTATTTTTTTCATTTTATTTTTTGATAGTTTTAATATTAATTATAAGAGAAGTGTATTTAATTAATATATTTAAAAATTATTAAAAGTGTTAAAATAATTAACTAAATCATAATTAATAAGTTGTTAATATATTCTTATTATTCTAAATCTTGATTTTTAATTAATTAAGAATAAATAAAAATTATAACAGTTAATAAGATTTTACCTTGAAAAAATATAAAGATAGTAAAAAATATATAATTAAAAATTAATTATTTAAAAAAAGGGGGCGAGATTGATAATCAATTTTACTAGTAGAAATAATTATTCCACCACCTAAACAAATATTTCCATCATAAAGAACTGCAAATTGTCCAGGAGTTATAGCTCTTATTGAGTTTTTGTAAATAATCTTTAATTTATTAAATTCTTTATCCAAAAACTCTACTTTTACCTCTACTTCTTTCTGTCTATGACGAAATTTAGCAGTAATATTTTTATTTTCAATATCTTTAATTTCTCATTTATTTAATAATCAATTAAAATCCTCAACAAAGCAATAATCACTATATAATCATGAATTTTCATATCCTTTTGCAACATAAATAATATTTTTCTCAATATCTTTTCCAACCACATAATTAGCAAACTTCTCTCCACCTAAATTAAGACCTTTTCTTTGACCAACAGTGAAAAAAATTGCACCTTTGTGTTTTCCTAAAATTTCTAAACTATCAATGTCAATAATATCGCCAGATTTTTCATCTAAGTAATTAGATATAAAATTGTTAAAATTATTTTCCCCAACAAAACAAATTCCAGTTGAATCTTTTTTTTGAAAATTAGGTAAGCCAGCATTCTTTGCAATTTCTCTAACCTCTTCCTTCTTTAAATCGCTAAGAGGGAAAATTAAATAAGGAAGAATTGAAAAATTAATTTTACACAAAAAATATGTTTGATCTTTATTTTCATCTTTACACTTAGCAAGATAATGAGATTGTTTATTTTCATCAAAAATGATCCTTGCATAATGACCAGTAACAAGATAATCAGCTTTTAAATCTTTTCTTGCATAATCAATAAAACGAGAAAATTTTATTACACTATTACAAAGAATATCAGGATTAGGAGTAATTCCTCTTTTCAATTTAGATAAAAAATCAAGGAAAACTTCATCTCAATATTCATTAACAAAGCTTATTTTCTTTAAATCAATAGAAAGAAATTTAGAAACATTTGAAGCATCTTCTCAATCTTGAGTTTGTGTACATTTTCTCTTAATTACTTTATTTCCAGACAAAAAATCATCTCAATTTTGCATAAAAACCGCTGAAATGCAATAATCTTTATTTTCCTTCTTAATCAAATATGTAGAAGTTGCTGAATCAACACCCCCACTTAATCCGACGACAATTCTTTTCTTTTCATTATTCATATAAATTAGCTATTAAATATATTTTTTAATATAAAAGATACTTTTTTAAGAAGATAGAAGAAAAAACTTAAAAATTTCTATTTTTATTATATAATCTTTATTTTTACTTATGAATTAATTAAAAATTAATTTAAAAAATTAATAAATAAAATAAAAAAATTTAAAGAATAAAGAAAATGAAAATAATTTAGAAATAGAAAAATCTACATCTTAAAAAATTTCACAATCAATATTCAAAAAATCTAAGAAAATCCTATTCAACAATAGGAGATCATTTTTCTCTAGCTTTAAAACCAGTTCCAACAGGAACTAATTGTCCAACTATCATATTTTCCTTAACACCCTCTAAAGAATCTTTAGGTTGGAAAAGTGCGTAATCTAATAACAATTTAGAAGTATTTTGGAAAGATATAGCAGATAAAAATGAAGGGAAGTAATTAGTTATCTTCTTAATTCCAAGTAAAATTGGCTTAGCTTCAAGTTTATTCTTGCCTAATGAAGAAAGTTTTTTGTTAATCTTATTTAAATCAACATAACTAATTATGTCTCCAGATAAATATTCTTCACCTTCTACTTCCTTTGTAATTTCAACTTTACTTAACATTTGCCTTGTGAAAAGTTCAATATGTTTTTCATTAATTTCAATACCTTGACTATAATAAACTTTTCAAATTTCTTTTTTAATATATTCTTGACAATTGTATCTTCCAGAAACTTCTAAATATTGATTAAGATCAATTTTCCCTGTTGTTATGCTTTCACCAATATTAATAAATTGACCTTCTTTAACTTTTGCTTTCTTGTTAGAAGGAACGAAATAAACTTCTTCTACTTCCTTGTTTCTTTGGGTAACAATAGTTTCTTGAGTTTCGCTATTAAACTTAACTTCAATTATTTCACCAGAAATTCTAGATAATAAAGATTTTGAATCTTTAGAAGGGGAAACATTATCAAGCAACTCTTTAACCTTTGGAAGACCTTGAACAATATCTTCTTGTTGATTTGTAACACCACCAGAATGGAAAGTTCTCATTGTCAACTGAGTTCCAGGTTCACCAAGAGATTGAGCAGCTATAATTCCAACTGCTGTTCCAAGAGCAGCAATTTGTTCACGCTTACCTAAATCTAAACCATAACATTTTTGACAAAGACTAGGGAATAAATTACATTCTAAAGAAGTTCTAATAAATACACCTTCTATATCATTATCTTTCAATATTTTTAATTCTTTTTCAAGAATAAATGTATCTCTTTTTAATAAAATATTTCCAGATTTATCTTTAACATCATTAGATAAGAATCTTCCATAAATTCTCTTTCTCAAAGGAATCAAAACTACTTCTTCATCAGTTAAATTATCTTTATCTTTTAAAGATTCAAATCATGAACCAACATCAGTACCACAATCCTCTTGTTTTACAATAATATTTTGAACAGATTCAACAAGTCTACGTGATAAATATCCAGCTTCAGCAGTTTTAAGAGCGATATCAATCATTCCCTTAATAGCTCCATAAACAGAAATGAAAAACTCAAAAGGATTTAAACCTTCCTTCAATGAAGAAAGAATAGGAGTTTCAATAACTTCACCTTTATAGTTAGTCATGTTACCACGCATTGCAAATATTTGCATTAAATTCTCAGTATTTGCTCTAGCTCCTGAATTTCAAATTGAATATATAGAAGTATCTTTATGATCATTTAACTTTTCAACTAATTCTTTTTCTAGTTTATCTTTACATTCTGCTCAAACTTCAAGCTTCTTTTCATAACTTTCTTGATCAGTGTAAAAACCTTTATCATGATAAGAATTGATAATAGATATCTTATTCTTGGCTTCGGAATATAATCTGTCTTTGTTTTCCAATGAAGGAATATCAAAAAGAGAAATGCTTATTCCAGATTTAGTTGCAAAAGAAAAACCTAAATCTTTCAATTCATCTAAGAAATTTGGCATATCTTTTAAATCAACAAATTTCAGTAAATTATTAAGAAAAATAGTTATATCCTTTTTCTTTCAACCATCAGAAGAAACTATATTAGAAATTCTTTCTTCAACATTAACAAATTTATTATTTAAATCAACAACGTTTTCTTCACAAGGAAGAAAATTTTCATTAAATTTTTTCAAATCGCTAATATAAAATGGAAATGAAATAGGAAGAATTCTATTAAATATTATCTTCCCTAAAGTAGTGAAAATTAATTTATTCGTAGAATCTTTAAAATTTCTTCCTAAAAGAGAAGTTGGTATTAAAAAAATTTCTCTGATATCAATTAATTGTAAATCATAATCTCTAATAATACTATCAACATCATGATAAATTCTAACTTTATCTTTCTTAATTTCACAAGTAAAATAATAAATTCCCAAAATAACATCTTGAGTAGGAGTACTTATTAAATTATTATTCTGAGGATTTATAATGTTGTGACTAGAAAGTAAAATATTATCAACTTCGTCTATTGTTTCCTTTGTAAGAGGCAAATGGACAGCCATTTGATCACCATCAAAGTCAGCATTAAAAGCAGTAGTAACCAAAGGATGAAGCTGAATAGCTTTACCTAAAACTAAAACTGGGTAGAAACCTTGAATTCCTAATCTGTGAAGAGTAGGGGCTCTATTTAATATAACAGGATGATTTTTAGTTATCTTGTTTAATATATCAAATATTATTGCGTCATGCTTAATTATTAATTCTTCGGCTTCTTTAACTGTGAAAGCTATTTTTCTTTCTAATAAATCTCTAATTAAAAAAGGTTTATAAAGAACTAAAGCCATCTCAATTGGCAAACCAACTTGATAAATTTTTAATGAAGGATTTACAACAATAACTGATCTAGCAGAATAATCAACTCTTTTTCCTAATGAATGCTTTCTTGGAATTCCTTCCTTACTGCTCATCATTTGAGAAAGACTTTTTACATTGCTAGATTCATTTTTTCCAACTGCGCCACCTAAAAAAAGTTGATCAACAGCTTTTTGAAGTCTTCTTTTTTCATTATGAATAATTTCTAAAAAGAAAATTCTCATTTTCTTATTTAATTCAGTGTATTCTGATAATCTTCTATTAATAAGAATAACTTTTCTATATAAATTATTAATTTGAGTAGTTGCTATGCTATTATCATCTGACAATTTAGTAGCAGGTCTAATTCCAGAAGGAATAACAGGAAGATTGTGTATAACCATTCATTCCAAATTTAAATTATTATTAATAAGAGCTTTTATAATTCTTATTTTTTCATTTATTAAATCTAGATTTGAAACGTTTTTTTCAATTTGAATTGCTTTAATAGATTTTAAATTCTTCAATTCATCTTCTAGATTTATATTTTTTAAAAGATCAAAAAGCGCTTCTGAACCAGTTTTAATTTTAACATTTCAATTTTCTTCTAAGAAAGCCAAATAATCTTCAACAAAAACAATTTTAAAATCTAAAGGATTTATTTTTTTTGAAGTATCAACATTTAAGTTTTCAATTAACTCTTCAATTTCTTTTCTCTTTTTATTATCTGAATCAAATTTTCCACTTTCAAGCATTTCTTGTAAAATTTGGTTCAAAAGTGAAAAATCTATTTTCTTTTCTAAAATTTGTCTGTTCTTTATTACAGATGAAAGACCTTTGTCAATAACTACGTAACAATTATAATAAACAATATCTTCAATTGACTTTGGTAAAATATCGATTACTTTACTAAGTCTAGAAGATAAACTCTTTAAAACTAAAATATTTGTTATTGGAGCATTTAACTTAACATGACCCATTCTTCAACGTCTAATTCTACTTGAAGAAATAAGAACGTCACATTGATCACATTTTTGATTTTTATTTTTTATGCCTTCATATTTTCCACAAAAACATTCATAATCTGAGGAAGGGCCGAAAACTCTAGGATCAAAAAGACCACCTAATTCTGGCTTTAAAGTTCTACTATTGATTGTTTTGTGATTAGTTATTTCACCAAAACTGTCCTTTAGTATCTTCTCTGAAGGGTATAAAGATAAAACTATGTTCTTAAACAATATTGACATAAAATATATTCCTAATTTTTAACTTTCTTGATACCTATTAATTAACTCTTTTCAAAGAATTTATAAAGATTGACTTTTTTGTCATTTCTATCAGTAACTTCTAAATCAAAACCTAAACCTCTTAAATATTGAAGAATAAGATTGAAAGATTCACTTTGATTACTTTGAAGGTCTACGTGTCTATCATTAAATATTATTGAATGATTAATCATTCTTCTCTTATTTAAATCATCAGATTTAGCTCCCATCATTTCCATAATGTTGAAAGCTGCACCATGAGCTTCCATAGCTCAAACTTCCATTTCTCCAACTCTTTGTCCACCACCTTGAGCTCTACCTTTTACAGGTTGTTGGTAAATTAAAGAATAAGGACCTGTGTTTCTAGCATGGAATTTATCACTAACCATATGATTTAATTTAATAGTATAAATGTATCCAGAATAAACTTTATGAGAAAATGGTAATCCAGTTTGACCATCATAAAGTTTTGTTAAACCATAGTCTTTAATATCTGCTTCTTCAACAATTTTCTTTATTTCTTCTGCAGTTGGAGTATTAAACGGTCTTACTAAAAAATTAATTCCCAATTTATGAGCAGCTAATCCTAACAAAGTTTCTAACAACTGTCCAATATTCATTCTTGAAGGAACACTTAAAGGATTAAAAATAATGTCAATTGTATTTCCTTCTTCATCAAAAGGCATATCAACTTCAGGTACAATTTTTGCTATAACACCCTTGTTTCCGAATCTTGTAGTTAACTTATCTCCAATTTGAAGTTCTCTCTTTTGAGCAACATGAATTTCAAGTATTTCTAAATCATTAACTGTATAACCAAAGCTGCTATTTTTTCTAGTTTTTTCAAAATCTGATTTTTTTCATCTATTAATTGCATAAACAATTCCTTTTTCGCCTCATGGCAATCTGAATGATGAATCAAGTAAGTTATGAAGTTTATCACCAAAAACATTAGAAAGTAAAAGTTCTTCAGTTTCACCTTTTTTTCCTGGTTCAGGAGTTATTTTACCAACAAGAATATCGTTTTGATTAACTTCTACTCCTAATTTAATAATTCCTTCATCATCTAAGTTTGAAATCTTTTCTTTATTTAAATGATCTTTGCTGAAAGATTCTTCTCCATATTTAGTATTTTTTCTAATAACAATATGTTTTTTAACAAAGTAAGAAGTAAGTATATCTCTTTTTAATAATGCATCACTAACGACAATAGCATCTTCAAAATTGTATCCTTTTCAAACCATAAAAGCAACTCTAAGATTATAACCTAGAGACAACTCACTTTTATTTCCATAATTTCCATAAGAAAGCAATTGATTATTGCTAATTTTATCACCTTTTTTTACTTGATGTAAAGAAAGGAAAAGATTGTTTTTATTAGAAACTACAAATTGTTTAACATCGTAAGTTTTTTTATTTCCATCTTCTTCTCTAACAACAATTTTTTTACTATCAACATATTCAACTTCACCAGGAGCATTTGAAAAAACATTAAGAGCAGAATTATTTAATAAAGACTCCTCAGTTCCAGTAGCAACAAAAGGAGATTCATTTTTTAATAAAACTACAGCTTGTTTTTGCATATTACAAGCCATTAACATTCTTGTAGAATCGTTATGTTGAAAGAAAGGTATACTTGCACTATTTACAGAGTTAAGATGATAAAAAGATGAGTCTATATAATCTAATTGTTTAGGAGAAATTGAAACAAATTCATTATTATAACGAGCCATTAAAGAATCTTGTTTTATAACATTATCTTCGCCAATTTCAATATTACAATGAGAAATGTACTTTTCAACTTCTTCATCAGAAGATAAGAAGTGAGTTTCAGAAGTAACAACGCCATCAACAACTTTAAAGTAAGGAACTATTATTTGACCAAATTCATCAATTTCAGCATTTAAAGCAAGAGCATGAAGAAGTCCAACTTTTTGTCCTTCAGGAGTTTCAACCAAATCATATCTTCCATAATAAGAAGGATTAATATTTCTAACTGTTAGACTTGCGTTAACAGAATTGAAACCTCCCAATCCCAAAACACTAACTTTTCTAGAATAAGATGCTTCTGCAATTGGATTATTTTGATTTTGTAATTGAATTAAAGTAGAAGAATTAAAAAATGTTTTTATTAATCTATCAAATTCTTTAATTCCATTAATTTTTAACAAATCTGCTTTTTTTAACTGAGATATATAAGCCAAATACTTATCATTTATAGTTTTTAAAAAGCTTCCTAGTTTATTATCAAAAATATTATAAATTAAATCTCCAACTCTTCTTATTATTTGATTATCTAATCTATCTTTATCCTCTTCTTTTTCAATAAAACCAATTCCATGCTTAATATTTGAAAAATAAGAAATTGAACAAAGTAAATCAGTTATGTCAAAATGTTTCTTTTTAGAATTTGTTTTTCAACCAAAAATATTAACTATTTTTTGATCATCCATAGGAGATAAAATTTTGAAAACATAAAGATTATCAGAATCTTCAAGCTCAGAAATATTAATGCTATTAAAATTATCGTTTAATAAATTAGATTTAAAAATATTAAAACTTTCACCAGATAAAACTGTGTTTGTTTTTAAAATTAAAGATCCATCTTTTCCATAAACATCCTCAGCTAATTTTTGACCAGAAACTCTAGATAAAATATTTAACTTTTTATTTAACTTATTGCGTCCAACTTCACCCATTGAAAAATAAGAATTTTCTTGTTTAAATAAGAAAGGAGGAATTTGTTTTTTTTCTTCACCTCTTCCAAAAACAAAACTATTGTATATTTCTTGCTCATCGCCAAAAATAGAACTAACTTGTTCGTCACTCAATTCAACTCCAGCAATGCTTAGAAGATTGAATAAATTAATGCTTGCGCCTGAATTTAAAAATTTAACCTTTAATCCACTTCTTGAAACAGAATCTTTTATTTTTATTGTGTCATAACACAAGCTAACTCAAGGTCCTTTTAAAGGAATTATTTCACCATAAATTTCATTTGAATTTTCTTCATCAGAAAAGAAATACAATCCAGGAGATCTAACAGATTGAAAAACTATTACTTTTTCATGTCCATTAATTATAAAGTTTCCTTGTTCATTAATTTTTGGTAAACTACAAAAATCTATTTGTTTTTTTTGTTCACAAACAAATCTTAAAGCAATTCTTTCTTTACTTACATAGATTGTTTCTTCTTTTGAAGAATCAGCAGAACATTTTATAGATACTTTTTCATTTTCAAAAAGAATTGACTCTTCAGTTTTTGAAGTTGAAGGAGAAGTAGTATAAATTGTTAAATTCATACTATCGCTTTCTCTTTTCTCATTAGTAGAAAAAATATTTCATTTACTTGTAGGAATATCTTCTTGTTTGTTCGTTTCTGGATCTATAAAATTTTCAAAATCTTGATCAGTAAGTTCAAGTTGAACAATTTTAAATTTAAAAGTTTTAAAGCTTTCTTTGATTCAATTTTCTAAAATTTCACTTAAGTTGTTGTTTTCGTTTCAATCATATCGAAACTGCATTTTTTTACATTCTCATTTGATTAATCAAACAAGATCTATTTTATACTCATAAGATCTCAAAGAATTAGCAGCTTTACAATCATCTTCAGAAACTTCAGGATCGTTTCAAATAATTTCTTCCAACTTTAAATCAACTTTGTTGTTATAGTCAGTAAAGCTAGCAGGAAAATAAAAATCAAAAAGATTTTTTAAACTGTTCTTAAAACCATTATATGATTTTTTTTGTTCCTGAGAAAAATCTTTATCAGGTAAACCTTTAAACAAAGGAGAACTGTTTACTGAAAAATATTCTCTTCTTTGATTATCCCCAGAAATAATTAATCGATGACTCATTATTTTTTGCTATTTTTTCCTATTATTTTATTTCAACTTCAGCGCCTTGTGCTTCAAGTTGTGCTTTTAATTCTTCAGCTTTTTGTTGATTTAAATCACTCAAAATAACAAAAGGTAAAGTATCAGTAAGTTTTTTAACTTCTAAAATACTTTTTCCAATCATTTCTTTTATTGCGTTAAAAACAGGAATTCTTTGATCTCCAACTTTTTTAAGAACTAAAGAAACAGTAGTTTTTTTATCTTCTTTTTTTTCTTCTTCTCCATTAGAACTAGAAAAATTAATATCGCTTAAACCAAATTTTTCTCTTATCATTTCATTTAATTTACTTAAATTAGGTAAATTTAAATCATTTAAACCATTCAAAATTGAATTAATAATATCTTCTTGTTTCATTATTGTCTTTTCCATATATTTATTCCTTATTGCTCTTCATTTCATCTAATAGCATTGTTAATTTAACAATATCAAAAACTAAAAGATTGCAAAAATCATTTAAAAGATTTTCTCTTGATTTTAAACTTGATCATTTCACTAAAGTTGATTGATCAATCAAATTGTTTTGGTAAATTCCTCCTTGAATTCTATTATCTAAATCTTTTTTGAATTCAAAATTTTTTAAAACCTTTAATGGTTTATATTCATCGCCTTTGCAAAAAATAAAAGCATTGTTTTCTTTTATATTTAACTCTTTATTTTCAAAAGCTTTTTTGAAAAGTGTATTTTTGCAAACAATTCATTCACCATTAACTTCTTTTAATTTTTTCTTTAAAGAAAAAATTTCTTCGTTTTCTGCTTGAGAAAAATTATAAAAAATAACAGCAGAGCTATCTTCAAAATTTTTCTTTATAAGTTTTACTGTCTCTTGTTTTTTTAAAACTTGTTTTTTAATCGTTAACATAAATATATATCTAACAAAATTTCTTTCCTAAATAGAAATTCTAATTCCAGGTCCCATTGTTGTTGAAAGAGTAATGCTTTTTAAGTATTCACCTTTTCAATTTGTTGGCTTCAAATTCATTATTTTTTTTAAAATTATTTTGTAATTAGATTCTATTTGATTTATTTCAAAAGATGTTTTTCCTAATAAAACGTGAAAATTTCCACCTTTATCATTTCTCAATTCAACTCTTCCATTAAGCAAATCATTCACAGATTTTTCTAAATCATCAGTAAGAGTTCCGTCTTTAACGTTTGGAAATGACTTTTTTAAAGATAAAGTTTTTGCAAAAGGTCTTAATTTACTTGAAACTGAAGAATGAGCGAAAAGTTTATCAAAACCTCAACTTGACTTTTTCTTTTTACTTATTATTCCTGGTAAATCTTCTAAACTAACAAAAACAATAGACTCTTTGCTTTTTAATTCAACGGGTATGTTTTCATCAATAATAGCGATTTTTTCCTTTTTAACAGGATGAGGAATAATTACAAAGTCTCTAATATTATTTTGCTTTGCATTTCAGCATAATGAAAAAGATAATTCTAAATTTTTTGAAGATTCAAAATTATTGTTTTTTAAGATTTCAACTGCTTCTGATAATTCATAGCTTTTAGTTGTTTCTATCGCGTTTAAAGCATTTCTATATCGTTTTGATTTCATGATTAATTTTCGACCTTTATTCCGGCGCTTTTAAGACTACCTAAAATAGTTTTTTTAACACTCTCTAAATCTTCAGTGTTTAAGTCGCTCATTTTAATTTGAGATATTCTATCTAACTCTTCAGAAGAAATTGTTTTTTCATTTTTATTTTTGAGAAGATTTTTTAACAAAAGTGAAGTTGGTGTTCCTTTAATTTCAAATTTGTAACTTTTATCTTCAGAAACTTCAATTTTTACATTTACTATTTTGCCAGTTTCTTGATTGCTTGTTTTAGCATTAAATTCCCGACAAAATGTTGGCATGTTAATACCCCATGAAGACAAAGCTGCTCCTGGTTTCGCTTGGTTGCAAGGTAGTTGTAAAGTTCCTCTTCTCAAAATTTTCTTTTGCATAATAAATTTGTATAAATTAACGTAATTGGTAGGACCAAGTGGAATCGAACCACCGACCTTACCCTTATCAGGGGTACGCTCTAACCGACTGAGCTATGGTCCCTCTTTTCCTTTCAAAAAAACATTCGTAAATATTTTTAAATCTTTATCAATTTCAAATAATTTCTCTTTTAATAGTAAAAAATAAGAAACAGAATCATCAGAATTTAAAATAATTGAAGAAAAAGGTAATAAATATTCTTTTAATTCGAAATCAACAATTTTTGATTGCAATTTTAAATATTCAAAAACTTCATCTCTAGCTTGTTTTTCTGAAAAAGTAATTTCAAAATTCAAGTCACAATTATTTAATTGTTCTATTTTATTAATTTTATCTATAATTGATGAAGAAAATGAAGAAAATATAAAGTTTTCGAAATCATCACTTCATTTAACTCTTAGTAAATACAATGATTCGAAGTAGTCAAATCAACTTTTATTAGTAATTTTTTCTAAATTAAAAAGCTCCGATATTTCATTAATTTTTTCTATATCTTCTTCTCCAAAAAAACCTTCCAAAAACAAAATAATATCAAAATTTGATTTATACAAAATTTGAAAAAAAGTATTATCTTCAGGTTTTTTATTCTTAATTTTTTCTATAATAGAATTGACTTTTTCTTTTGGGAAATTATTTTCCCTAGCCAAAGCAAAAACTTTATCATAATTTTTTTCATTAATTATGATCAATTCTATTTTTTTTCTTAATTTTAAGAATGTCTCACTTTTTAATCTATCGTTTCGATCTTTTTTATGCTTTACATTACTAGCATGAGAATGACCTGCCATTTTAATTTAAACTATCAAAAATATTTAACTAAATAAAATATAATAAAGAATATTTTATCTCTTAGAAAATTGAGGAGCTTTTCTAGCTTTTTTCAATCCGTATTTCTTTCTTTCTTTAGAACGAGGATCTCTAGTTAAAAGAGAGAAACTTTTTAAAGTTGTTCTACAATCAGGATAAATTTTCAAAAGAGCTCTTGCTATACCTAATCTCATAGCTTCTACTTGACCAGTAAAACCGCCGCCTCTTATTGTAGCTTTTATATTATAATTATTTTGTTTATCTAAAAGTTTAAGAGGTTGAATAGCAACTGAAAAAAAAGAAATATTTCCATAGAAATACTCTTCAAATGGTAAATTATTAACAGTAATCTTTCCATTGCCTTCTTCTAAATAAACTCGAGCAGTTGAAGTCTTTCTTCTTCCCACACCAAATTGATAACGATTTGAATCAAATGTATTTTTCATTGTTATTTCCTTTTTTTAATTTATCACTAAGAATTTATCTTTTTGTGCTTTGTGCAAATGATTACTATCAGAGTAAACAAAAAGTCTTTTTAATTGTTGTCTTGAAAGACGATTGTGAGGCATTAATCCTTTTACAACTCTATGCACTAATTCAACAGAATACTTTTCTAACATTAAGCCGGCTTTTCTTTCTCTTAATCCTCCCGGATAACCAGAGTGATCATAATATATGCTAGTATTTGCTTTATTTCCTGTTAAAACAAGTTTATCAGAGTTTATTAAAACAACATGATTTCCTAAATCAAGGTTGTAAATAAAATTTCTATCATTCTTGCCTCTCAAAAATTTTGAGATTTTAACAGCTGCTTGTCCAAGCACTTTGCCACTCAAGTCAAAAAAATATCAACCTCTATCCTTTTTAACAGAAGGGTTGGAAGTGTTTTGAGATAAATTGTTCTTTTCCATTTGTTTTTCTTTTCTATTTTAATTCATTTTTAATTTAAATTTTTAAAGTTTATTATGTTAAATAAATTTTAATGTAAATGTTTATTTAAAATTCTTTATTAAAAAAAAATATTTAAAATCATCAATTAAATTTATTTTTAAAAAATCTATTTTTTTTTAAAAATAAATTTATCATTTTCAATAAAAGCGTTTTTTTTTATGTTTTCTTTGCTTAATTTAATAGGTAAAAAAAAACTTTGAATTTTATTTAAATCTTTTAAATTCAAAGAATTATTTAAAATTCTATCCATTAATTTTATATTTTTGCCAATACTAACACTTGAAAATTTTTCAAGCATAAATTCAACTTTATCAAAACTTTTTAAAAAAAAAGATAATTCATCATCATTAATTTTTATTTTTGAAATATCTGCTAAAATTTCTAAATTTTTCTTATCCATAACTATATAAAACATATTATTTAAATTCATTTATACTAAGATATTGCTTAACATTAAATTCTTAAGAAATATTTTTAAATTTTATCTTTCACAAATATAAACCAGAAGAGGGAGCGATACTTTTATACTTATCGTTAAATTCTCCTGTTAATCTTTCTTTCAAATTACTAATGCACATATCATTATTATAATACAATAAAGATTCGCCTATTATAGCTCTAATTTGATAACGAAGAAAACCTTTAGCGATTATTTTAATAATAATTAAATTATCATCTTTAACAATTGAAATTTTATCTATTTCTCTACAGCTATTTTTAATCTCTTTGTTTCTTTCTCTACAAAAAGAAAAATTAAAAAAATTATGATAACCTTGAAAAACATTTAAAATTCTTCTTAGCTTTTTTACATCTATAAAAGAGTTATAGTTTCAAGAATAGTTTTTCAAAAAAATATTATTCTCTCCAATATTTATGAAATATCTATATTCTTTAAAAATGACATCATTAATTGGATGAAATTCTTTTTTAACTTTTTTAACAGACTTTACATAAACAAAATCTTTTAAAGTTTTTCTTAAAATGCTTTTTAACTTAAAATTTGAAAAGATTAAATTTGTTTTAAAAGTGAATTTTTGATCAAGAGCGTGAACACCCTTATCCGTCCTACTTGAAGACAAAATTCTTATATTAGAATCAAAAATAGAGCTTAATCTTTTTTCAATGAAACCTTGAACTGTAAAAAAATTGGGCTGACTTGCCCAACCAAAAAAAGAAGATCCATCATAAGAAATGGAAACTAAGTAAAGATTGTATGAAGAATTATCAACAGAATCATTCATTTAAATTATTTAATTAATTTATTAAACTAAACTAAAAATAACCTCTGGACTACTATCTCCTTGCCTTTTTCCGTTTTTTATTATTCTAGTGTATCCACCAGGACGATCTTGATATCTTTTTCCCAAAATGTCAAACAATTTATCCATTGTTTTAACTTGAGTGTTAGTATCTTTATCAAGAGACAAAGTATTTTTTCTATTATCCAAATATCTTAAAGATAGTCTACGAGAGTGAAGATCACCTCTTTTAGCTCAATTGATAACTTTAGCTACCAATTTAGTTAACATCTTTGCATGAGAAGAATTTACAGCAACTTTCTCATACATAATTACTTCAGCAAGTAAATTATTTCTAAGATGTTTTTTTCAAGCAGAATTTTTTCTTGGCTTAATTATATATGACATTATTCAATCTTTCAATAATTATATTAAAATTTTATTTTAATACAACTTTATTTCTTCTTAAGTTACAATTACTATATTAAGTTATTTTTAGCAATAACCAATATATAATTAATTTATATTTCTAATTCACCTAAAAGTGACTCATTAATATTTTTTGAAATTTTTAAAGCACTCATTAATGCTTCTTTTGGAGTGATAGAACCATCAGTTTTTATGTCTAAAATTAATTGCTCTTCTTGTTTATTTAAATCAACAACAACTAAATTAACTTTGAAAGAAACATTTTTAACTGGATTATAATTACTATCAATAACAATTAAACCTTCTTCTTTATCAGAAATCTTTTGATCGCTTTCTTTTTTAAATCCTCAAGAATTCTTGCAATGCAAGTCAATTTTTAAAATTGATTTTGGACTAACTGTTGCTAAATAAACATTAGGATTTAATATTTCAATTAAACCTTCATGTCCTTTAACATCTTTTCCAGTAACTATGTATTCATTATCACTATTATTATCAATATCAATGTTTAACTTAAAAACATCATCAATCTTTAAATCATTATTTTTAGATTTTAAAATTAAATTCTTTAAATTCAAAATAAGATAAGGAGGTGTTTCAAGCAATCCTTCTAAAGGAGTAAATTCACTTTTTATTGTTTCTTTTCCGTTTTCAATTTTAACTGCTAAAATTGCAACTCCATTTATGTAACTAAGAAGAATTCTTCTTAAATAGTTGCCCAAAGTTATAGCAAATTCATTAGGAAGATTAATAAAAACAAAAGAATTAAATTCTTCTTTATTTTTTTCATCTAAGATTTGAATTTTCAAATTCTCTAAAAGATTATTGATTTCCATTTTTTATAATATATCCTTGATAATTAAACCTATTTTCGAGGTTTCTTTGGAGGTCGACATCCATTGTGAGGAATTCCAGTAGTATCAGCTAACTCTTCAATCTTTAAAGATCTTGATCCAAATAATTTTCTTATAGCAGCATCTCGACCAGAACCAATTCCACGAGCTCTAATCATAACATTAAAAATTCCAAACTCAGAAGCTTTATCAATTGCTGATTCTGCAACTTTTTGAGCAGCATAAGCTGTAGCTTTTTTAGCACCTCTGAACCCAGAACTACCAGAACTAGCTTGTCAAAGAACTTCTCCATTCACTTTGCTAATATTAAGAATTGTATTATTAAAGCTGGAATAAATGTTTATACATCCTCTTCCTTCGCTAATTTTTTTAACTTTTTTTTTATCAAATGATTTATTTATTGTTTTTTTCATTTTCATTAATTCAATATAAATGCTTATTTAAGAGCAGTTGAGCGCTTCTTATTAGCTACAGTTTTTCTAACACCTTTGTTTGTACGAGCATTATGACGAGAAGATTGACCTCTTATTGGTAAATGTTTGATTCTTCTCAATCCTTTGTAACAAGAAATTCGAATTTGATCATTTATACATTGACTAACAAATTGCCTTAATTCACCTTCTACAGAAAACTCTTTAATTTCTTTACCAATATCGCTAATCTGTTTATCAGTTAAATTCTTAGCTTTAATTTTTCCATCAATATCTAATTTTTTAACTATTTTTTGTGCTCGAGATTTACCAATTCCATAGATGTAAGTTAAAGACACTTCTATGTTTTTAATACCTGGGATGTCAATGTTACTAATACGAACCATTTCCGTTTACTTTCTTTAATTTTGTCTTTGCTTGTGTTTTTGATCAGATGAACAAATAACTCGAAGCTTTCTTTTTCTTTTAACTATTTTACAAAAAGAACAAAATGTCTTTATAGAACTTCTTACTTTCATAGTTATTTTGCTAAATTCTTTCTTAATCTTATCAATACTAAATTATCATTATTGCTTAAAAGAAAAAATCAAAAATTAACTTTGAAAATCAAAAAAAATTTTCAAAGATAATTTTTCTTTTAAAGCATTTCAAAAAAATATAATTACAAAAATTATAAAAAATTAAATAATGTGAAAAATCTATAATTAACACAATATTTAATGATTATAAAATAATAAATTTTTTTTATGAAAATTTAAAATGTTTTATTTAAAATATTTTTAGTGCTTTTGGAATATAATTCTTCATTAGAAGCTTTCCAGAATTATCTAAATTATTAATTCTGAAGATCAATTCAATACTTAAGTTAATTTTATAAATAATATTTTCAATGATACTAATTAAAAATTAAAACCTATAAACTATTCTTCCTTTTTCAAGATCATAAGGAGATATTTCAACTGAAACTTTATCACCTTCAACGATTTTAATAATCCTTTTCCCTTTTCTCAAACGACCTGCCATGTTGGCAGTAATAACTTGTTTATTTTCAATTATTTCAATTTTAAATACTCCATTGGGAAGTATTCCAATTATTTTACCATCAGCTTTTATAAAATCTTTTGCCATTATTATAACCTTTCTTATAAAAACAATCAACGCTTATTAACAATATAACAATAAAAATTGTATATTAGAAATTAATATCTATTAATTTATTATCTTATTTTTAATCATCAACATCAGTTAAAACTTCAACACTGTTTTCATTAATAAGAATTGTATGTTCAAAATGAGCATTTAAAAATCCATTAGAAGAAATAATAGTCTTTCCATTCGGTGAGATTTTTATTTTATCATCTCCAATTTGAACCAAAGGTTCGATGCAAATTAACATTCCTGGACTTATAACGTCTTCGTCATGATCTATTTTATAATTAGGAATAAAAGGATCCATATGAAGAAGTCTTCCTATGCCATGACCACCATATTCTTTAATAACAAAATAGTTCCTACTTTCAACATAAGATTGTATAACATTTCCTAGATCACGAGTTGTTGTTTTTCCAGGAACAATGCTATTAATAGCAAAACTCAAAGCAGATTTAGTAACATCAATCAACATTCTCTTTTGATTATACTCAGGATTTAAATCCTGAGAGTAGTCTTCAATTAAAAATGTGAATGCCGCATCAGCATGAAAACCCTTATACTTACAAGCAACATCAACAGAAACTAAATCTCCTAATTTAAATTTTCTATCATCTGGAACACCATGAGTTAATTCATCATTAATAGAAACACAAATTGAAGAAGGAAATCCTCCATAACCTAAAGAAGACGATTTAGCTTTGTTTTTTTTCATTATTAAAACAGAAATTTTCTCTAGATCTTTTCCACTTAAGCCCGGTTTTATTTCTTTTTTAATTTCATTTAATATCAAAGAAACAATTTTTGCAGCAATTCTTGAAAACTTAATCATATATTAATCTTTGATAATATTTATCAAGTCTTTTTTTAAATTTTCCTCAATATTGTCTTCGCTTTCAATAGTTAAAGGGAACATTTTTCTTTTTTTATGTTTTTCTTCCTTCTCGCTATCAGCAAAATTCTGAATAACTTCTAAGCTATTATGAAGATAATAGTCAGTGAAAAAACTTGTAAATTTATTAATTTGAGAAATGCTAAATTTCTCATCATCAAGAGGACAAATATATTCGTTATCAAAAAAATTAATTTCTCTATCATAAGATTTAAGACATATTGGGCAAAGAAAATTTTTAGATTTTGTTTTAGTTAATATGTCAAAAGAAGATAAATTTGATATAATCATTTTTGAAATCTTTATATCAAAAGATTCTAACTTAGATTCAAGAGAAATAAATTGATTTTTATTTATAGGATAATTTACAAGAATTACATTCAAATCATTTAAGCTATTGACTTTTTTATTATCTATTTCTTTATTTATTATTTCTATAACATTTTCGCTAAAATCTTCTTCGTTTATTTTTTTAACAAAAGAATTATAATCTTTTTTTTCTTCAATTTTTAAATTTGAAAACAAATCTTTTGTTTTTGCTATTTCATTTAAACCTAAAAAGAAAGTTCCATTATTCTTAAAATTTATTTGATTAAAAAGAGGAGGTAGAAGTAAAATTGTAACTTCTGTAAAAAATTTCTTTTCCATGTTTTTATCCTTTCAAATCTAATAATTAGACTTTAATGTTAAATGATTTTTAGTGATTGAACATCATTTTCTACTTATTTAAAAAATAAATTTTTAAATTTTAATAAGCGTTAATATAAAAAAATATACAAATTTTTAAATAAATTTAATCATAAGATTGAATATATTCGTGTTTTATTTTAATTTGTTTATATAGATCAATTCCGGTTCCAATTCCATTGAATCAATTAAAAAAAGAGGGCACTTTGCAATAATTTTTATAAGCGTCTGAATGTAAATAAGAAAAATTCTGATCAAATAAAAAATTAAGAACTATAGCAGTAAATGTTCAAATAATAATTAATTTACTCAATATTTTGCCTAAAAATATTTCAGTATACTTTCCTGAAGGTATCCCATCAAAATAAATTCCTCTTTTTTTCAAATCTTCAGAAATATCTTTTGGTTTAATCTGATTAAAATTGTAAATTGCAAAATAATTAATAGAATAAAGAGCAAACAATAGAGAAGATAAAGAATAAATGAATTTTGGACCTCCATTAAAATTTGTAAAAAAATTTATGAAAAAGCCATTACTATTGTTTAAAGCAAAAAAAGAATTTCAAAAATCATTAGAACGAGGATGCAAAAAATTAGGAGAATCGGTAGTTATAAGAGATTTATCAAAACGTTCATATTCTAAAGCAAAATTCTTAATACTTCATTCAGATGAAGGCAACACTTTAAAAATGTTATAGATATAATAAAGATACTTAAATAAAAGAGAAGTTTGAAAAATTCCCATAAAGCCGAAATTCATTCTAAATCCGAATTTAAATCTATTAGTTTTTATTAAATTATTATTATTAAAATAAATGTTATTTGTCTCAACAGGAACTTCTCATTTTAAATTTGAAAATCAATTGAAAAATAAACCTACTGCCAATAATCTCAAAAAAGAATAAATATTTTTCTTATCAATATCCATTAATGATGAATTTTGACCAAATTTCAATAATTGTATTTTTGAAAAAGAATTAAAAACTTTAAATAATCATTCAAAAGGTATAGTTTCAATAAAAAATATTAAATTAAATCCATTACATACGCCATGATCATTAATTGTATTTATAATTATCTCTAAAAAGCAATTGGAAACAAAAAATGCCAAATAAGCAATGATCATTAGATAATAAGAAAAGGGAGAATCTTTTAGTGATTCTGAATTATAATGATAAAGAAATCAAAAAATTGAAAAAACATTAGATTTCAAAAACTTAGATAAATTAAATTTAATTTTTTCTAATTTTTCTTTATTCCTATTGTTATTATCAAAAATTAAAGTATAAGCAGAAAAGAAAGAATTTACTATAAAGCCAATTTGTAAGTGAAAACTAATTCCAGAAGGAAATAGTGTCACTGGTTTTGATCCTTCCTTTATAGGCAACAAACCATTTAAAGGAAAAGGAATAATTTTTTTTCCAAAAAAATATACAAATAAGCAAATAATTGTTAAAAAAAATGAACTATAAAATTTTCAATATTTTAACCTTATTCTTTTATCTTTACTACTGTTTTTTTGCATTTTAAATTATTTAAGATTGAATTATTTTTCCACCTAATTTTTCAATTTTTAATTTTGCAGAAGATGAAAATTTATGAGCTTTAATAGTTAAATTTTTAGTTAATTCACCATCTCCAAGAATTTTAGTTTTCTTTGAATCAAGTGAAAAATCAACTATTTGACCATTTAATATTTTATCATTTTCTTCTAAATCTTTTAGATTTACAAGATTATAATCATATCCTTCATGAAAGAATCCAACTTTTGGAAGTCTTCTATAAATAGGAGTTTGTCCACCTTCAAAGCCTAATCTAACTCCTCCGCTTTTTCTAGCATTTTGACCTTTGGTTCCACGTCCACAAGTTTTACCTCTACCAGAACCAATTCCTCTGCCTTTTCTCTTCTTTCCTTTTACTAAAGGAATAATGTACTTATCAAACATAATTATCAATTATTTCTTTTTCCAGTTAATTTATCTAATGCTAAAAAAGCACCTCTTACAACATTTAATTTATTATTAGATCCAATAATTTTAGCACTAACATCCTTAATTTCCAAAAATTTGAAAATAGTATTCAAAGAACTACCGGCTTTTATTCCATTTCCTAGAGGAGCTGGTTTAATCATTATTTTTGTAGCTTTAAATTTAAAGAAAATATCATGAGGAACAGTTCTAGTATCAGCAGGAAAGAATTTTACCAAATTTTTCTTAGCTTTTCTTACAGCCTTTTTAATTGCAGCAGAAACTTCATTCCCTTTAGCAACAGCAAAACCAATTGCCTTTTTCTTATCGTCTTTAACCAACATCAAAACAGAAAAATGAAATCTTCTCCCACCTTTTGTTACTTTTGTAACTCTTTTTAGTTGCAGCATTTCTTGCTGAATAAAATCTTCACTTTTATTATCTAAAAAAGTTTTTCTTTCTTTTTTCATTAAAAACTAATTCCTAACTTTCGCATTGGTTTGCAAAAAACTTCAATTTTTCCGTGATAAATATAACCATTTCTATCGAAAACAATATTATTAATATTTTTATCAACAAGAAGTTTGGCAAATTCTGATCCCAATTTTTCAGCCATTTCCTTTGATTTATAACTTTTTCTTAAATTAGTTTTTGCTTCTTCATTTAAAACAACTAATTCATGAGTAGAAAGATAAGCTAAAGTTTTTTGATTAACATCATCAACTGCTTGAGCAGTTAAATAACGATTTGACTTTGAAATAATTACACGAGGTCTTTGTATATTTCCAAATAAAGTTTTACTTCTCTGTTTTTTAATTTTTCTATGCTCTTGACGATTGAAATTTGACATATAGTATATTATTTCTTAGCCTCTTTCTTTCCTGACTTTATCTTAATTGTTTCGCCTTCGTAAAAAATTCCTTTTAAACTTTTAACAAAAACATTAGGTTTTCTAAAATCTCTTATTTTTGATGCAAATCAACCAACTTCTTGTTTGTTTGGACCTTTAATAATTAATTTAACACTATTTAAACAATCAACTTTTAGTGTTGAAGGAATATCCAATAAA
This sequence comes from Mycoplasmataceae bacterium, assembly GCA_031673075.1. Lineage (GTDB taxonomy): Bacteria > Bacillota_I > Bacilli_A > Mycoplasmatales > CGIF01 > CGIF01. Next base: position 241,269 of record CP125276.1, on the reverse strand, counting down.
ATGTTATGAGAATAACCAAGAGAAAAATCTAGTTTTTGTCCATTTAAGCTAACCTTATAACCAACTCCCTTTATATTAAGAGTTTTTTGATAACCTTCTTTAACACCTATTAACATGTTATTAACAAGAGAGTTTATTGTTCCTAAAATAGCTTCATTTCTTTCTTCTAATCCAGAAACAAACTTTGTTGTTATTTTTCCTTCATTGATAATCAAATCTACTTGAAAAGGAATATCTTGAGTTAAAGTTCCATTAGGACCTTTAATAATTATCTTTCTAGATTCATAATTAACTGAAACATTATCAGGAATCAAAAGAATTCTATCTGCAATTTTTGACATAATTTATTATATATTTATAACTTTATCAATTTCTACTGATGAAAAAGATAATTTCTCCCCCAATTTTTTTCACTAATGCTTCTTTATGAGTCATTAAACCTTTAGAAGTGGAAACTAAATAAATTCTTTTACCTAAACAATTCTTTTTAATTTCTTCTTTTGTAAAGTAAATACGTTGAGAAGGTTTTGAAATTTTCTTTAATGCATCAATAGAGCTAATTTTATTAAAATGCTTAATTTTAACTTTAATTTCTCTCTTATCTTTAGTAACTCAACTTTCTAGTAAAAAATCGTTTTCCTTTAATTTTTCACAAATTAAAAATTTAAATTTTGAAAAAGGAAAAGATACTTCACGATAAGAACGCATATTTGCATTTCTTATTCTAGTTAGCATATCTGAGATTGGATCAGTTATCATGATATTCTTTTATATTAATACTTCCTTGTTATGAACCACTCTAATGAGTTTTCGTTTAATTCGAAGGTTAGTTCTAAACCTATTGAACTACTTTAGCGATAAAGCTTCACAGTATTACCTGAAGGCTCGTACCAAGCCATTTTTTTAAATCTAATTTGCTTATATTGAAAATAAAAAATTCTGAAATTATTAATAAATAATTCATAAATATATATTTTTTGAAATTTATCTAATAATAACAAAATTAATAAAGCTTAAAATTAGAAATAATTCTTAATACATTTTTAGTAATTTTGTAAATAAGTTGATGAAGATAATGTTTATTTAGTGATTTTTCAAAAATAAAAATTTTATAAAATACTTTAATATTTATGATTAAATAAGGTAATTTAGTTAAATATTTTTAAGTTATAAAAAACAATAAATAAAAAAATCTGGATTTAATATTTTTATCATCATTCATTATTTGTAAATTTCAAAAAATTAAAAGTAAAAAAAAATACTAGATATAACATTTAACAAAAAAATGTAAAATATCAAAGCAAATTCTTAATTACTATTAAAATTTATGAAACAAATTAAATTATCAAGAAGCTTTTTTAAATCCAGGAATAAAACCTTTGCAAACGAATGAACGAAAGCATATTCTACATAAAAGATATTTTTGAAATACTGATTTTGGTCTTCCACATGAAAAACATCTTGTGTATTCTCTTACCTTAAATTTAGATCCTCTTTTTTGTTTTTCTATAAGCGCTTTTCTTGCCATAATTCTATTTCTTTACTAACTTCTTCATGCCTTTAAAAGGAAAATTCAATAATTCTAAAAAGTGTTTGTTTTCAGTTTTTTCTTTAGAAGTGAAAACAATATTGACTTGCAATCCTTGATTTTTGAAAATCAAATCATAAGGAACCTCATGAAAAATTGTAAAATCAGAAACACCCATGTTATAATTACCATTTTTGTCAAATCCATCAGGAGAAAGACCTCTTAAATCTCTAATTCTAGGAATATAAAGAAATATCAATTTGAAAAGAAAGTTTCAAACTTTTTTCCCTCTTAAAGTGACACGGCAACCAATAGGCATTCCTTCTCTTAATTTGAAAGCAGTAACTGATTTCTTTGCTTTATTGATTATAGGCTTTTGACCAGTAATTTGCTTTAAAGCGTTTGAAGTATTATCTAAAAGTTGTTTATTAGTAGTAGCTTGACTAACTGCACTACTAATTATTATCTTTTCTATCTTACTAACTCTTTCAGGAGAAGTAAATGAAAATTTCTCCATTGAAGATTTTTTAATTAAATTTTGTGTATCTTTTTTTCAATTATCAACGTTTAACATAGTTGTTTATTATTTTTCTTCCCAAAGAGTAACATTTGAAATGTCTATTGGAACAAAAATTCTTTTAGTTTTATTTTTATCCACTGATTTTGAATCTTTAACAAATTTTATTCTATCAGCTTTTTCTAGGTAAACAACACCATTTTTTCTATCTATTTTTTTAATAACATCAAGTGTTTGACGATATTTACCACAGATTACTTTTACTGTATTTCCAGTTTTTAAATTAAATTTTGCCATAATATTAATTAGACAACTTCAGGAGCAAGTGAAAGAATTTTCTTATGTCCTCATTCATCGAATTCACGAAGAATAGGAACGAAAATTCTAGTTCCTAAGTAGGGTCTATCTCCAACTTTAACAATAACAGCATAGTTTTCACTAAACTTTATTCAAGTTCCATCTTTTCTACGAAAGCCTTTTCTAGTATTAACTATTAAAGCTGTTACTATTTTTCCTTTACCAACATTTGCTCAAGGAATAGCTTTTTTTACAGTAGCAACAACTAAATCGCCTATACCACTGAATTTTCTATTAGATCCTCCTAGACATCTGATAACTAAAAGTTCTTTTGCTCCAGAATTATCTGCTACGAGCAAACGTGATTCATTTTGTAACATTTTATTTTTTAGCCTTCACTTTTACATCAACAACTAAAAATCTTTTTGTTGCAGAAAGAGGTCTAGATGGTTTTATAATAACGGCATCACCTGTACTTAATTCAAAATTCTCATAATGAGCCTGAATTTTTTTATTAGTTTTAACAATTTTTTTGTACTTTTTATGAGGTTTATAATAAACCACATTAACAGTAACTGTTTTTGGATTTTTTTGTGAAACAACAACGCCAGAAAGATTCTTCATATTAATATTTGTTAAGTTTATTTTTAGCTTAATTTTTCTTTTTGCTGACTAATTTACAATTTTCACGAGCTATTTCTCTTCTCATTTTTTTAATTAATGAGTGATCTTTAAGATTATTAAGTTGTAAATTAAATTTCAAAAAGAATAAAAGCTTGCTTGCTTCATCAAGATCAAAAAATAAACTGTTTTTTTCTTCCATTTTAAAATAAATTTCCTATTTATAGAACTGCTTCAAAAGAAGCTTATCAATTTTACTTGAGGGCTTGTTCAAGCCTAATTTTATCATAATTAAATTAATAACTAGATTAATAAATATTGATTTATTAATCAACTGCAACTTCAGATGATGATCTAGTTACAACTTTACATTTTATTGGTAATTTATAACTAGCAGCTTTTAAAGAGTCAATAGCTATGTTTTTTGGAACACCAGTCAATTCAAACATGATTGTTCCTTTTTTAACAACTGCAACTCAACAATCGATAGAACCTTTACCAGATCCCATTCTTACTTCAAGAGGCTTCTTACTCTTAGGCATATGAGGAAATATATTAATATGCATTTTTCCAAACTTTTTAATATATTTACTTATAACTTTACGAGTTGCTTCTATTTGATTGTTAGTTATTCAATTTCCTTCTAAAGCTTGCAAGCCATAATCACCTCAAGTTAATTCTTTATGACCTTTTGCTTTTCCAGTGTAATCAACTCTGAAAGAGTATTTATACTTAGTTCTTTTCGGTATTAACATGACGATATTCTCCAGTTTCGTTTCTAAAAGTTAAAACTTTTTTTCCACGCTGTCTTCCTTTATATATTCAAACAGAAATTCCTATTTTACCATAAGTTGCTTTTGCTTCTGATTGAGCAAAATCAATAATACTTACAAGTGTACTAAGAGGAACTTTTCCAGAATTAACTTTTTCTGTCTTAGCTATCTCAGATCCATCTAATCTACCACTGATTTTTATCTTAATTCCCTTGACTTCTTTTTGAGCAGTCACCTTGCTAAGTACAGTTCTTAAAGCAATTCTAAAAGGAGTTCTAGCTTTTATCCTAGAAGCAATTAAATTAGCAACATATTGTGCATTTGAAAAGACTTTTTTGATTTCAAATAAATGAATTTTCACATCAATTTTCTTGTTATCAACAATTTCTTGAACCTTTTTGACAATTTTTTCTAGTCTTTCATTATTCTTTTCTATTAAATAACTAACATTAGTTGTGCTAACAAAAACGAAAAGACCTGAGGAAGATCTTTCTATTCTAATTTTAACAACATCTTTAGAAGCTAAATTAATATAATCTCTAATTAACTTATCTTGTCTAAGAAAATCAGCTTGTTTTTTTCCTAATGAAAAATAATAACTGTTTCAACTTTCGTTGATACCCAAGCGTAAAGCATACGAGTTAGCTTTTTGAGCCATTTTATTTGTTTTTAAACCTCTCTTTAATGTGAAAAATGAAATAGTAACATTACTGAATAATTTTCAAGCGCAAGTAAATTGAAAAATATTTCATAAAACTTTCTTTTGAAAATTCACTTCAAAAATGAAAAAATAAATTTTTTCTTAGTAATTGAAGCGAAAAGTAACTACATTTATTAAATTTAATCTAAATTATTCTTTGAGTTAATTTTAGCTTTAGTTGTCTTTATTTGGACAAATTAGTTTAAATAAACTTAAAAATTATTTAGCTAATAATGAAAGTGTAACATGACACTTTCTTTGCTTGATTGTGTCAGCTCTTCCCTTAGCTCTAAAAAAAATCTTCTTTCTGATTGTTCCTTTATCGATTTTAACCATATCAATGTAAATTTTTTTATCTAAAAAATTTACATCATCTTTGTTATTATTCAATAATTGCTTATAAGCGCCTTGAAGAATTTTAAAAAATATTCTACTTGATTTTTGAGGAGCATTTTGTAAATAATACAAAGAAGGAACAATTTCCTTACTTCTGATTAAATCAGCAACAAGAAGCATCTTACGAGGAGAAATAGAAATTTGTTTGCTTTTTAATAATAAAGAATTCATAAATTAACGCTTTCCAGCTTTTCCATGAGTACCAAAAGTACGAGTAGGAGAAAACTCTCCTAATTTATGGCCAACCATATCCTGTGTTATAAAAACATTAATATGCTTTTTTCCATTGTGAATTCCTAATGTATTATCAACCATTTCTGGATGAATAACTGAACTACGAGATCAAGTTTGTATTACTACTTTTCTCTCACTTAGATTGTTTTTTCTTACTTTTTCCAACAGCCTATCACTAATAAACTGCGGTTTTTTTAAAGATCGTGACACTATTTTTTTTCCTTCTATCTATTGATAAGTTCTAACAATATAGAACATTTAAGAATATAAAATCTTATTTGAACTTATATTATAATATATTAATACAATTTTAGCTACAAATTATTATTAATATATTTTTAATAATTAATATAACCAAATTAACAAATTTATTTTTTTATATTAATTATTAATAAGAAAGAGTTAACTTTCTTAATTAAATATTCACATTTCTACATATTTTATTAATGTAGAAATGTTAAAGATAAATAATTTAAAAATTGAAAATTTTTTAAAAACAAAACAACAATGAAAAGTTATAAATTTTAAAATTTACTTTCTCTTTTGTTGATGTCTTGTTCTAACAATGTATTTATCAGAATGTTTATTAATCTTACGAGTTTTCTTACCTAAAGTTTTCTTTCCTCATGGACTAAGTGGAGATTTTCTTCCAATAGGAGATTTACCTTCCCCACCACCGTGTGGATGATCGATTGGATTCATAGCAGAACCTCTAACAGTGGGTCTGATTCCTCTTCAACGATTTCTTCCTGCTTTACCAAGTTTAATTAAATTGTGTTCTTCGTTTCCAACTCTACCAATAGTTGCTCTACAAGATGCTAAAATTTTTCTTACTTCTTTTGATACCAATTTAACAAGAACGTATTTTCCATCTTCTTTACCAATTATTTGAGCATGAGTTCCTGCGCTTCTTACAAGTTGACCACCCTTTAAAGGTTTTAATTCAATATTATGAATTGAAGTTCCAACTGGAATAAACTTTAAAGGCATGTTGTTTCCCGTTTTTACAGGAACATTTTCATCTAGACCACTTAAAATTTTATCGCCAATCTTCAAACCATCTGGTGAAAGTATGAAAGAACTAGTTCCATCAGAATAAGAAATAAAAGAAATAAAGCAATTTCTATTTGGATCGTATTCAATACTTTTTACAATACCTTCAATTCCATCTTTAGAATATCTTTTAAAATCAATTACTCTATATATTTTTTTATGACCACCACCTTGATGTCTAGTAGTTATAACGCCTTGATTATTTCTACCAGAATGGCTAGGTATTTTAACAAAAAGTTTTTTAGGATATTTTTTAACAATTGAACCTGTTTTTTTTTTATAATCAATTAAAACTGTATTTCGACTAGAGTTAATAATTGGCTTTAAATGCTTCATAATTTATTTAACCTTATTCCTTAACTTCTACTACCGAAGAATTCTCTAATGTAGAATTCAATGTTGATTCCATTAATTTTTCCATTGGTTCAGTTGGAGATTGATTATGGTTAGCATCAAAATCACCTATTTTATAACCAGGCTTTAATTTAACAAAAATCTTTTTCTTTAATTTTGTATAAATATTTTTCTTAGGATTTTTTAATATTGGTTTTTCTCTAGAAACACAAATTTTTTCAACTTTAACTCCAAAAAGTTTTTCTAAAGAGTTTTTCATTTGAAATTTATTTGAAGAAGGATCAACATAAAAAGTGTAGACATTGTTATTTTTCTTTTGTTGTTCACTCTTTCAAGTAAATATAAATTTCTTAATAATTTTTTCGTTTAACATAAATAATTATTCAACTATCCTAATAATTAGGAAAGTCTTTTCTCCATTTCAATAACGGCTTCTTTTGTAAATACAACAAAACTAGTGTTAAGTATTTTAAGAACATTAATTTGAGAAGCACTTGTTAAATGCACATTTTTTAAATTCTCAAAAGATTTTCTTACTTGAATACTAAATTCAGATGGATAAGATAAAACAAGAAGAATCTTTTTATCAGCCAATTTTAAGCCTTCTAAAAATGATAATGCTTCTTTTGTTTTATAATTTTTTAAATTTAATTCATCAACAACTAGAACTTCTTTTTCAACAATTTTCTTACTTAAAAGAGAACTAAGAGCGCTTTTTCTAACTTTCTTGTTAAGATCTATTCCATAATTTTGTTCACCGGTTGGACCGAAAACAACTCCACCACCTCTTCATTGAGGAGCACGAATTGATCCCTGTCTAGCTCTACCAGTTCCCTTTTGTTTTCAAGGTTTTCTTCCACCACCGGCAACCTCTCCCTTTGTCTTTGTCTTACTAATTGTTTGTCTCTTATTAAAAAGACTATATCGATTATAAAGAGAAATTAATTGAGGAGAAAACTCAGAAGCTCAAACTTTAGGATCTAAGCTAATAGAACTAAGTTTATCGTTGCTATTTTGACTAATAATTTCTATTTCCATTTTGTTAATTATATTCTTTCCAGTAAAAATTTGCTTATTTTTTTGATATTATTAAAAAAATAATTTAGCAATTTAATACCAATTATCCCTTTTTGATTATCAATAAACCATCCTTAGGACCAGGGACACAACCTTTTATCAAAAGTATGTTTTCATCAAGAATAATTTTATATACTGTTAAGTTACGAACAGTTCTTTGATCATTTCCCATTCTTCCTGGAAGTTTTTTACCTTTAGGAACTTTATTCCCAGAAATAGGACCCATTGATCCAACACCACGGTGATAACCGGATCCATGACCCATTGGGCCTCTAGAATGATGAAATCTTTTTATAACACCGGCAAAACCTTTTCCTTTTGAAGTTCCAGTGACTTTGACTTTTTCTCCTTCATTAAAAATACTTAAATCAATTACATCTCCAACAGAATAACCTTCTGCTCCTTTTGCTTCTCGCAAATATCTTTTAGGAGAAATATTGTTTTTTGCTAAATGAATAATCTCAGGATTAGTTAAACTTTTAGCTTTACAGTCTTCGAAAGCCAACTGCAGAGCTTTATAACCATCTCTTTTTTCATCTTTAACGCTAGAAACAACGTTAGGGGTAACCAATATAACGGTAACAGGAATTAGATTTTCTCCATTAGGAGAAAATACTTGAGTCATTCCAATTTTTTTTCCCATCAAAGCCAAAGCCATAATATCTTATTTCCTTATTTTTTTATGAACTATTTCAATTTAAGAAATAGAATCATTGTGTTTTGTTCAAAAGAACTTCTCGATTACTTGAAGGTTTACACCAAACCAATTATTTAAAGCAATTTAATTTCTTACTCGTTAAATCTAAAATTTTTTTCACAATCATTTATAATAATAAATAAAAATTATAAATTTCAGAGATCACAAGATATTATATATCACTAAAAAGCTAAATCATTTGAAATAGCAAATTGCAATTAATTTTACTAAAAACTAGAAATGTTTTATTTAAAATATTTTTAGTGCTTTTATAATGAAGTTGATGAAGTTATTATTCCAATCAATAAACAATGCAAATTTTATTAAACATTTTTCTAATTATTTTAAAGAAGAAATTAATAGTAAAAAATAATTAATTACAATAAAAAAAATGAATAATAAAAAAAAATGTTTAATAATAGACGGCAATAATTTAATTTACAGGTCGTATCATGCTTCTCAAAAATTAATTTGATTAGGAGAAAATAAAGAAATTTATATATTTTTAAAGATTTTTTTTAGTATTTTAAAAAAAGAAAATTATGAAAAATTATTTATTGTATTCGATGAAGGAAAAAAAACATTTAGAAGTGATTTAAATGAAGATTATAAAAAAAATCGAGAGAAAACTCCAGAACCATTAATCAATCATTTAAAAGATGTTCAAAATCTAATAGTTAATCTTAAATTAAAATATTCAAGCGATGAGAATTTTGAAGCTGATGATCTAATAGCTTCCTTTGTAAAGAAATTTGAAAAAAACAAAGAATATGAATTTCACATTTTATCTCAAGATAAAGACTTATTTCAATTATTATCAGAAAATGTAAAAATTTTAAGATACAGTAAAAGTAAATTAGAGCTTTTTGGAACTGAAGAATTCTTCAATATAAATAAGTTTGAGCATACAAACTTTATTTATTATTTATCATTAACAGGAGATAAAGCAGATAATATTAAAGGAATACCTGGAATTGGTGAAAAAAGAGCAAATTACATAGTTTCTAAATTCAAAAATCTAGAAGATACTTTTTTAAACATTAATTTAATTTCTAAGGAAATAAGGATATTAATTGAAGGAAAACAAGAGGAAATCCAAAATAACATCAAAATTATTTCATTAGTAGAAAATATAGAGTTGAAAGAATGAGAAGATTATAACTTTTCATTCAATGAATTAAAAGAAAATATAGATTTAATAAATTTCTGTAAAGAGAAAAAATTAAATACTATTTTATCGTTTTTAATTGGTACCCAAAATCGGACTCGAACCGACACAGATTAAATCTATTGGATCTTAAGTCCAACGCGTCTACCATTCCGCCATTTGGGCAAGTTTAATCTATAAGTATTTATATACTGGCAGAGGCGACAGGAATCGAACCCGCGCAATCGGATCTGAAGGCCGATGTTCTACCATTGAACTACACCTCCCTGATAATTTAAAAAAAATCAGATCATTATAATTGTATATTCACAATATGAAAATTTATACTATTATGTAAAAACTTTAATTTTATTAATGGTGACCCGTACGGGACTTGAACCCGTGAATCCATGCGTGAAAGGCATGTGTGTTGACCGCTTCACCAACGGGCCATTTTTTTATCTAACTCTATGTTAAAAATTTTTTCAATGATTCTAAATCAATATAGCCATTAATTTTTCTAACAAAAGATCCTTTATCAAACAAAAACATTGTAGGAACAGAAAAAACATCAAACATTGGATCTCTAGACAATTGAAAAGATTTTTCAGCATCTATTTCTATAATAAAAACATCTTTTCTTTCTTCTTCAAGTCTTTTAGTAACCTCTTTTATTTTTTTGCAAGGGGGACATCATTCTGTAGAAAATTTTATTATAATAAACCGATAAGAAGATTTTTTTTCTGAAATAAATTCAAGAATTTCTTCAACACTATTAATAACACTTTTCATTTTCTTTTTGTTAAAATCATTTTATTCATTTTTAACAAAAAAAAATCTCAATTTTTAAATAAAATTGCATAAAAAATTATATCATAAATGTTTATAATTCAATTTCTTCATCGCTTGAACGTTTATTAAAAAATAAAAAATAGATAAGTCAAGCGAAATTAGAAAAAATAGCGAAAAGAAAAAATCAAAACGAATTTTCAAAATCTCCTTTAAAAGCTTCTTTCCCAATTCTAACAGTAGTGAAAAAAATACCCTCTTCATAATGAAAATCATGCTGTGGAATGTCTTTTTCATAAAGCGCTTGAATAGTGGTAATTATTTGTCCACTTGCGCTTCTAAATCTTTTTTTTTTAGAAGTAACTTCTTCAAATTCTTCAGATTCTTTTTTAATAAATTGGTCTGCCATATTGGAAATTTAAATTAAAAAAATATTTATATTTAAAAATTAAAATTTCTCAAAACTTTAAAAAAATATAAAGTTTGAATTTAACTAATTTGGAGCGAATGAAGGGAATCGAACCCTCACCATTAGCTTGGAAGACTAAGGTTCTACCATTGAACTACATTCGCATTTTCATTTTAAAAAAATGGTGGCTTGAGACGGGATCGAACCGCCGACCTTTTGATCTTCAATCAAACGCTCTAACCAACTGAGCTACCAAGCCATTTTTTTATTATTTTTTCAATTAACTAACGATAAAAAGCAATTACTCTTTGATTATTACCAAAGTCTTTAAAAATGTCAACTTTAACGTCAGGAAAACTACTTAATAATATTTTTATAATTTCATCGGCTTGATTGTAGCCAATTTCAAAAATAACTAAAAATTTTTCTTTCAGAAAAAGACTGGATTTGCTAATTATTTCTTGATAAAATCAATATCCATTATTTTTAGCAACTAAAGCATTTTTAGGTTGTTTTTTTGTATAATCTGATAGATGATAATAATCTTTATTTGAAATATAAGGTGGATTAGAAATTATTACATCAAAAGATCCAATTACTTCAGAAAAAATATCACTGAATAAAAACTTTATATTATTTACATCTAATGATTCAGCATTACCTTCTGCTACCGATAAAGCTTTTTTGTTAATATCTAAAGCTGTGATTTTTCAAGAAGAATTACTTTTAGCAAGAGAGATAGAAATATTTCCAGAGCCGGTACCAATTTCTAAAATCTCAATATTATTATTTAAACCTCAAATTTGATTAATTAAAAATAATGACTTTTCGACAAGAATTTCTGTATCTGGTTGCGGAATAAAAACTCCTTTTTTTACTTTTAAAGGAAAATTATTAAAAAAACATTTTTGATTAAGATAAGAAATAGGTTGCTTTTCAAAAAGATATTTTTCTATTTTTTTACAAATATTTTTATAATCTCTATTATTATTTTTTTTTAAATTAAAATCTCTTCAAAAATCTTCATAAGAAGAAGAACAAAGAGATATAATATCTTTTTGAAAAATAAGTATTTCATTATCTGAAAAATGTTCTTTAGGGAATTTTTCATTAAGTATTTTTGAAAAGTAAATCAAAAAAGAACTGTTGGAGTAAAATTTTTTCATTATTTTAAAATACTTGAAAATTTATTCAATTGGTGGAAATGATGGGATTGAACCCATGTCCTCAAGATTAGCTAGCGTTATTACGTCTACAACTTATACTATTAATTAAAGAAAATAGTCAAATCTTATAATTTTGAATATTTTTTAGTTAAAAACTAGGGATTATTCGATTCCAATTTATATTATTTATACTTGATAATCAGTCAAGTTAATTTTGAGAAATATTTATTAGAATACTAAAAGGCTAACTCAAGCCTTGTTAACAGAAAAAAACTTAAAAAGCTAGAACTAAGTTAACTGGAGCCTCAAAATGTTCACTGAACATATGGCTTTCTTGTACAAAATTTTGATTTTTGAATATTTTATTGCAATAATAACAACTAATCCAAGTCAAATCTCGCATTCCCTTATTGGTACGGGACAAGGGACTTGCACCCTCACGTATCGCTACATTAGATCCTAAGTCTAACGCGTCTACTATTTCGCCAATCCCGCGATTAAATGTTCTTATAAATGGTGTCCCGCAGAGGGATCGAACCTCTGACCCTTTGGTTAAAAGCCAAATGCTCTACCGCTGAGCTAGCGAGACATAATAGGTATTCAAAAAACTCATTGCAAAAAAAGCAATGAGTTTAATTGAAATTAAAAAAAATATCTTTTAACTATTTTTTAGTTGTTTTCTGTCTTTGAAATGTTTCAAGTTGCTTTTGCAAAACAATATGCTTCAAAAGCTCAGAATAAAATTTTTGCAGTACAGAAAGCAATAATTACTCCGTTTCAAACTTTAGAATGAGCAGAATAACTAGTTTCAAAAGCAGCTTTATCTAATTCTTTTATAACAAATCATACAAAGTAAGCTAAAGGAGCAACTAATGAGAAGTTAAGAACAGAATTTACTAAATTTCCGTAAACTAACAAGTTTTCCTCTGTGTTATTTAATCCAAAATATCTTTTCATATTTTTCTATATTTTACCTTTTCTTTTATTTTTATATAAATATTAGCATGAAACGCTAAATTATATTAAAAAATTTTTATTCCATAAAAAATGGAATAAAAATTTTATGCTCAAGTAAATAGAATCTTAATTAAAAGACTTTTTTGTTTTTAAATTTTAATCCTTTTCAAAAAAAACAAAAAATTTAGCAATACAATAAAATTGAATGAAAAATTAAAAATTTGAAATCTAAATTTTAATGCTTATTAAATATTATGAATTTTTTAAAAAATATCTTGACAAATAACCGTAAATTTAAAAAACAACTATTTACAAGTGAACTGTTTTTTTCAAAACTTCTCAGTATTAACTGAAGGTTTGCACCAAACCACTCTAATAACAAAATGGCTGGGATAACTGGATTCGAACCAATAAATGAAGGAGTCAAAGTCCTTTGCCTTGCCATTTGGCTATATCCCAAAAAGACTCATTACGAATGGTGGGAGAAGAGGGATTTGAACCCCCAACCTATTGATTTACAGTCAACTACTCTGCCAGATTGAGCTATTCTCCCTTTTCAAATTATCAAGATGAATGGTGCTGACTATAGGAATCGAACCTACAACCTACCGCTTACAAGGCGGTTGCTCCGCCAGATTGAGCTAAGTCAGCAAGACAAACAGATATTATATTTTAAAAATGGTAGAGTATAACGGGCTCGAACCGCTGACCCTTTGCTTGTAAGGCAAATGCTCTCCCAACTGAGCTAATACTCTAATTAATTTGAAAATGCCCTAATTTTTCAAAAAGAGCATTTTCAAAATTTCAATACTATGTAATTTTTAACTTATTTTTTTTGAAAAAAATAAATAATTTAATTATTAAGTATTATTTTAATATTTTAGTAACAGTTCCTTCTCCAACTGTTCTTCCACCTTCACGAATTGAGAATTTAGTATTAACTTCAATAGCAACAGAACTTATCAAAGTAACCTTTAGAGGTAAGTTGTCACCAGGCATAACTAATTCTATTCCTTCTGGTAAAGTAAGAACTCCAGTTACATCAGTAGTTCTGAAATAAAATTGAGGTCTATAATTTGAAGCAAAAGGAGTATGACGTCCACCTTCATCCTTAGTCAAAATGTAAATTTCAGATTCAAATTCACTATGAGGAGTAATACTGCCGGGTTTTGCTAAAACTTGTCCTCTTTGAACTTGTTTTCTTTCAATACCTCTTAGTAAGATACCAGCATTATCACCAGGAATGGCTTCTGTTAGTGTCTTCTTAAACATTTCTATTCCAGTAACAATTGCTTTTTGTTGAGATCCAAATCCAACTATTTGAATTTCATCATTAATTTTTATTGTTCCTCTTTCAATTTTTCCAGTAACAACAGTTCCACGTCCCGTAATGCTCATTGTATCTTCAACAGACATCAAGAATGGTTTTGCTAAATCACGTTCAGGAACAGGTATATATTTATCTAAAAGATCGAATAATTTAAGAATATTTGCTTCTTCTTTTTCATCTCCATTAAGAGCTTTGAAAGCTGAACCAAAAACTATTGGAGTATTTTCTGAATCATATCCATACTTTTCTAAATTTTCACGAATCTCCATTTCGATGATTTCTTTAGTTTCTTCGAAACCAGGATCATTTTCAATAAGATCAATTTTGTTAACAAAAACAACAACGTGATTAACACCAGATTTTTTAGCTAAAAGCAAATGCTCTCTAGTTTGTGGCATTACTCCATCAGTGGCTGCAACAATTAAAACTGCTCCATCCATCTGAGCTGCACCTGTAATCATATTCTTAATATAATCGGCATGTCCAGGACAATCTATGAAAGCATAATGTCTATTTGCAGTTTCAATTTCAACATGGGCAGTATTAATAGTAATACCTCTTTGTTTTTCTTCAGGAGCTGAATCAATACTATCATATCCAACAAATTTTGTTCCAGAACCAGATTTACTTAAAACTCTAGTTGCAGCTGCAGTGAAAGTTGTTTTACCATGATCAACATGACCAAGCGTTCCAGCATTAATATGATCTTTATCTCTTTTAAATTCTTGCTTTGCCATTTGTTTAATAATTACTTCCTAATTTATTCTATGAATGAACTGCCTATATTTCAAAGCTTCTCAGTATTAACTGAAGGTTGTACATAACCTTTGTAAAAAAGTAATTAATTTAAATCAATATAATAAAAAATTAACCTTATTATAATAATGATTTAATTTTGATACTAAATTACAAATAATTTTTTTGTTTATATAATATTTTATTAGTCTATTGTAATAAATGCATTTATTGATAAAAATTTAACTAAGTTTAAACTTTAAAATAAGAACGAAAATATAAAAAAATAAAACATTAATTAAAAATATTTCAGTCTATTTTATCAATAACACTGAAGAATATTGAAATTTTATTAAATTTAAAAAATGAAGAAAAAATTAATAAATAAAATTAACTTAATACAAAGAAATAGAGGATTTTAATTATGTTGCCAAAATCAATTGAATATAATAGAATTTTTGGAGTAGTGAGAGAAGAATCATCATGATTTTTGCAATCAGAAAAAAGAAAAGGTAGAAACGACAGCCCAATTTTTGATTTTGAAAAAGGAGATTGATGTTGTATAGAAAAAAGCAAAAATAATGATTGATTTATTCTTTTTTATAGAAAAGAGATTGACGAAAAAACATCATTCTTTAAAAGCTTTGAAAAAATTGAAGAAAACAAATCAACATTTATTTTTAAAAACTTCATAGAAGTAATAAGAGATGTGAAAACCGGACAGTGAATAACAAAATTAAAAAACAATATTAATCAATAACAACAAATAAGAAAAAAATGAATAATCAAAAAGAAAAGACAATAATTTCACATTTAAAACAATATGGATTTATAAATTCAAACGCTGAAATATACCAAGGATTAGCAAAATCTTGAGATCTTGGAATTAATGGAGCTGAATTAAAAAGAAAATTAAAAAATCTTTGATGAGATTACTTCATAACAAGCAATCCTCATAATTTTCCTTGCGAAACAGCAATTCTAACTCATAACGACGTATTAGAAGCATCTGGTCACAAAAAAAACTTCAGTGATTGAGTAATAGAATGTTTAAATTGTAAGAAAAGAATTAGGTTGGATAATTTAATTTCAGAAAAAGATTTTATAAGTTTTTTATCATTATCAAGTGAAGAAAAAAATGTTTTTAAATTAAATGAAAAATGTTCTTGTAAAGGTGAATTTTCAACTCCAGTTCAATTCAATTTAATGTTAAAAACAAATATTTCATCAAGCAGTAATAATTCTTCAGATCAAATAGTTTATCTAAGACCCGAAACTTGTCAAGGAATATTTATAAATTTTCTTTCAATAAAAAACAGTTTTAATAAAAAAATACCTTTTGGAATTGGTCAAATTGGAAAAAGTTTTAGAAATGAAATAACTTTAAATCATGGAATTTTTAGAACAAGAGAATTTGAACAAGCAGAACTTGAATTTTTTGTAATTGATGAAAAAGAAAAATGATGAGATTACTGAGTAAGCAAATCATGAGAATTCTTTAGAAAAATAGTTAATCTTAACGATAAATCAATTGAAAAAAAAGAAATAAGAAAAGAAGAGCTTCCTCATTATTCTCTTAAAACTTTAGACTTTCACTTTAATTACAATTTTGGATGAGGTGAAGTTTGTAGCATGAGTGATCGTGGAGACTATGATCTTAAAAATCACAGTGAAAAATCTTCTCATTTTTTAGGAATAATAGATGAAGATGGAAACAAGAAATTTCCACACGTAATAGAAGTTTCTTTTGGAATTGAAAGATTGATTTTAGCAATTTTAGAAAATAGCTATCGAGAAGAAATAGTTGAAAAATCACAATTGAAAAGAACTTATTTAAAAATACATCCACTATTATCACCATTTTTTGTTTCAGTTATGCCGCTTAGCAAGCAATTGAATAACGAATCTTATCAAGTTTA
The DNA here is from genome assembly GCA_031673075.1 of Mycoplasmataceae bacterium. Lineage (GTDB taxonomy): Bacteria > Bacillota_I > Bacilli_A > Mycoplasmatales > CGIF01 > CGIF01. The sequence goes on along the minus strand of CP125276.1, from coordinate 224,570 downwards.
TCTAGATTTAATAAAAACTGCAGAATTCTCAGTTTCATATGAAGAAACAGGAAATATTGGAAACAGATATAGAAGACAAGATTCAATAGGAACATTTTTATGTGTAACTATAGATTTTGAAACAAAGAATGATAATAAAGTTACAGTCAGAGAAAGAGATACTATGAATCAAAAAAGAGTGTCTATTAATGAACTTAGAAACTACATATTAAAAGAAATTTATCAATTAAAAGAAGAATTTTTAAGTTAAAAACAGACAACCGCTTTTCTCACATAATATAAATAAGAATAATTTGTAATAAATTATTCTATATTAATCTTCGTAGATTTTTCACTTCTAGCTAATTTAGGAATAGTTAAATGAAGTATTCCGTTTTTAGAAACTGCTTTTACACATTCTACATCAACAGGTGATGAAAATGAGTAAGTTCTAGAAAAAGACCCATAATAAATTTCAGAAAAATGATGATGTTTTTTATCATTTAATTCTTTTTCTTCTTTTTTTTCAGCATGAATTGAAATTTTATTATTATCAATATCTATGTCAATATCATCTTTATTAATTCCTGGTAATTCAGCTTTAATGTAATAACTATCTTTATCCTCTTTAAATTCGCTGTTAAAACTTTTAAGAGTTAAAGCGTTATTTATTTCAGGAAATAAAGTTGACTCTAAGGGGAAAAACAAATCATCAAAAAAACTTCTTCTAAATGGATTAAAATCTCTTCGATTTCTAATTAAATTTTCTCTATTCATAATTTTTAATAGTCCTTATATTTAAACTAATATGTAAATTAAAAAGTGATCAATTTTTGATCACTAAGATTATTTTTAGTAAAAAGATTAAAAACTGTCCTTAAAAAAAATTTAAAAATTATTTATTAATTAACATTAAATTAACGAAAATTGCTAAGAGATTTTAAAGCGTTGCCCAAGACATTATTTTTAGATGAAGATGACTTTTTACCTTTTTCTAAAATATTAAAAAACTCTAATTTTCAAACTAAATGAAATTTAGGATTGCTTCCAATTTTTTCTTCTCAATAATTGAATCTTTCTAAAAAATTTAGAATTAAAGATTTAATATCAGATCCAGTAAATTTAGACAAATCATTCAAATCATTAGACTTTTCAAATGATTTTTCTTCATATTGATCAATTTCAAAATTTGGATTTGTAAATTTATAATCTTTTGTTATTTCAAAATTATTCCCATAATTTCCATATGCTTCAAATATATTAATTTTATTATTAACAATTTTGATAATTGTTTCTTCATTAAACTTCTCTTTAATTCGCAAATGTCTAGCAATTTTTCATATTTCTTTAATAGATAAAAGAGAATGAATGTGTTCAAGATTTTCATTTTTATTGATAACATCCCTGTTAATTGAATAATAAATAAAATTAATAATATTAAGCTTATTTGAAGTAATAATTTTAGAAACATTAATACCAAATTCACTACTATTTTCTTCAAAGTAATTAAAATAATGATTTATAATTTTATAAGAAGATTCGAAATTTGGATAATTAACATTATATTGATGTTCAAGTCTTCCTGATCTTAAACAAGCTTCATTAAATCATTCTACATAATTTGTAGTCATGATAAAGAAAATACTTTTATATTTTTTATCATAAACTCCATCTATTATATTTAAAAATTCAATACCTCCGCTGCTTAATCCGTCAATGCCTGCAATTTTACTTCCCATCTTATCAATTTCATCTATGAAAACAAGAGAACGCATTCCTTTGCTCTTTTCTAAAACTCAATCTAAAAGTTCAATAAGTTTTCCTTTTGATGAAGAAATTCCAGTAATGTTTGAAATAGCATTAACTTGAAGATCTTCACCTGCAGCGCAAAACATATATGAAAAATTTGAAACTTTAGCATAACACTTAGCTAATAATGTTTTTCCAGTTCCAGGAGGACCATAAAGGATAATTCCTCTTCCTTTTGAAATAGAATTGGCATTAGATTTTAAATCACTAACTATTTGATCATAACCAGCAACACTTTCTTCAAATGAAGAAAGATCTTCTGAATTAATTGGAGATCATCGCATATTTTTATCTTCTTGTATAGCGTTTTGTTCTTGTACGTAAGATATTCATCATTTACCTATTTTATAAGAAATAATTAATGAATTAATAGAGATAAAAGCGATTAGAATTCCCTTAACACTAAACAAAGAAAGCTCATTTGATCTCTTAAATTTAAAATTTAAATCATTAAAAAAATTATCTTTTGAAATTCTTTCTAAAAAATAAGGAAGAGAGTTTGAATGCAAATTAGAATTAAAATAAAATTCAAATTTTCCATCTTCTAAAGTAGAAAAAATTTTTCCATTAACATTAACCAAATTAGATGCATCTTTAATAGAAAAAACAATCGATTCAACTTTAATTAAATTAAATTTACTTTCATTAATTAAAAAAAATTTGTTTCTAAAAATATTTTCAAATTGAGAAGACTCTAAATTAACTGACTTTACAAAATTAGGAACAATTTCTGTAATTTTTAATCAAAAATAAGAAATTAATGAAAAAAGAAAAAGCAAAACACTTGAGATGCTTAAAATAGAAGCTAAATTGCTTTTTGTTTCTGATTGAACAGTTTCAAATAAATTTTTGAAAGCAGACTTGAATTCAATCTTAGATAAGATAAAAAAATAAATTACAATTGAAGAAAACCTTCAAATTATAAGAAATTTTTTTAATCTTTTATTTAGAAATAATTTTAAATTTCATAAATTGTTTTTTTTAGAAAAGATATTTTTGTTAATGTTCATGTTAAAAATTGATAAAACGTTATATTCAAAGAAAGAATATTAAGAATTTAATTAAGTAAATTTTACAATTAAAACAAATCTAAAAAATATTTTAAGTAAATTAAATTCTTAATATTAACTAATTTCACACTATCTTTTTAATAATAATTTTTATAATAATTGGAATAAACGAGCAAATAAATAGAGAAATTAATGAATAAAAAGCAAATTTTAAAAATGAAATATTAATAAAAAGAAAAGATACATTTTTAGTAAATATTAATTCTTCTTTTTCTAAAAGAGACTTTTTTAATTCTTTAATCTGTTCTTCTAAAGAATCATTAAAGACATTTTTAAATTATTGTTCAAAGAATTAAGAAATTCATATGCATTATTTATTTCTTGAAATTTTTCATCCTTTTCTTTTTTAGACATAAAAACAGATTCTACACTTCTATCTGGATGATATTTTCTATCCAGTTTATGATAAACTTTTTTTACTTTTTTTTGATGATTATATTTTCGTTAATCTGTTTTTAATTAAAAGAGAAAGAATTTTCTTAAATAAATTAACAAAAATGATTTTATTACAATAAAAAATTTTGAGAAGATTTATAAATAGTAAGTTCGCCAACCAAAAATGGATTTAAAAAATAATTTATAAATTTATTTATTTTTAATTAGTAGTTGTGTTTCAGATTTTTCTCTAATTACTTTCTAAACAAAAATAAATTATTTTGAAGATTTTTAATTTAATATTTTTTACAATTAGTATCTATTTTTTGGTAGATAAAAACTCTAAAAAGTGTTGAAAAATAGGTGCCGGCGAACTCCAACATGGTCGGAAAGACAGGATTTGAACCTGCAATCCCTTGGTCCCAAACCAAGTGCCTTACCGGATTAGGCCACTTTCCGAATATAAGATTTTTAACAAACTTAAAAATATAATAATTAATTAGTTAAATTTTACTTCTTATTAAGTATAATTTTATCTAACTAAAGAAGTAAAAGTGAAAAATAAACATTGCAAAATTAAAAATTTTAAAAAAATTATTAACTTTATTCTAATAATAATTAGATCAATTTTCCATTCAATTTTAGATAATAGTAAAAAAAAAAAATCAATTAATAATTAATAGTAATTATTAAAATTGAAATTCTGATTTATAAAAATCTATATTCACCATTTTTAAAAATATTAAAAAAATGAATCATGTAATCAAAATTTATATAATTAATTCTTTGAATGATTTTTTTTAAATTTTAAAAAATAAACAAAAAGACTTAAAATAAAAGTTAAAAATACAAAACCAATAAAAGATAAAGATAAATTAAAATATTTTTCTTCTTTTGTTTCTAATTGAACAACTTCTTCGACAAAAACTTCTTTTTTTTCTTGATCATTTAGATTATAATTTGATTTTTTTACATTTTCATCTTTCTCATCAGAAGATAAACCATGAAGTGATGAAGAATCATCTTGATCTTCTTTATAATCATTCGGTTGCTGATTTTCAATTACAATATCATCTTGAATTATTTGAGTTGTTACTTCTGGTTGAATATATACAGCTTGTTCTATTTCGTTGATTTTTGGTTTTTTTGATGCTTTTTCTAATGCTTTTGCTACCCTTGATGCTTTTGCTAATCTTTCTGCTTCTTTTCTTGATGCTTTTAATGTTTTTTTTGCTTTTGTTGATTCTGATTCCATATTGTTGTGATTTGATTAATTATTATTTTAAATTTAATATGACCTACCTAAATATGCCATGCCTATAGAATTATATGAACAAAATATACATTTACTGTTTATAATTTCTTCCGAAAGAGAAATGCATCTAAAACTAAATGATGGAAATAACTTTCTAACGTTAATTTCGCAAATAGAACGATCACAAAAAGGAACTAAAAAAATTCCCTTTTCTGTTTTTATCTTTTCTGTTAGTTCTTTATAGTCATTTATTTTAAAAGTATGTGAATTTTTAATGGACAAGTTTTTTTGATAAAGATAATTAGATATTTTTAATTGCGAACTTTCTATAAAAGAAAATATCTCATCTTTATTAATGATGAATTTATCCTTGGGAAAAGTTCGTAAAGAAACAGTTAAAGTGTTTGATTCTAATTCATTCGAACCAATAATTATTTTTATTGGACAACCCTCTTTATCAGCCTTTGTCAAATTAATTCCTATTTGTTTGCTGTCACTATAAGATTTACATCTAAATTTAGAAGATAATTTACTATAAATTTCATTTTCATATAGCTTTAAATTTTCATTATCATTATATTTTATAAATGCAATTTGAATTGGTGCTACTGGAAATGGAAAAATCAATCCTAATTCATCTGAATGAGCTAAAACAATAGCTCCTATGGCTCTTGTTGACGTTCCTCATGAAGTTGAAGATGGAATATTCAATTGATTATTTTCATCCCTAAAATTTACATCAAAAGCTTTTGAAAAACTTTCTCCAAAATAATGACTAGTTGCAACTTGCAAACATTGATAATCAGGCAAAAGACATTCTACTGTATAACTTTCCAATGCTCCTGCAAATTTCTCACAAGAAGTTTTTATTCCAACCGTTGCAGATAAACATAAGATTTTCTCAACATATTCTTTATAAATATCTAAAATTTGTTTTGCAAAATCTCTAGCATCTTTTTCTCCAACGTGAAGAGTATGACCTTCTTGTCAAAGAAATTCAGTATTTCTAAGAAAAGGTTTTGTGTTTTTCTCAGCTCTAAAAACTTGACCTCATTGATTATATAAAAATGGAAGTTGTTTATAACTTTGCAAACTTTTAGAAAATCATTCATAAAAAAGTACTTCACTTGTTGGTCGAAGAGCTAAAACTTCTTCATTTGGATTTTCTAATTCATTATGATTATCAAGCTTTTTTCTTTTTACTAAGAAAAGTTCAGGAGAGAAACCATCAATATGATTTTTTTCTTTTTCAAGTAAAGAAATGGGGATAAGAGTAGGAAGTGTTACATTTTTTACTCCCAAGAGTTCAAATTTACTATCCAAATATTTTTTAATTTGATCTCAAAGAACAAAACCATTTGGAGGTAAAATGAAAGTTCCTTTAGCCAATGAATAAAAAAAAATGCCACCTTCTTCTATCAAGCGAACATATTTTTTATTATCTATTTCCATTGTTTTATTTCCCATTTAAATAAAATACTAAAAATTGCACATAAAATAATAATGCAAAATAAGTATTAAATATATAAATTATTTTAACTATTAATTAAAGATTTATAATTTTAATATGTAAAAATTCATTTTAATAATTGGTGCGCTCGGTAGGAATCGAACCTACAACCTTTTGATTCGAAGTCAAAAATTCTGTCCATTGAACTACGAACGCAAATAAAAAATAATATTTTTAATAATTAAAATTATAAATTTCAACTTTGTTTTTATCTATTTTTTTAATGAAAAATTTTTCATTAAATTTTAATGAAAAAATTGAAATTAAATAAAAAAGTAAGTAAAAAAATAAAGAAAAAGTTAATTCAAAATAAAAATTTTCTAAAAAACTAGATTTTTTTTCCATAACAGTTTCAATAAAACCATACGGATATTTTTTTCTTATTGTAATACTATTGGCACCTCTGAAAACAAGAAATAAAAAATAAATTAAAGGATGAGAGAAAATATGAATAAATGAACCGCTTTCATTGTGTTTTAATTCATTTCTTAATAAGGATAAATCAATATTACAAAAATATTTAATCCATAAAGAAGGGGCTATAAAATGCCAACAAATTGTATAAATTCAGTAAAAAATCTTTTCATTTTTTGAAACTGGAATAGATCTTTTTCCTTCCTTTAAAAAAAAAATATCTGAAAAAACTCCCGAAAAAAAAATAATCATGCTAACAAGATTAGCATTATTAGTAATTACATAAAGGATTTGCTCTCAATATCTTCCTTTCTTTGAATTTATTTTATTATGAAAAAAATACTTCTTAACAATAACATAAAAAAAAGTAAAAAAAGTAAACAAAGATGCGTGAAAAGATCATCATGTTAAAAATCTTGAAAAATATTCTAGAGTAAATATTTGAGAGTCATTATTTTTATAATCTGAAAATATTGAACACAGACAAGATGAAAGATGAAAGAAAGCTGAAAAAGCTAAATAAAAAATTAAATTATCATTTTTTGAGATATTTTTTTTTTTAAACATTGCATTAGATTAGAGATTTTTGAATGGAGGAACCGGTCGGATTCGAACCGACGAAAAAAAGTTTTGCAGACTTCCGCCTTGGGCCTCTTGGCTACAGTTCCATTTTGAAAATTATTCAAACCTCTTAATTAATTTTTTAATAAAAAGTTTGAATAATAATAATTAAATTAATTAAATTTTGAAACAAGATGACTTACTAAAATAACTAATTTTCTTTTGCTTAAATCATCAATTTTCTTTAAAAAATAAACCCTGTTTTCAATGTCTAAATTACTATCAGCTTCGTCAAAAATATAAACTTCTTTATCCTCATTTTTAAATGAACTTTCCAAGTCTATTAATTGTTTTTGACCAGTTGAAAAATTTTCCTGAGAAATTAAATTTCTATGTTCAGAATAACTAATTTTATCTCTTCAACTTTTTAAATTCAAATCATTCAAACTGTAATTTTTATTAATTATCACTTGTCCGCGTTGAACATTAAATAAACCTGTAATAAGATTAATTATAGTGCTTTTTCCAAATCCATTTGGAAAATCCATTCTATTAATGTTTCCAATTTTAAAAACCATATTAAAATTTTTCAAAGCTTCTTTATCGTTTTTATTATAACAAAAGCTAATATTATTAAGAGAAATCGTTTCAATTTTTTCATTAATCTCAATATTATTTTGATAATCATTTCTTTCATCTTCTAAAAGAAAATCATTTATTTTTTTTTGAGAAGAAATGCAAAAAGGATAAGATTTTACTCTTTCAATAATTTTCTTAAAATTATCAAAAAGATCAATAAGAGTTAATGAAGAAGTAATAACTGCGGGTGTGAATTTGTCAGTAAAAATAATTACAAAAACAGCAAACATTTTAATCACATAAAAAGAAGGAAAAACAAAAGAAAAAGACTGAAACAAATCTCTGTCATTAGAATCAAAAAATGACTTTTTTAAAAGAAAATTATAAGAATTTAAAAAACTTGATATAGAATTCTTTTTTATTATTAGATCTCTGTTATCTACTAAAAATAATTCATTTTTCATTTCATCTTCCATAGAATTTTGAAATTTCAATTCTTTTTTATAAAATACATATTGCAAAATTATACAAATTTTAACCAAAAAAATAAAATAAAAAATAGCTAAATTAGTTAAATTTCTTTGAGATATATTCGACAAATAAATAAAATTTAAAATAAAATCAATAACGACATAATAAATTTGATTAGGTATATAAAAAACAGATTCGGAAAAAACCCTTGCATTATAAGTTAATAAAGATGCAATTCTTTTTTTATCGTAATAATTTTTTAAATTAAATGCTTTTTCAGATAAAGTGCTTTTTATGTGCATCTTTAAACTGTTTTGTAAATAAAAAGAAAATCATACGTGAAGAAGAACGATAGCAAAATAGAAAAAAATAAGAAATGAAAAAAAAATCGAAAATTGTTTTTTATTATTTCCAAAATTTTTTATTGTTTTTCCAAGAAAAGTTAAATAAAAACGATCATTATCGCTATCACTATTTTGTATTTTTTTAATAAGTGATTTTATTCCGTTTTCAGAGATAAAAAAACTTCCAATGCTACTCAAAGTGGCTAAAAAATAAAAAAATAATTGTTCTTTTCAATATTTTTTTGTTAAACTGATAAAATTTAATTCTTCAACTTTATAATCTTTTTTCATATTTTTTAAAAATATTTCTCCCTGTTTCTTATATTTTTTAATTAAAATTATAAATATTTCTAATTATTTAAGATTATTATAATAATATTTCTAATTATAGTTTTTTATAAAATAAAAAACTTTCTAATTAATAAAATTAAATTATTTTTTGTTAAGATTTTTCTTCTTAAGAAGTTCTTCAGTTATGTATTCAGGCACTTCTTCATAAGCATGTAATTGCATTGAATAAGTTCCTCTTCCTTTTGTAAGAGATCTAAGAGTTGTTGAATAACCAGCCATTTCTGACAATGGAGATTTTGCATATATCTTATAAAGATTTCCATGCTTTTCGGCATCTTCAATAGATCCACGACGAGAAATAATATTATTTATTATATCACCATAATATTCATCAGGAACCACAACCTCTAATTTCATAACAGGTTCAAGTAAAACTATTTTTAATTTTGACTTACTTTCTCTGAAACAAATAGATGAAGCAATTTTAAAAGCTAATTCTGAAGAATCAACATCATGAAAAGAACCATCATAAAGAGTTGCTTTTACATCAACCATTGGATATCCAAGAAGCAAACCAGAAGCAATAGATTCAACCAATCCTTCTTTAACAGGATTAATATATTCTTTAGGAATAACACCACCTTTAATAGCGTCAACAAATTCAAAACCTTTGTTAGGATTTGGTTCAAACTTTATTCAAACATGACCATATTGACCATGACCACCAGATTGTTTAATGTATTTACCTTCATTTTCAACAGTATTTTTAATTGTTTCTCTATAAGCAACTTCAGGTTTTCCAACATTAACTTGAACATCATATTCGCGTTTAAGTCTTTCAACAATAACATCTAAATGTAACTCACCCATTCCAGAAATAATCATTTGACCAGTTTCCAAATCAGAGTAATATCTAAATGTAGGATCTTCTTCAGATATTTTTCCTAAAGAAATGCTTATTTTATCCTGATCGTGCTTTGTTTTAGGTTCAATAGCAAGAGAAATAACAGGATCGGCAAAACTAATAGTTTCAAGAAGTAACTGTTTATTTTCTTCACAAAGAGTATCTCCAGTGTTAGTATTTTTCAAACCAACAGCAACAGCAATATCTCCAGCAGCAATTTCTTTTATTTCTTCTCTTTTATTAGCATGCATTCTTAAAAGTCTGCTAATTCTCTCAGTTTTTTGTTTAGTTGAGTTATAAAGATATGAGTTTGAAAGAACTTTACCAGAATAAACTCTTAAAAAAGTTAATTTTCCAAAAGGATCGTTCATTATTTTGAAAGCAAGAGCTGCGCAATCACCATCACCAATTTTAACCATTTGAGAAGAATCTTTAACTGAAAATGCTTTGGTTTCGCTACAATCAAGAGGAGAAGGAAGATAATCAACAACACCATCTAGTAAAAATTTGATTCCAATATTTTTAAATGCTGTTCCACAAAAAACTGGAAAATGCTTACCAGTAATAGTTGCTTTTCTCACTAAATATTTTATTTCTTCATTTGTTAAAGAATTTCCTTCTAGATATTTTGAAGCTAAATTTTCATCATGTTCAATAACTCTTTCAACAAGTAATTGTCTATAAGAAGAAAGTTTATCAAGTAAAAAATCAGGAACTTCTCTAATTTCAAAATTCTCTTCAACGTCTTTAAGTTTGAAAAAAAATGCTTTTTGAGAAATAATATCAACAACACCTTGAAAATCATTTTCTGATCCTATTGGTAATTGAACAACCAAACAAGACGCATTCAATTTATCTTCAACGCTTTTTAAAGAATAGAAAAAATCAGCTCCAGTCTTATCCATTTTATTTAAAAAGACAATTCTTGGAGTTTCATATTTATCAGCTTGTCTTCAAACTGTTTCAGTTTGAGGTTCAACTCCAGCTTGAGCATCAACAACTAAAATAGCTCCATCTAGAACTCTTAAAGATCTTTCTACTTCAGCTGTAAAATCAACATGACCCGGCGTATCTATTATATTAATTTGACAATCTTTTCAGAAAACAGTAGTTGCAGCAGAGGTAATAGTTATACCTCTTTCTTTCTCCTGATCCATTCAATCTAATTGACTTTGACCTTCGTGAGTTTCTCCAATTTTGTAGATTTTACCAGCAAGAAAAAGTATTCTTTCACTAGTTGTTGTTTTACCAGCATCAATATGAGCCATAACACCGATGTTACGAATCAATTCAATTCTTTTCTCTTCTGACATGCAAAAATAAGTTCCTTATAAAAATAATAAATTTAATTTAAACCACCTCAAAAGAGATTTTTTCAATTTTTTTTAAAAATTGAAAGGCTTTGGTTCAAAGCCGAATTAAGATTTTAGTTTAGAATCTATATGAAGAAAAAGCTAAGTTAGAAATAGCCATTTTTTGAATGTTTTCCTTCTTCTTAAAAGCTTCACCAGTTTTATTGAAAGCATCAATGATTTCTAAACTTAAACATTTAGACATTGCGTTTGCTTTTCTCTTTCGAGCTGCTTCAACTATTCATCTTAAAGTTAAAGTAAGAGCTCTTTTAGGTTCAACTTCAAAAGGAACTTGACAATTAGCACCACCTATTTTTCTAGTTCTCAACTCTAATTTAGGACGTAAATTTTCTAAAGCTTGTTCAAGAATAGTTAAAGGAGAAGTTGAAAATTTCTTTTCTAAATCATCAAAACTAGAATAAACTATTCTAGATGCTTTTTCTTTTAGTCCACTTAACATAACTTTATTTATAAGTTCGCTAACAACTAATGAAGAGTATTTAAAATCTTCTTTTAAAGGATGATTTTTAATTAATTTCTTTTTTCTCATTTATTTTTTTCCTTTTTTAGTTCCGTATAAAGATCTTCCCTGTTTTCTGCCTTCTACACCAGCACAGTCAAGATTTCCTCTTAAAACATGATATTTTACTCCTGGTAAATCTTGAGCTCCACCACCAGCAATTAAAACTGAAGAATATTCTTGAATATTATGTCCTTCTCCAGGAATATAAACTGTAACTTCAGTATTATTGCTTAAACTAACACGGGCATAACTTCGAAGAGCTGAATTAGGTTTTTTTGGATTCATTTTTCCAACCTTTTTACAAATTCCAGACTTTTGGGGACTATTATTTGTAAGAAATTTCTTCTTCTTTTGATTCCATCCAGTGCTTAAAGCAATGTTTTTTCTCTTCTTTTTTTTATCTTGTCTCTCGTTTTTTATTAATTGATTAATTGTTGGCATTTTATGAATTTTCCTGCAGGAATGAATATATTTTTATGTTTCAAAAAAAGTTAACATTATTAAGTTTAATTTTATGGTATATTCCTTTTGAAACTTCAAAAGAATTATTTTAAGCTTTATTAAAGCTAATTAAATCTAAAAAAATAAACATTCTATTATATTATAATTAAAGTATCTAATTTGTTCTTTTTTTCATTTGAGGAAATGCAATAACTTCTCTGATATTATTGACTTCATTTAACAACATTACTAATCTATCAATTCCAATTCCCAATCCACCAGCAGGAGGCATTCCATACTCCAAAGCTTCAACAAATTCATTATCAAAAGCAGCAATTTCATCATTTCCTAAGTTTTTTTCTTTAGTTTGAAGTTCAAATCTTGATCTCTGCTCCTCAGAATCATTTAACTCGCTGTAGCCATTTGCAAATTCTAAGCCACTAATGAATAATTCAAAACGATCTGCAAATCTTTCTTTTCCTTTAATAGTTTTTGCTAAAGGTGAAGTTTCAATAGGATATTCATAAATAAAAGTTGGTTGAATTAAATTTTCTTCAACAAATTTTTCAAAAAATAAAGTAACTATATGACCAACGCTATTTTGATAACCATCCAAATGAACTTTATGTTCAATAGATAATTTTTTTGCTTCTTCAAAATCAACAACATTAGTAAAATCAACACCAGAAAATTTATTAATTGATTCTATCATAGTCATTTTTTCAAAAGATTCTTTTATTTCAATATAATGTCCATTAAAAAACAACTTTTCCTTATCATTAAATAACGTTTTTTTTACTGAATTTATTAAATTTTCTGTTAATTTCATCATGTGATCAGAATTTTTATAAGATTCATAAATCTCAATTGTTGTAAATTCAGGATTATGGCGAGCATCTATTCCTTCATTTCTGAAAATCCTTCCAAGTTCATAAATTTTTTCAAATCCTCCAACCAAAAGTGTTTTTAAAGGTATTTCTGTTGCAATTCTTAAGTTAAAATCTCTAGATAACTTATTATGATGAGTAATAAAAGGTTTTGCTTGAGCTCCAGAAGCTTCTGAAACTAATATGGGAGTTTCCATTTCAGTGAAACCTATTTGATTAAGAAAATTTCTTATAAATCAAACTATCTTAGCTCTGTTAATTAGTATGTTTCTATTTTTAATATTAACAATAAAATCTAAATGACGATTTCTAAATCTTTCTTCAACATCATTAAATCCATAATGAAAATCTGGAATAGGCTTTAAACACTTGCTTAAAAGTTGAAAATTAATAACTTTTACACTTAACTCACCTTTGTCAGTTTTACATACTACTCCATAGACTCCAATAACATCGCCTATCTCTAAAGAATTAAAATCTTTATCCTTAATTGATATTATTTGAATATCTAAATCAAAACCTCTTAAAACAGCAAAACAAAGATTTCCGAAATTTCTTATTCTCATCAATCTTCCAGCAATTTTAACTAAAACGTTTTTTTCAATTAAATCTTCTTTTTTAAAATCTGAGAATTTTTCAAAAATATCTTTAATATCATAATCAACGTCAAAACTATTTATTGAAAAAGGATCTTTATTAATTTCTTTTAAATTTTTTAATTTTTCTAAAGATGTGCTACAAGTATTCATTTTTTTTTTATTTTTCTAAAGATTTAGCTTCTGCTAAAATTCTCTCCTTTTGTTTTTGATAGTTAATTAATTTCTCTCTCTCTAAAGCAATTAATGGTTTTGGAGATTTATTTAAGAATCCTTCATTGTTAAGTAAACCTAAACTTCTTTTTATTTCATTTTCATAAAAATCTAAACTTTTGCTTTTATTAACAATAAATTTATCAATTTTTAATTTTGAAAATTTCAAAATTCCAAAAGGAGAAACATCAATAAAATCTGGATTTAATATTTTTAAATCATCTAAATTAACATTAATTTTTTCAATAAAATTCATTTTTTTCATAAGAAGCTTTATTAAATCACTATGAATCTTTAAATCATCTAATAAATCAAATTGAAATTCAATTGTAGAACTATCAATTTTATTTTCCTTGCAAAATGAAGAAATTTTATTTCTAACAATAAGAATTAAATCAATTAAAGAAATTTTAATTGATTCACCGAATGATTCATTAATAAACTCTAATTCTCCAATGTTTTTAGAGGTAATTTTTTTATATATGTGCTCTGTGACAAAAGGAATAAAAGGATTTAATAATAACAATAAATTTTGAAAAACATAAATCAAAGTAAGCAAACTAGTTCTATTAATAGATCCTTTTAACAAGTAAATGTAAGAATTGCTAATTTTTTCCTTTGTGAATTCCAATAATTTTTTAGCTAAAAAAGATGTATCCATTTTATAATTAACATTTTTCAAATATAATTTTTCAATTATAAAAAGTTCGTTTATAACTCAGCAACTTAAAATTTTTATTGTTAAATCTTGCTCTTTATCAATCAATTCTTTTAAATAATTTAATTCAATTAATTTAAAATCAGATGTATCAGAATATTTCAAAATAAAATTGAAAATGCTTCATAATTTTTGAAGAAAAAAATAACAACCTTTTAGTTTATTTTCTTCAAAAATTAAGTCACTCCCGAAAACATTATTACTTAAAAGAAAAAGACGTAAACTATCAACTCCATATTTAGAAATAATCTCCTCTGGTTCAATTCCATTGCCTAGAGATTTTGACATTTTCTTTCCATTTTCATCTCTGATTAATCCATGAATAAAAACTTTCTTGAAAGGAGGTTTTTTATGAAAATAAAAACTGAAGGAAATCATTTTAAAAAGTCAGAAAAAAAGTAAATCCGAACCCGTAACTAAATATGTTATAGGAGAAAAATTATTATTTTCTGAATTTGTAATTAGAGGTCATAAGCTGCTTGAAAACCAAGTATCTAGAACGTCATTTTCTCTTTTTCAACCAAAATCATCTGGTGACTTTTCTCCTGCAAAAATAGTCTTATTAACATCGTGATATCAAATTGGGATTTGATGGCCTCATCAAAGCTGACGAGAAATACATCATTCTTTAACATTATTCTTTCAATTAAACAAATTATCACTAATTGAAAATGGGAAAAAATCAATTTCATTTAAAAAATTGGGATTAAAAAGTTCAATTTTTTTTACCATTAAAGGTAAATCTAAAAATCATTGAAGAGAAACGAATGGTTCAATAATATCTCCAGATCTTTGAGAACGAGGAATTGTAGTCTGATAAAATTCTTCACGAGTAATTAAATTTTTACTTTTCAAAAAATCAATTATGCTTGATTTTGAATCTCTATAATTTTTTCCTTGTCATTGATTTGCCAAATTATTAAAAATTCCTTGTTTATCATAACAAATAACTATTGGAAGATTAAGATTTTTAGCAATTTCATAATCTTTGAAATCATGACCAGGAGTGCATTTCAAAACACCAGTTCCAAAATCAATAATCACCTTATCACTAGAAAAAATTGGTAATTTTTCATTAGTTAAAGGATTAATAACAAAAGATCCTAAAAATTTTTGATATCGATTATCATTAGGATTAACAAGCAAAGCAACATCTGCAAAAATAGTTTCTGGTCTTGAAGTTGCAACAACAATTTTATCATCACTATCAAACAAAGAATATTCAACATAAAATAACTTATTTTTAAAATTTTCATTATCAATTTCAATATCAGAAATCACGGTTTCTAACTTAGGATCTCAATTTATCATTCTGGTACTTTGATAAATTAAACCATCATTATAAAGTTCAACAAAATAATCTCTTATTTTTTCTTGAACATCCAAGTTCATTGTAAAGTTATCTTGTTTATAATTTAAAAACAATCCTAAATTCTCTCACTGTTCCTTAAATTTATTTTTTTGTTGTGGATATCATTTTTCAAGAGCAAATTTTTTTTTTTCATCATTATTATTAAATGATAAATTTAAATTTTCTATTTTGCTTTGAGTTGCAATTCCTGCGTGATCAAAACCGGAAATTCAATTTACTTTTTGACCACTCAAAGATGAAGACCTAACAATAAAATCTTGAATAACTAAATCTAAACTATGACCTAAATGAAGATTACCTGTAATATTTGGAGGTGGCATTAAAACTGTAGAAGAATAATTTTTTATTTTCTCTGCTTTATTTGATCAATAATCTTTAATTTTTCTATTTTCAGTAAGATTAAAGTCATATTTTCGACTTTCATTCATAATACATTGGACCTTTTTAAATTTAGTTAATAATTAATACAATATTCAAAATAATTATTATAAAAAGAATAATATTTTTCTTTAAAAAATTATCAAAAATTCATTATATAATTTTTAGAAAAAATTCAGTTTTTTTACATATAGAAATAAAAGATATTATAAATAATTAAAAAATTTAATCAATAAAAAAAAAGAAAATAATAATTTAGATAATTTATTTATTTAAATACAATTACTAAATATCAAGATCAAGTTCAGTTAAAATTTTTCAAACTTCTTTATATTCTTTAACTAGGATAATTTCCAATTTATCTTTAACTTCTTGGGGAATATCTTCTAAATTTTTGTCATTTCCACTAGGAATAATAATTGTCTTTAATCCACTTCTATGAGCAGCAATTGACTTCTCTTTTAATCCTCCAATAGGAAGAACATGACCACGAAGAGTTATTTCACCAGTCATTCCAATGTTATAAGAAATTTTTTTATTAGTTAAAGCTGATATGATTGCTGAAGTTAAGGCAATACCTGCACTTGGCCCATCTTTAGGGGTTGATCCTTCAGGAACATGAATATGAATGTCATTATTTTGAAAAAAATCATCATTAATTCCAAAATATTCATAATTTGACTTTATGTAATCTAAAGAAATATTTGCAGACTCTTTCATTACATCTCCTAAAGTTCCAGTTAAAATTAATTTTCCTTTTCCTTTAAAAAATCCAACTTCGATTGAAAGAATATCACCGCCTGAATATGTATATGCTAAACCAGTTACAACTCCAACCTGAGAAGAATCTTTTTTAGATGTAAAATCATAAATCTTTTTTCCAAGATATTTATAAATATTATCTGAATCAATTTTTAAAGTTTTAGATTCATTTTTTAAAATTTCAACAATAAATTTTCTAATTATTTTTTGAATCATTCTATTAAGCTCACGGACACCAGCCTCTTGAGTATAGAATCTTATTATTTCTTTAATTGAATCATCAGTAAAAGTAATTTCATTATCAGAAGAAGAATTCAAATTATAAATATTTAAATTTTTAGGAATTAAATGATTTTTAGCAATGTGTAATTTTTCTAACTCAGTATAAGATGATAAATTAACAATTTCCATTCTATCTAAGAGAGGTTGCGGAAAATCAGTAGAATTGGCTGTACAAATAAATAAAACTTTTGATAAATCATAAGGAATTTCTCCTAAATAATTATCAATAAATTTACTATTTTGATTGGGATCTAAAATTTCTAATAAAGCATTGGAGGGATCTCCATGAAATCTTCCAGAGCTAATTTTATCAATTTCATCAATTAAAAATAAAGGATTTATAACTTTCGCTTTCTTCATTTCTTGAATGATTTTTCCTGGCAAAGCTCCAACATAAGTTCTTCTATGACCACGAATTTCTGCCTCATCAGAAATTCCACCAACAGACATTCTAACAAAATTTCTACCTGTCGCTTTTGCAATTGAAGAAGCTAAAGAAGTTTTTCCAACTCCAGGAGGACCAACAAAACAAATAACATTACCAATGCTGTTTTTAGTTTTTTGTATTACAGCTAAATGTTCAATAATTCTTTCTTTGATTTTTTCAAGACCGAAATGTTCTTTATCTAACTCTTGTCGAGCAAGATTTAAGTCATCTTTTTCATCAGTTGTATTATATCAAGGTAAATTCATTAACCAATCGATATGAGATCTAATTATGTTTGCTTCGCTAGATTGTGAATGCATTTTATCATAATTTTTGATTTCTTCACGAACAATTTTTTTAACTTGATCAGGAAAGGACTCGTTTTCTAAGCGTTTTAAATAAACTTCTCTTTCATTTTCAATTCCTTCCATTTTATCAAGTTGTGATTTAATTTCTTCTAATTGTTCTCTTAAATATGCAGCTTTTTGCTGATCAAGAATCTTTTCATTTATTTTAGTATTAATGTTTTGTTGAATTTTACGAGTTTTTTTTTCCAATTCTAAAAGAAGTTTTAGACGTCTTCATAATTTAAACTCTTCAAGAAGAAGTTGTTTAAAATCTCTCTCCAAATTATTACTATTTTGAACAACAAAATCAACAAAATTACTTAAATCTCCAATTGCTAAATATGGCAAACTATCAGACATTGTTATATTGTTATTTTTCAATAAATTAGGTAAATACTTAACAAATCTTACAGTTAAATCATTAAGGCTTCTAACTTCTTGAGGAGTGGACAAGCTTAAATCTTCACGAAGAATATCATAATTTCCTTTTCAAACATCTTCATCGCTGTCTTTAAAAATTTCTGAAATTTCAACTCTTTCTAATCCAATTAATTGAATATCGCGAAGAGAATTAAAGACTATTTCGATGTTAGCATCAGAAGATAAATCGATTTCAACTTTAACTAAAGAACCAAAAGAAAAGAAATTGTCAGAAAGGTATTCATCATTTAAATTTAATGGAATTTTACTTGAAATAATAAGTATTTTTCCTTCTCCGCTTTTTCAAGAAGAAATAAGAGTTTTTTTTAAATCATTATTATTTTCCAAGTTTAAAACTTGACTACAAGACGGAAAAATAAAAAAATTGTCAGTTAATAAAATTGGAAGTGGATTCTTTTTCATATAATAAACGAGTTCCTTTAATAAACATTGACAATGTATTTTCAAAAATAAATAAATATTTCTTTAAATTATTTTTGAAAATATTTAAATGGCGCCCGTGAAGAGAATCGAACTCCTGACCTAATGCTTAGAAGGCATCCGCTCTATCCACTGAGCTACACGGGCAAAGATAGATTTAGTGATTAATCCTAAAAGCTAAATTTATTTTTAATAAAAATAAAAAATTTTTAAAAAAAAAATAAAAATAATAATTAGTAATGCTAATTGAAAAATTCAAAAAAGCAGTTAATGATAATTATCTTCACTTTTTAATTGGATTAATTAAAATTGTACTGATATTTTTCAGTCTTCTCATGAATCACAAAAAGCGATACTAATGATTATGTGCTACTTAAAAAGTTTTTCAGAATTTTCTGAATGCTTACACAAAGCATTTATTAGTTTCATAGTGTGTTGACAAAGAGCTATTTTTCCCGTGATAGAGTATCTTCGCCATCAAGGTGCTTGACTTCCGTGTTCGGAATGGTAACGGGTATTTCCACCTGACTTAATCACCAACACTAGAGAGAGGTTTAATTCCCTCAAAACTGAACATGAATATATTTAAAAAGAAGATGTTCACCAAAAAAGTAAGTCCTCGATAAATTAGTACAGCTTAGCTGAATGCATTACTGCACTTACACCCGCTGCCTATCGACCTCCTGGTCTAGAAGGTATCTTACTCCCTTGACGGGATGGGAAATCTTATCTCGAAGCTAGCTTCGTACTTAGATGCTTTCAGTACTTATCTATTCCCGACATAGCTATCCAGCCGTGCCACTGACGTGACAACTGGCACACCATTGGTCAGTCCACTCCGGTCCTCTCGTACTAAGAGCAGCCCTTCTCAAATTTCCTACGCCCGCAACAGATAGGGACCAAACTGTCTCACGACGTTCTGAACCCAGCTCACGTACCACTTTAATGGGCGAACAGCCCAACCCTTGGAAGCTACTTCACCTCCAGGATGTGATGAGCCGACATCGAGGTGCCAAACAGTCTCGTCGATGTGATCTCTTGGAAACTATTAGCCTGTTATCCCTAAGGTAACTTTTATCCGTTTAGCGATGGCCCTTCCACTCGGAACCACCGGATCACTAAGTCCTACTTTCGTATCTGTTCGACTTGTATGTCTCACAGTTAAGCATTCTTATACCTTTACGCTCTACACAGGATTTCTATACCTGCTGAGAATACCTTTGAACGCCTCCGTTACTCTTTAGGAGGCAACCGCCCCAGTTAAACTACCCACCAAACACTGTCCTTTCGAGTGTAAATCGATAAGTTAGAATTTTTCGCTTGTTAGGGTGGTATTTCACCAACGACTCCACTACCACTTGCGTGATAGCATCAAAGTCTCCCACTTATCCTACACAAACAAGAAAAAAATTCAATATCAGGCTGCAGTAAAGCTCTATAGGGTCTTTCCGTCTAATTGCGGGTAACCTGCATCTTCACAGGTACTAAGATTTCACCGAGTCTATGGTCGAGACAGTGCCCGAATCGTTACGCCTTTCATGCGGGTCAGAACTTACCTGACAAGGAATTTCGCTACCTTAGGACCGTTATAGTTACGGCCGCCGTTCACTAGGGCTTCATTTCAAAGCTTCATTACCGATAAATCGATAATTGACAAATCCACTTAACCTTCTAGCACCGGGCAGGCGTCACCCCCTATACATCGTCTTGCGACTTAGCAGAGAGCTGTGTTTTTGATAAACAGTCGTTCGGGCCTCTTAACTGCGACCTGTGTTACCACAGGCACCCCTTCTCGCGAACTTACGGGGTTAATTTGCAAAGTTCCTTAACCATAGTTGTCTCGCTTGCCTTAGGATTCTCTCCTTGACCACGTGTGTTCGTTCTCGGTACGAGTACCATAATCATATCTTTAGAAGCTTTTCTTGGAAGCAAAGTATCAGACACTTCAGTACTTGAATTTACATAAGCAAGCCTATATAAATTTGTTTCCTTATCCATAACATCTCAGAGCATATGTACTGCGCATTTGTCGCAATAGCCTCCTAAATGGTTAGTCCAACATTTTCAATCGTTGGAATATCTTAACTGTCTCCGTCCCTCCATCAGTGATTAAGGTAGTACAGGAATATTAACCTGTTGTCCATCGACTACAGCTTTCGCTCTCGCCTTAGGTCCCGACTAACCCAGGGAAGACGAACTTTAACCCTGGAAACCTTAGTCAATCGGCAAGATGGATTCTCACCATCTATCGTTACTCACGCCGGCATTCTCACTAGTAAGATCTCCACCAGTGCTCACGCTCTGGCTTCAGCGTTCTTACTACGCTCCCCTACCGCTAATGTTTATTAAAAACACTAACCCATAGCTTCGGTATAACATTTGAGCCCCCTTGAATCTTTGGCGCTGAAAAGTTAGACTAGTGAGCTGTTACGCACTCTTTAAAGGATGGCTGCTTCCAAGCCCACCTCCTAGCTGTTTATACTTTTCAACTTCCTTTTACACTTAATGTTATTTAGGGACCTTAGCTGATGGTCTGGGCTGTTTCCCTCATGTCCATGGACCTTATCACCCATAGACTGACTGCAGGATATATTGAATAGTGGTATTCTTAGTTTGATTACATTCAGTACCCCGTTAAGAGCCCTCACATATTCAGTGCTTTACCCTCACTATTTTAAATCCCACGCTAGTCCTAAAACTATATCGGGGAGAACCAGCTATCTCTAGGTTCGATTGGCATTTCACCTCTAACCACAAGTCATCCGCGGTCATTTCAACGAACGTCGGTTCGGTCCTCCATTAACATTTCGGTTAACTTCAACCTGCTCATGGTTAGCTCACCTAGTTTCGGGTCTATGACCATGGACTATATCGCTCTATTAAAACTCGCTTTCGCTACGGCTCCATTTTTTAAACTTAACCTCGCCCATAATCATAACTCGCCGGCTCATTCTACAAAAAGCACACCATTAGGCTTTAACGCCCTCTGATTTCTTGTAGGTATATGGTTTCAGGTTCTATTTCACTCCGGTTCAACGGTTCTTTTCAACTTTCCCTCACGGTACTAGTTCACTATCGGTGACTGATTAGTATTTAGCCTTACAGGGTGGTCCCCGTGGATTCCCACAAAATTTCTCGTGTTTCGTGGTACTCAGGATTAAGCAAAGAGAACAATTTGTTTCGACTACAAGGCTATCACTTTCTATGGCTTTGTTTTCCAACAAATTCTTCTACAAATTGTTTTTTTTACTCTTAGTATGCTTTCCTACAACCTCAAAAATTAAATATTGCTAAGTAATTTTTGATTTGGGCTGTTCCCGCTTCGCTCGCCGCTACTAAGGGAATCACTTTTGTTTTCTTTTCCTCTAGTTACTAAGATGTTTCAGTTCACCAGGTTTGCTGAGAATAAATTCTCTATTACTACATTACTAGTAATGGGTTTCCCCATTCGGAAATCTCCGGATCAAAGCTAATTTTCCAACTCCCCGAAGCTTATCGCAGGATATCACGTCCTTCGTCGCCTATCAGTCCCAAGTCATCCACCATATACCCTTAATAACTTACTCGACTTGATGAAATCTTAATTCATTTTTTTATTCATGTTCAGTTTTCAAAGAATAAACCACTTTTATATTAATATAAAGTTTTTCAGTAAATTAATTACTGAAGGCTTGATTAAAACCTTAAATTGAAAATTTAATAAATATTGAATTTATAAACTCTCAAAACTAAATAGAACCCAGTCTTGAAAACTCCTTTAGAAAGGAGGTATTCCATCCGCACATTCCCGTACGGATACCTTGTTACGACTTAGCCCCAATCACAGATCCTACCCTAAATAACCATCTCCCTTGCGGGTTAATAAATCATCTTCAAGTATTACCTATTTTCATGGCTTGACGGGCGGTGTGTACAAGACCCGAGAACGTATTCACCGCGGCACTGCTGATCCGCGATTACTAGCGATTCCGGCTTCATGAAGTCGAGTTGCAGACTTCAATCCGAACTGAGGCTGCTTTTATGGGATTAGCTCACTTTCGCAAGTTGGCAACCCTTTGTAGCAGCCATTGTAGCACGTGTGTAGCCCGAGGCGTAAGAGGCATGATGACCAGACGTCGTCCTTTCCTTCCTCCAGTTTACACTGGCAGTCTCTTTAGAGTCCTCTCTTGCGAGTAGTAACTAAAAACAAGGGTTGCGTTCGTTATAGGACTTAACCATACACCTCACGGCACGAACTGACGACGGCCATGCACCATCTGTGTAGTGATAACCTCCGCTGCGTTTCCGCAGTTTTGCACTCCATGTCAAGCCTCGGTAAGGTTTTGCGCGTTGTATCGAATTAAACCACATGCTCCACCGCTTGTGCGGGTCCCCGTCAATTCCCTTGGGTTTCACTCTTGCGAGCGTACTATCCAGGCGGCAAACTTAACGCGTTAGCTAGCGACACTGAGTTTAAACCCAACATCTAGTTTGCATCGTTTACGGCGTGGACTACTAGGGTATCTAATCCTATTTGCTCCCCACGCTTTCATGCTTCAATGTCAGTATCAGAATAGTTGACTGCCTTCGCCTTTATTGGTGTTCCTCCATATATCTAAGCATTTCACCGCTCCACATGGAATTCCATCAACCTCTCCTGCACTCTAGCGTAACAGTATCACCAGCTTCTTTCAGGTTGAGCCTGACTTCTACAAATGACTTATTACACAATCTACGCATTCTTTACGCCCAATAATTCCGGATAACATTCGCCACCTACGTATTGCCGCGACTGCTGGCACGTAGTTAGTCGTGACTTTCTAAGCACATGGTCAATAGTAAACTTTCATTTACTTTTTTCTTCTGTGCTGACAGAAGTTTACAATCCATAGACCTTCTTCCTTCACGTAGTATCGCTTCGTCAGGGTTTCCCCCATTGCGAAAAATTCCCTGCTGCTGCCTCCCGAAGGAGTCTGGGCCTTGTCTCAGTCCCAATGTGGCCATTCACTCGCTAAAGCTGGCTATGCATCATCGCCTTGGTAGGCCATTACCCTACCAACTAGCTAATACAACTTACCCCTATCAATTAGTGAAACCGAAGTTCCTTTCATTACCGAAGTAACATATGCGGTATTAATTAAGGTTTCCCCTAGTGTATCCCCCTCTAATCGGTAAGTAAGGTAAGCATTACTCACCCGTTCGCCACTAAACATATTGCTATGTTCCGTTCGACTTGCATGCATTAGGCGTACTACCAATGTTCATCCTGAGCCAGGATCAAACTCTTACATAAAAATTTTAAAAAAAAATTTTTCTTTTAGTCCGAGAATTCACTCGAACTTGACTGGTTTCTATTTAGTTTTCAAAGAACATAAAAATCAATGCAAATTAGCAATATCAATGTAAATACATTTATACATTTTTTTTTATAAAAGGGAGAAAATCAGATTTCAGCAGAAAAACCCAGATTTTTTATAATTTAGAAGATTTTAAAAGTTTCTTTTCTTCTTGTAATCTATTACTAATAAAAAGATGAGAATTATAATCTCTCTTTTTCAAATAAGCCAAAAGACGTCTTTGCTTGGCAAGTTTTTTTAACATTGACCTTTTAGCAGGAACATCTTTTCTGTTATTTTTTAAGTGATCAATAACTAATCTAATTTCAGTATTTAGAAGAACAATTTGAGCTGCTGATGATCCAGTATTCTTTGTATCAAGGTTATAACTTTTTAGCAACTCGTTTTTGTTTAACATAGAATAGAAATCTTTAAATCAACTGAAACTTCGTGGATAAATTGTCAAAGTTTATTATGACAACTCAAGTCCATCGAGTTTTGTTAATTTACTTTTTAGAAAGTTTTTTGAAAAATGATACTTTAGAAATAAATAAGCTGAATAAAAAAATGCAAAAAACGCTCTTCATTATTGACATTTAAAATAAAAAACGATGAATAAATAAAGATAAATCGATAGGAAAAAAAATTTAAATGAAATAATAAAAAACGAAAAAAAATCAAGAGAAAGTCAATTTTAACTTTAGTTAATTAAAAAATTTAGCAATAATTTCCAAATTTTAAACGTAATAATTCAAAAAACAAACCAAATTTAGTCAAACTTATTTGAAAAATATAAATGAAAACTCTAAAATTATTTTGAAAATTATCTTTATTAATAAAGATAAATTAAAGAAAAATAAGGAAAAATTAAATTTAGTATATTACTTAAGTAATATACTATCATATATTAAAAAAAATCAAAAATACATTATTGTTAATAATATTGTTAATATAGTATATTAAGATTTTTTACTATGTAAAAAATCTTAATATTTATATATTGTTCATTAATAATATGATAATTACTTTAGTAATTAGAATGTTATTAATGAATAATATAATGTACTAAATTATAAAGAGAAAATAATTATGTTGTATATATTTTTTTTTTTATTTTTTTTTTATTTTTTTTTTTATATATACTTACTATTTTATATATCAAATTTTAAAATAGTCAAAATAGAGTATTTTTATAAGTAATCTAAGTAACTAATAACTTAATTAAGTATAAGAATTATAAGAAGTATAAGACTTATGATATATGATATATCCATAAATACTATAATTACTGTTAAGTAATTATAAGTATTATGAGATATTCATAACGCAAGCGCGTATAACGTAATAACACACGTATGAGTGCAGATCTGACAGTATCATAAAGGAAATTGTTAGCAAATTATTCTATTATTCACAAAGGTTTGTCTGTTTGGCAATCAAAACATATATTTTTAAAAAACTTGTTTTCGATAATCATTTTTTTATCTCATTTAATTTTTTCATTAATTATCGACACGTTGATTTAATGAATTTTGCGATTCAAGAAAAAATATAATCAAATAACGAGCTAGAAGAAAAATAATTATTGATTTAAGGAAAAACTAAAGAGGTGTAAAAAATGTTTCATTTCAACCTCTTAAAAAAGGAATTTATAAAGATTTTAACACCAACTTTTATTCAAAGAAATATTTGAATAAATTATTCCATGTTCAATTAATTGTATCTTTGGCATTTCTATTTTTTATTTCATTTTCAAATTCTATTTCATCTCAAAATTAAAAAAGCTTATTTTTTTAATAATTTTCTCTCATAAATTTAATGATAAAATATTTAAAAATTAGCAATTAAAAAAGCTTATTTTTTTAATAATTTTCTCTCATAAATTTAATGATAAAATATTTAAAAATTAGCAATTAAAAAAGCTTATTTTTTTAATAATTTTCTCTCATAAATTTAATGATAAAATATTTAAAAATTAGCAATTAAAAAAGCTTATTTTTTTAATAATTTTCTCTCATAAATTTAATGATAAAATATTTAAAAATTAGCAATTAAAAAAGCTTATTTTTTTAATAATTTTCTCTCATAAATTTAATGATAAAATATTTAAAAATTAGCAATTAAAAAAGCTTATTTTTTTAATAATTTTCTCTCATAAATTTAATGATAAAATATTTAAAAATTAGCAATTAAAAAAGCTTATTTTTTTAATAATTTTCTCTCATAAATTTAATGATAAAATATTTAAAAATTAGCAATTAAAAAAGCTTATTTTTTTAATAATTTTCTCTCATAAATTTAATGATAAAATATTTAAAAATTAGCAATTAAAAAAGCTTATTTTTTTAATAATTTTCTCTCATAAATTTAATGATAAAATATTTAAAAATTAGCAATTAAAAAAGCTTATTTTTTTAATAATTTTCTCTCATAAATTTAATGATAAAATATTTAAAAATTAGCAATTAAAAAAGCTTATTTTTTTAATAATTTTCTCTCATAAATTTAATGATAAAATATTTAAAAATTAGGTCGCTTATAAACTATTTAAATAACTTATCGCTGATTGAGATGCTATCACTCCATCTGAAACAGCAGTTGCTATTTGTCTATTTCTTTTTTTATTAACATCTCCTGCTGAAAATAGACCATTAATCTTAGTGCTACAGTTTTCGTTTACTAAAATATATTTTGCTGAATCACAAACTTCTAATTCTTCTACTAATTGTGAATTTGGAATTAGCCCTATACAAGGAAATACACCGCTAACATTGATTTCTTTTTCAATATCCTTGTTTATTAAAATAATTGATGATTCAACTTTCTTATTACCAATTATTTTAATAATTTCACTTTCAAGAAAAATTTCAATTTTTTTGTTAGAATTTATTATTTCTTTTAATCTTAAATCAACTTTTAATTCTTTTCCATGATGAACAAGATAAACTTTTCTTGCAATATTACTTAAATAGTTAGCAGATTCACAACCTGAATATCCACCACCAATAACTAATACATCTTTATCTTTGAAAAGAAATCCATCACAAACCGCACAATAAGAAACTCCAGAATTTGTTAATTCTTTCTCTCCTTCTATCTCAAGTTTTCTTTCAATTGTCCCTGTTGATATTATTGTAGATTTACTAAAGAAAGTTTCATCATTATCTGTTTTTGCTATAAAAACATCTTTTTCTTTTTTCAAAGACCTAATTTTTTTATTTTCAATTTTAAAATTAAAAGAAAGCAATTGCTCTTCCATCATTTTTGATAATGATGATCCTTTTATACTCTTAAATCCAGTGTAATTTTCAATATCACCAGTTTTATTAAGTTTGCCACCTATTAAATCTTCTTCAAACATTAATACGCTTAGCATTGCTCTTTTTGCATAAATAGCTGCAGAAATTCCGGCAGGACCAGCACCAATTATTATTAAATCATAAATTTTTTCATGATTGATTATAATTTTTTTACTTTTTTTCATTTGTTAATAAAAATTTTACTATAAATTTTTTAGATATTTAAATCAAATTAAAAGGTAAATTATTAATGAATTTTTTATTTATTGATTAAGATTCTCTCTCTATTATTGGTAAAATTACAGGTTCTTTCCCTTTTCAATCTCTTTTAAAAATTTCTTTTATTGATGAAGTTATTTCTTTTTTCATGTTTTTTTCATCATAATTTTCTAACTTATTTAACATTAATAGAATTTCTTCTTTTCATTTTCTAATTAGATCTTTATTTTTTTGAATATTTATGAATCCATAAGTAAAAATATGAGGAAAATTCACAAATTTATTTTTCCCTTTTTTACTTATAAAGATTAGAATTATAATAACTCCAGCTTCATACATTTCTTTTCTTAATTCAACACTACTGTCTCATATTTCTCCCGAAATAACTTTTTGATTAAATATGTAATCTGGCTTTGTAAAAATTTTTTCGTTTTTAACAAAGAATGAATTATTTCCATCTTTATTTTTTTGAGATGATACAACTTCTCCGTTTTCACAAATAAATATGTTTTTTTTAGGTATTCCAATTTCTTCTGCTAAAAAACCATGAGTTTTTAACATTCTATAGTCTCCATGGAAAGGCATAAAGTGTTTAGGATTAACAAGTGTCAACATAAGCTTTAAATCTTCTTGACTGGCATGTCCAGAAGCATGAAGTAAGTCTTCTTTATTATTTTCATAGATAGTCGCACCTAATTCATATAATTTATTGTTTATTATTTCTAAATTATAACGATTGTCCATTATTGGAGATGAAGTTAAAATTATTGAATCTCCCTCAATAATTTTTAAATCTGAATAAGTTTGATTAGCTAAACGACTAAGAACTGCTCTTTCTTCTCCTTGAGATCCTGTACAAAAAATTATTAATTTTTCTTTTGGAAAAGTTTTTATTGATTCAACATCTATGAAAACTGAGCTGTCAATTTTTCATAAACTTGCTTTTTTTATAGCTTCCATCATTTTTGATAATGATGATCCTAACAAGGCAATTCTTTTATTATATTTTTTTGCTATTTCTATGACTTTTTTCAATCTGTATACATTAGAAGCAAAAGATGTTATGATTACTCTTCCAGGCGATTGAAAGATTAAATTTTCTAAACGATTAATAACTTTTATTTCAGAAGGTGTTGTTCCTTTAACTTCAGAATTTGTCGAATCACTTAAAAGTAGATCAACTCCCTTTCTTCCACATTCTGCTAATTTAGCAATATCTGTTTTTTCTCCAATTTCAGTTCAATCAAATTTGAAATCCCCAGTTAGTATTATTCTTGATTCATCTTCTATAACTTCAACTATTAATCCAAATGATCCTGGAATTGAATGTGTAACTCTAAAGAAACTAACTTTGAACTCAGAAGTGCTAATCACTGTATCATCGCTAAAAGAAGAAGAAATTAATTTAAAACCATTTCTCATTTTTTGCTTTAAAATTGCTAATGAAAAGTCTGAACCATAAACAGGAACATTTGGCAATATTTCTAATAAATAAGGCATTGCTCCAATATGATCTTCGTGACCATGAGATATGAATATAGCCTTAACTTTGTCTTTATTTTTTTTTATGTATTCAAAATTTGGTATTATAGCGTTTGCTAGATTATAATTGCTGTTTAAAAATTTTATTCCTGCATCAATTATAATAATATCGTTTTTCTTTTCTAAAACGTAGCAGTTTTTCCCTACTTCGTTTAATCCTCCTAGTGCAAATACTCGCAGATTTTCTTTATTTTTTATCATTAAAGTTCGTTTATAATTAATTTTCTAACACTATATGTTAGCAATGTTTTGAATATATTGAATTGTTTATCAAAAACTATTTATCAATAAATAAATCATTATATTTAAAAAATTAAAAATTATTAATTATTAATTATTAATTGGCGCGCCTAAGAGGAATCGAACCCCTAACCATTTGAACCGCAATCAAATATTCTATCCGTTGAAATATAGGCGCTTATGCACTAAAGTTCAATTAGATGATTTTTTATCATAAAAATGGTGGATCTGATCGGAATCGAACCGACGACCTCCTGCTTGCAAAGCAGGCGCTCTACCGACTAAGCTACAGACCCCTTTTTTAAAGTCTTAAAGATAATAAGAAGATTCTAGATCTTCTTATTATATCACTCAATAATTAAAGGAATACTTATATCTTTGTTAGTTATTTCTTCATGAAGAGGATTTCTTGTTAAAGATATACTCATTTTTTCTTTATTGAAGTCAATATAGCTAGGAACTTCAGTTTTTTTATCTAAAAAAGATTTTATTTTATCGTTATTTACAATTTTTTCTGAAAGTTCTATTATATCACCAACTTCAATTTTATAAGATGGTATGTCAACTTTCTTTCCGTTTACTTTGAAATGTCCATGATTAACTAATTGACGAGCAAATCTTCTAGTTCCAATTCCAGATCTAAACACTACATTATCGAATCTTGATTCTAAAGTTAATAATAAATTGTATGACAATTCACCACTTTTATATTTTAAACTTTTGAACAGATTAAAAAGTTGTTTTTCTCTAAGTCCGTATAAGAATCTAATCTTTTGCTTTTCTTTATTTTGCAAAGAATAAGTTGATACTCTTTTTCTTCTTGTATTATTCCCATGTTGTCCAGGAATAGTTGTTCGTTTTTTTCCTTTGCTGAATTCTTTTTTATTTTCTAAAAGAGAAATTCCCAAAGCTCTTGATTTTCTTCAAAGAGGACCAATATATCTCGACATGAATTACTTCCTAACAAAAATTTTCTAATTTTTTTTTAATAATTTCTAAGGTTTTCACCTTTGCAAAAATAATCATTTAACAATTCTTAAAAATAGAGAAATGTTTAAATTGAAAAAAGTTTTATTTTTCTTCAAAATTTTTAAAATTTATTTTTGCTTTTTGAAATATTTTTAGCTTACTAGCTCTACTTAAAATATTTTTAGCTTTATTACCATCTCTATTTTCTTTATTGCAATAAAATGGTAAATAAATATTAATGTTTTTAGTTAAATTTACATTTAAATTATTTCTTTACCATTAGTCTTCATTGGTCAGGTTTTGGTATATCTTTTTTTTCAAAATTAGAATCATTTTTTTCATTATTTGATTTATTTTTAGAATTTTCTTCTCTTCATTTTTTAATTTCTTTATGATTTCCTTCTTGTAGAATTTTTGGAACTTCTATTCCATTAAAAATTCTAGGCCTTGTATAAGAATCATAGTCAAAGTTTAAATCAGTAAATGTGTCATTTTTGTATGATTCAGGATGTATAAAGTTAGGTATCGCTCTTATCAATGATTCTGATATTATAAGCGCGGGCAATTCTCCTCCCATTGTGATAAATTCTCCTATTGAAATTTGTTCATCTATGTAATGATTAATTCTTTGATCAAATCCTTCATAGTGACCACAAATGAAAGCTATGTTTTTTTTATTAATTAATCTTTCAACATCTTTTTGTTTAAAGGTTTTTCCTTGTGGTGACAATAGAATTACATACAAATCTTTATATCTTTCTTTAGCAACGCTTAGAGATTTAATTAGAGGTTCAATTTTTATTAACATTCCTCTTCCACCTCCATAAGGATAGTCATCAGCTTTTCCATTATAAGAGTAATCTCTTATGTTGTAAGTTTGAAAGTTTATTATTTTTTGTTTTATTGCTCTATTAGCAAGAGATATTTTAAAATACTCTTTAAAATATGATGGAAATAGTGTAATGAAGATTAGATTTAGCATTATTTAAGTTATTACTTGATTAACTATTTTTTATTTCACTCTTTAAAAAATCAATCTGGCAGTTCTAGAAAATCAAAATTTTTCATTATCTCTTTATTTTCTCTAAAACAAATGCTTTTTTCAGTTCCGTCGTAATATATTCCATATTCAGAACTTAATATTTTTCTTGCAGGATTTAATTGATACTCAATGGCTTCTTTTATATTTTTTGAATTTTTTTTAACTTCTACTACAAGAAAGCAATTTCCATTTTTTCTTTTTATTACTAAATCCGGAATAAAGAAATTTTTTCCTTTATGGCCAATGTGAATTTTATGATTAAGATTAAAATATTCCTTCTTGAAACCTTTTTTCAAAAGAGATTTTATTAATTTTATTCTGTGATATTCTTCGGTGAATTCACCTATTTCATCGTAAATTTTTGTCCCAATCTTACCTCTTATTGGACAAGTAAGAAATTCATTTTTTCTATCTGTTTTTAGAATAAATATAATTTTTTTAAAAATGTTTTCTATAATTTGATAAAATATTCCTAATAAAATCAATATTAAAAGTTGTTTAAATTTTTCAGATAATTTTATATCTTTAATTTTTCAATTTTTTGACTTTATAGGTTTGAATAATTTAGTATTCATTTTTAAAAAGTTTTTTTTGTTTTTTTTAGAAAAGATTATATTTATAATTTTGATAATTTTGTCTATTATTTGTTTAATATTCATTATAAATTTTTAATTAAGATGTTTTTAATAAATTCATTAAAAATAAAAAGAATTTTTTTAAAATTAAATTATTCAAAATTTACTATACTAAGTTTTTAACACTTGAGTATTGAAAATTTCAAAAAAAAATATAAAAATCATGAACACTATTAAAGAAAAATGCATTTTTTGCCTTATTGTTGAAAAAAAAATAAACTCAGAAATTTTAATTGATAATGAAAAATCCCTTTCATTTTTAGATTCTAATCCTTTAAGTAAGGGTCATTCTTTGATTATTACTAAGAAACATTATAATGATCTTTTTGAAATTGATCAAAACGATTGAAATGATTTATTCTTCACTATTAAAGAGCTTGTAGAAAAAATCAAAAATCAATACTCTCCAAAAGGTTTTAATTTTGTTTCTAACATTGGAAAAGAAGCATATCAAACAATTAATCACTTGCATATTCATTTAATTCCCAAATATGATAAAGAGAGTGGATTTATTTGACCTAGTGAAAATAAATAGAGAATTTTTAATATAGATTAATTAATTCATTAATTACTAACGTTTCTATTATTAATGATAATAAAATAGGGAGATAGGCTTTGTGCAAGCCTTCAGATTAATCTGAGAAGTTTTTAAAATAGCTCATTAGTAATTGTGTTTATGATAAAAAAAAACTTAAATAAAAACATTGAAAATTCAAGCATTTCAATTGCAAAAAACTCTCAATTTGATATTAGAATAATTGATACTTTTACTTCAGGAATTGTTTTAAGTGGTAATGAGATTAAATCTTTAAGGTTGAAAAATGTTTCAATAAAAGAATCTTATATTCTATGCAAAAATTCTGAATTATATATTTTTAATATGTATATAGCTCCTTATAAAAATGCAAATGTCAATGTTAATGAAAATGTTGATTGTAGATTAAAAAGAAAACTTTTAATGAAAAAGAGTGAAATTAGGAAAATTCATAAACAATCTAGAGAAAAAGGTTATATTATTCATCCTATAAAAATTTTCATCAATGAAAGAGGGTGGGCAAAATTGGAGCTATCTTTAGCTCAGAAATTAAGAAAACATCAAATAAAAATTAATATTAAAGAAAGGGAAATTAAAAGAAAAATTCAAAAAAATGATTTTTTCTAATCTCTAAATTAAAAAATGGATAATGATAATATTAAAGAAAAAATTCAAATTAAAATGGGACTTGAAGTCCACATAACTCTTAAAAGTTTAAAAAAAATATTTAATCTTAATCAAACTTTTAAAGATAATAATGAATTAATTAATGATGTTGAATCTTGAGAACTTGGATATCTAGGAACCTTACCAATTATAAATAATGAAGTTTTAATTTTAGCTATAAAACTTTGTTTATTTTTAGATTTAAAAATTAATAAAAATGTTGTTTTTGATCGTAAAATTTATAATTATTTTGATCTTTCAAAAGGCTTTCAAATAACTCAACAAAGGTATCCAATTGGTGAAAATGGATCACTTCCAATTTTTATAGATAATCAAGTGAAGAAAATTTCTATAAGTAGAGTTCAACTTGAAGAGGATACTGCAAAATCTTTTTATGAAGATTCGGAAGTATCTCTTGATTTTAATCGATCAGGTAATCCTCTTATTGAATTGGTTACTGATCCAGTCTTTAATGACATTGAGACATTGATATCCTTTATAAAACAGTTACAAAATTTATTGAGATATCTTGATATTTCTGAAGCGAAAATGGAGAAGGGTCAATTTAGAATGGATTTAAATTTTTCTTTCAAGTTTAGCGATGATTATCAAACTCCTCGCTATGAAATAAAAAATTTAAATTCTCTAAAAAATTTAAAAAATTCTGTTGATCAAGAGATTGAAAAACATTATGAGATTTTCAAAAATAGAACAAAAATAAATTCACCTCTTAAAAGTGAAACTTTAAGTTTTAATGAAAAAACTCAAAAAACTTTTGTTCAAAGAGAAAAGACTAAATATTTCTATCTACCAGAAATTAATATTCCATTAATTAAAATTAATGATAAAGATATTGATAAAGTTAAAGAAAATTTGCCAATTTCTCCTTGAAAAATACTAGAAAAAATCACAAAATTACAAAATAATAAGAATTGCAATTTTATTTTTGAAAAACCTTTTTTACTTAAATTTATTAATTTACTTGAAAAAAGAAACATTTATTATCTAGAAAATTTTGATAATTTAGTAATTTTTTTCTTTAATCATTTAATTCCTTCTCTTCATTGTTTTAATGATGAAGAAATTTTTTTATTCTTTGAAAAAAATATTGATTCAATTTGAAAAATTTTTATTTATTGAAAAGATAAAATTATTTCAAAGATTGAAATAAATAATTTTATAAGTATGATTTTATCTGAAAAATTTAGTTTTTCAGATATAGAAAATCAAATAAAAAATAAACTTAATGAAAATAAAAATTTTAATATTGAAGATTTACAAAAAGAAATTCAAATTATTTTAGAAGAAAATTCTATTAATAAAAAAATAATTTCTCAACCTTCTAAATTATCAAACTTCTTTTTTGGTAAATTAAAATCTAAATTTCCAAATAGAATTATAAAATTTGAAGATATTAATTATTTGTCAACAAAAATGTCTGAAAAAAATATTTAAATAATAATTTGCAACTTTATTACTTTATTGTTAATTCTTTATGAGTAATTGATTTAAAGCAAAATTTGCAGTATTTTTTTAGACTTAATTTTTCAGTAACCTCTTGCCCTTTTGATGTTCTATAGTTTCTTCTTGAGCAACCACTACAAACTAAAAATAATCTTGATCTCATTTAATTTATAATATATCCTATCTACTTCTGTTCTTTTTCTTTTGATTCTTCTTTTTCAGTTTCTACTTCAATTGATTTTTCTTCTTTTTCAATTCCAAAAGTTTTAATCATTGAATCTATTTGATCCTTAATATCATCGAAACTGTTAAATCTTTCAAATTCTTTTCTAATTTTTTTTTGTTTTCAATTTATAAATAATCCAACAGTTACTAAAGTAGCAGTTGCAACAAAAATTGTTCACAAAATTAATCACAAAATATTTATTTCCATAGTTATAAAATCTTTCTTTTAATATTTTATTTTTTATAAAAAAAATTATTTAAAATACTTTATTAATTTTTTCAATTTATTGATATTTTAAAATGTTTTTTTTTATAAATTAATTTAAATATTTTAATTTTTTTTCAAAAAAAACATTTTTTAATTTTTAATTAGTCTAATTTATTTAATAATTACTAAATTAAGTTAATGATATTTTTGAAAAAAATAAAATATTTAATATTAATTGTGATAATATTTTAAATCTAGAGAAAATAGATGAACTCTTTTTGATAATGGCGCTTAGTGAGGGACTCGAACCCACGATCTTCCGGTTAACAGCCGGATGCTCTAACCAACTGAGCTAACTAAGCATATTTTTTCTACTTATAATTATTTTTAGTGAACGATTAATTGAAGTTTATTTAAATGAATTTAAAAATCAAGATTACCTTTAAATTATTTTAATAAATTTTAGTCTCCAATTTATCAATTTTATTTTAATTTTTGTTAAATAAAAAGTTACAAACGTCACCTTCTTTAACTATATATGATGCATCTTCTTTTCTTGAACTTTTTATATTAAAATTTGCGTTTTTAATTTCATTAATATTATAAATTTCTGCTTTAATGAATTTATTTTGAATGTCTGAATGAATTAATCCTGCACATTTAACTGCAGTTGCTTCAGATTCTACTATTCAACTTCTTGATTCGCTTTTTCCAGCTGTAAAAAAAACTTTTAAATTTAAAGAATTTTTAATGTTTTCGAAAAATTTTTGCCTATCAAATGATTTTCATTCTAGTTCCTTTTTTTCTTCTTCAGACAAATCTTTAAATTCATCTTCAATTTTTATTGATAATGGAAAAATTTCAATATTTTTCAGTCCATCTTCTAATTTTTTTACTTCGGTAATGTCTCCTTCATTATAATTAGCTACAATTATTGATTTTTTATTAGTTAGAAAATTGTGATGATTTATTATTGATTTCTCTCTTTTTCCAATTCATTCAATTTGAGATATTGGATTTTCTTTTTTTAACTCATCAAGTATTTTTTCTAGTAATTCTTTTTCTTCAATTAAATCTTTATCATTTCCTTTTTTCAAAAGTTTGTTCAACTTTTCTATTCTTTTTTCAATTTGTTGTATGTCTGCTAATATAAATTCTAATTGTATTATAGAGAAATCTCTAATTGAATCTATTTGAGATTCTACATGTTCTATGTTCAAAAAATTGTTATTTTTGAAACATCTAACAACATGACAAATTAAATCTAAAGACCTTATGTGAGATAAAAATTCACCTCCTAGTCCAATTTTTTGTGATGCACCTTTTATTATCCCAGCTATATCAACTAACTCAAGGTTGCTAAATGTTGTTTTTGAACTTTTAAAAAAATCCTTTAAAAATAAAACTCTTTCATCGTAAATTTCTACAAATCCCATATTTGGATCTATCGTTGAAAACGGGCGATTTTCTATTAAAACTTCTTTGTCTGTTAGTAATTTAAATAGACTTGATTTCCCAACATTAGGTAATCCTACAAGTCCAACTCTTCATTTTTTCATTTGTTTTTAATATTTTCTTCTGTTTATTTTTTTAATCAATTAAATAAAATTTCTAAGATTTTTTCATTTGATTTTGATAATTCTTCTAATTCTTTTTTTTTGAATTTCCCAATTACTCAATCGTTTAGTTTGATTTTCTTATCGTATCCAATTCCAATTTTTAATCTGTTGAATTTATCGCTTTTTAAATGGCTGATTATGCTTTTAATTCCATTATGACCACCACTAGAACCATTTTCTCTGAATCTTATTGATCCTATTGGAATGTTAATATCATCATAAATTATTATAATTTTTTCAGGAGAAATTTTAAAATAATTTGAAAAATAAGATACACACTCTCCAGAATTATTCATAAAAGTTTGAGGTTTTAAAAGAATAAATTTTTTTTCTGAATAAGATGCGTGTCACGATATTCCATTGTTTTGTTTTTTGAAAGATTTCAAATTAAATTCTTCTACTAATTTATCAATAATTTCAAATCCTATGTTATGCCTTGTTTTTTCAAATTCTTTCCCAGGATTTCCTAGCCCAACAATAATTTTCATTTTCTTGCTTTAAAGAATTTCTTGAATTTCTTCATCCTTTTTTTTCCATTTTGTTTTAAATAAATGAATAACAATTTTGAAAAAGCTTGAAACAATTGAATTTATTAATGAAATAAAATTTGCTGTTTTTGAGATTTTCTTATTAAATATTAAGAGAAAAATAATTGTTAATAATGAAGAATTTTTTAAATTAGAAATAATTTCATCTTTGTTATCTTTTCTTATTCCTTCCTTTATTTCTTTTTCTACTAAATAAGGAATTGAATTTAAGAAAATTGTTGTTAATATTGATCAAATTATTAATGGAATTTCATTTATAAATTTTGGAGGTTTCATTATTGTGAATGATTTTTCACTAAATAAGAAAAATCCTAATGAAAAAGAAATTAACATATTTTCAAATTGAGATTTTATTAATTCAAAAACTTCATCTTTTAAAAGATTTTCTTCAATTTTCTTCCCATTTAATGATTCATCAATAATTGAAATAGATATAATGTTTAGTATTATTATTTTCAATATTAAATCTAAAAAGAAGAACTTATTTTCACTTAATTCATTTTTAAAAATGATTTTTTTTGTAATTTCTGAAATTTTACTTAAAGGATTTATTATGAAAAATTTTTTAGGGTTACTAAAGATAAGATTTAATGTTTTAGTTTCTTCTCAAATTTTATCTTTTTTATTAAAATGAATATCTAAATTTTCAAAATTATATTTTTCTTTATCTAATATTTTTTTGATCTCTTCTATATATTTTTTTTTTAATTCTTCAATTTCAAATTCTTCATTTATATTATTTATATTTTCAATTTTATTTTGAACTTTATCTTTATTAATAAAGTCTACAAAAGCTTTGCTTACATCTATAATTTCTTCTTTATTTGAGCATTTTAAAATTTCACCATCAATATTTTCATTTTTTGATGAAAATATTGAGAGTAGAGAAATCATTATTAATAAATTTCTTATTATTAATATAATTTTTTCTTTAAAATATCTAAAGTTTTTTTCATTAATGTTGTTGTCATCAACTATATCTATTTCTATCAAAATTCACCTCCTTATTTTAAAATGTTTTTTTTAAAATTAATTTTTTTTTTATTTTCTCTTCAATTAAAAAAATCTAGAAGTTTTTTTAAATTTTCTTTGTTTTCTTCAAATTTACTTTTAATAAAATTTTCCTTTATTAATAATACAAAATCTCATTTTGAAAATCTTGATGAAAAATTTTTATTATTTTTCATCAAATCTATCAACATGCTTTTAACTTGCCTCTTATACCTATTTCTTAAGAAAGCTTTTTTGACAATTTTTTGTGGTATTGAAATTCCAATTCTACAATTTTCAATAACTTTTTCCTGGTCTTGGTTTTTTGAGTAAAAAATAATAAATTGATTATTAAATATTTTTTTTCTTTTTTTAATTATATCTTGAAATTCTCATGTTTTTCTTAGACGATAATTTGTAAATGACGTTGAAGTATTTAGCATTCTTATTCCTTTTGTATTATATTGATGTTTAAATATAATTGTTTATTAAAGTTTTTTTTTATAAATATTGTAAATTAAAATTAATTTTAAAGTTATATTTATAAAAAAACAAGAGTATTATCAAATATAAAAGAAATTAGCAAAGATTTGCAATTTTAATAATAAATTACAAAGCGCGAAAGTGATGTTTTAAAGTTTATTATGATAAAGGAACTCGTATTTTTGCATCAATTATCATACTTAATGAATTTACAAATTTATAATTTATGCTTATAATAAATTTCGATAGCAATTTTAACTTTTTATTGTTTCAATTAAGATTTTATTTGATTTGTTTTGTATTGAAAAGTAAGAAAGTTTTTTTAGTAAAAATCAGTAAAAAAGCGCGAAAGAGTTGCTATTTACCAAGGCAAAATTTACTAAATATTATATCTAATAAATCTTCATCATAGTCATTTCCACTTAGTTCTCTTAATAAATGAAAAGATTTTTGTAATTCTCCTGCTATTATATCTACTGGAATTTCTTTTTTTAATTCTGATTTAACTTCTTTAAGATTTTTTTCAATTGCTTTAAGTTTGCTTTGTTGTCAAGAGTGACTTAAAAATGGATAATGGGAAGAATTTTCAACTAAGATATTGCTAGAAAAAACTTCAATAATTTTTTCTTCAAGATTTTTAATTTCTTTTTTTTCAGCACTTATTTCAACAACATTTTTTTTTTCTATGTGCTTTGGAATAATTAATTTTTTTTCTAAATCTTTTTTGTTTATTACTATTATATATTTTTTATTTTTAATTATATTTAGAATTTCTTCATCTTCTTTTTTTCACTTCTTTGAATTATCAAGAACTAGAAATGATATATCTGATTTATTATATATATCTTTACTTTTTTCAATACCCTTTTTTTCAATTTCATTTTTTGTTTTTCTAATTCCTGCAGTGTCAAATAATATTAAAGGAATTCCCTTTAAAATATATTCAGATTCTATTACATCTCTTGTTGTTCCAGCTATTGATGAAACTATAGCTTTTTCTTCATTTAATAGAGCGTTTAAAAGCGTTGATTTACCCACGTTAGGTTTTCCAAATATCCCAATTTTTATACCTTCTTTGTAAATTTTTACTTTTTTTCCTTTTATTCTAATTTCTCTAATGTTGTTTATTAAATTATCTAATATTTTTATTAATTTTTTAATTGTAATTTTTTCAACATCTTCATACTCTGGATAGTCAATGTTTATTTCAATTTTTGCTATTGCTTCTAGTAATTTATCTTCTAATTTTTCTAATTCTTCTGATTTTTTGTAATCAAAATTTTGAATTGCTAGATTTGCCGTTGATAAATTTGGAGCTCTTATTAAATCATTTATTGCATTTGCTTGAATTAAATTTATCTTTCCGTTGAAAAATCCTTGTTTACTAAATTCTCCTGGAGTAGCTAATTCAGCGCCGTTTTCTAATACTAGTCCCAGAATTTTATTTACTATTATTAAATTTCCATGACAACTAATTTCGATTGTATCTTCGCCTGTAAAAGAATTTGGACTGTAAAAACAAAATAGTAAAACCTGGTCAATAACTTCTTTATTTTCTATAATTTTTCCTAATATTATGTTGTTTTTGTTTGTTTGTTTTTCTGGAATTTTTTTATTGAAAATATTTTTAATTATTTCATAAGTTTTAGGACCAGAAATTCTTATTATTGCTATGTTTTGAGTTATTGGGGCTGTAACAACAGCTACAATTGTTTTTGTTTGTTCTCTAATATATTTCATTTTTTAATATTTTATAAAAAGTATATTTATTTCTTGCTTATTTAATTATATTATTCCAAAGTTTTTTTATTATAAATGCTTACTAAAAACTTATTATAATATAAATTAAACAATAATATGATTAGTATCATAATGGGTTTTTATTAAAGAAAATTTTTATAATATAATACTTTCAATAGTATTATTCAATGATAAAAATATAAATTTCAAAGTTTTAAAAAAAAGGTAATTTTACAAATATGAAAAGTGATTTTGATTTTAACTTAAATGTTAAAAAAGAATATGAAGAAAAAAGAATTAATTTTTTCAATCTACTATTAGAATTTTTTAAATCATTATTTAATGTATTTTTTTTATTTTTATTAATTTCTCCAATTTTTATAATAATTTTCTATTTTTTTAAAATTGACAAGATCGATTCAAGCTCTTCATTAATTGACAATTTATGAAAAGAAAATATAGATTATTTTAAATTTATATTTAATTTTATTAAACGTCCTTTTTTAATTTATGACGAAAGAGAAAATAATTTAGAATTAAAAAATATATTTTTGCCTGCATTTTTTTCTTTGTTTCTATCTGGTTCTATTTACTCAAATATTTCTTTTTCAAGAGGTTTTTCAAATGGA
The DNA here is from genome assembly GCA_031673075.1 of Mycoplasmataceae bacterium. GTDB lineage: Bacteria > Bacillota_I > Bacilli_A > Mycoplasmatales > CGIF01 > CGIF01. The sequence continues at coordinate 183,481 of CP125276.1, read as the reverse complement.
GTTGAAAAATATTTGAAATTAATAAGTTTAAAGAGAAAAGATGAAATTTTGGAGAGAAATTTCATTGAGGATAAATTAATAAGAATTCTTGAAGACATTCAAAATAAGTCTGTTAGATTGCAATATGATTTTTTTGAATTTTCTAAAAAGCATGAAAAGTTAGATAACAATTCTAATTATGGAGAAATTGACAAGATTTTAAATTCAAATTTTGAAGTTGATCAAATAAAGATAAAAATAGAAAATTTGGAATCTCACTTAGATAAATTAAATTCAAATATTTTCGACCTTGGAATGAATATGAATAGAAAAAATAGAAATTATTATTTAAATTTTCCTAAAAGAAATCTAAATAATAATAAAAATTCTGAAATTGAAAACAAAGAAGAGAAAAAATCAGAAATTAAATAGTTTTAAATTAATCATTTAAAATTATTAAAATCAATTTATAAATTAATTATAAAAAGAATATTAATTATTGATTATTTTTCTTAAATTTCTTTATTATTAATATTAGGCAATAAAAATTTATAATCATAAAAATTAGCAAAATTTAAATTAAATTGTTATATTTATTCTTTATAAGTTTAATTTATTTTTTGTTTGATAGTTAAATATTACAATTTTGTAGAGAAGGAAAATTTTAAAAAATATGAATGATGGGAAAATATTAATATTCTTAGAATCTAATACTAAAAAAATAACAATTAAAACTTTTTTAGGTTCTGATTATACTATATTTGCTACGGGAGGTCACTTATTAGATCTTGTCAAAAGTGGACCTTATAATTTGGGAGTCGATTTACAAAATTTCAAACCTAATTATGAAGTAATTGATAGAAAAAAAAATCTTGTAAAGTTTTGAAATGAATATTTATTAAATAATAAACCATCTCAAATTTTTCTTGCTACTGATCCTGATCGTGAAGGTGAAGCAATAGCTCGTGAAATCGTTGAAACTTTGAATTTAAGTGAAGGATCTTATAAGAGATTGCTTTTTCATGAGATAACATCTAGCGGAGTTAAAAAGTCTTTGGAAAAACCTCTTGATATTGATAAAAATTTAGCAGAATCTCAACTTTCTAGGCAAGTTTTGGATAGAATGATTGGTTTTTGTTTAAGCACTCTTCTTCAAAAAAAGATTCAAGCTTGATCTGCAGGACGAGTTCAATCTGTTGTTTTAAAATTAATTGTTGATAGAGAAAGAGAAATTATTAATTATGGAGATAAAAAAGAATTTATAATTTTTGCTCTTTATAATATTAAGAAAAATGTTTATCAATTAAATGAAAGAACAGAAGATGGAGATTTAAGAAGTTTTTCAACTTTTGAAGAAGCTGAAATTGCTAAAAATAGCCTTGAAAAAACATTTAAATTAAAAAGCAAAGTAGAAAAAGAGAAGTATGTTTTTCCAAAATCTCCTCTTACAACTTCTTTATTACTTTATGAAGCAAAATCTCAACTTGGTTATTCTATTTATAAAACAACAACTTTAGCTCAACAACTTTATGAAGGAATCACTTTAAAAAACAAAAAAAAGAGACTGAGTTTGATAACTTATCCAAGAACTGATTCAATAAGAATTAGTAAAGTTTTTACTAATAGAGCTTATGAATATATTAAGAATAAATGAGGAATCGAACTTTGTAATTTTAAAGACACTTCTTCATCATCAAAAGGCGGGAATAAAAAAAATGTTCAAGATGCCCATGAAGCAATACGTCCAACTTATTTAAATTACACACCTGAAGATTTAAAAGATGAAGATTTAGATCCAGATCAGTTTAAATTATATGAATTGATTTTTAATCACACATTATCTACATTAATGCAACCAGCTAAATATTTGAATAAAGTTTATTATTATTTAAACGGAAATAGAAATTTTGAAATGGTTGAAAATGTAGTAATTTCTCCTGGTTTTTTTATAATACTTGAAAATTATTATAAAAAATATAGAATAAAAAAAACTTCAAATTTAAAGGACGCAGATATTGAAATTATTGAAACTGATAAAGTTGAAATTGAAGAGTATTTGGGAAACATTCCTAAGAGATATACAGAGGGAACTTTAATAAAGAAACTTGAAATATTGGGAATTGGTAGACCTTCAACTTATAATGCTTTTAGTAAGATAATTATTAAAAGAAGATATTCAATTTTTGATAAAAAAGGCAATTTTATTCCGACGGATCTTGGTTTTAAGGTTAATGATTGACTTCAAAAATATTTTTCATTACTTATTAATGAAAATTACACAGCTTCTTTGGAAGATCAATTAGATAAAATAAGTCAAGGAGAAAATACTTATCTTAATTTCATTAAAGATTTTTGAAATGATTTTTCTCCTAACTATAAAAGATTAGACGAGTCGCAATAATTATTATTACTTTTTTATCTTTAATAAAAAAGTACTCTTTTAAATAATTTTAGTTAAAATAAAAATAAGCAGAAATTTAATTTATCCTTTTAAATAAGGATAAAAATTGATAATGATAATTATATTATTATTAAATAATTAATAAAAAAAATCTTCATTGAAGTTTTTAATTTTGAAATATTAATTTAGATAGAAAATAGAATAATGAAAAATAACAGTAATAATGAGTTGAAAATAGTTGTACAAGGTTATGATATTAGCACGATTGAAGAATCTGTACTTAAAATAATCAAACAAACAAATAGTTTAAAATTAAAGTTTAGCGGTCCAATTCCTCTTCCTGTAAAAAGAGAAATTGTAACTGTTCTAACTTCTCCTCATAAACATAAAACTGCTCGTGAGCAATTTGAAAGAAGAACTCATAATAGACTAATTACAGTTTTTGATGTTAATCAATCTCACTTAGAGTTTTATTCTCGTTTACAAATACCACGCAGTGTTTATGTTAAGATAAAATATCAAGCTAATCAAAAATAATAAATAATAATTTATTTTTGTTAGTAAATTTTTTGTATTTTAAAAAAAATTAGACTTTTAGGTCTAATTTTTTAGATATGCTTTTAAAAATTTTTGGAGAAAGTTTATAAGTTTTTCCATTTATTTTTACCTTCTGCTTATTATGGCTTCATGAAGTTCTTGTTCCAACACAAGAAAAAGAACGATTATTTCCAAATAGCGGACTGTTTTTTTTTCCAATTACCTTTAAAATTTCTTTTGTTTTTTTAGAGTTTTTCTTTTCGATTTTCATACAATTTAAGAGTTAATTTTTTTTATTAATTATTTATCTTAATTTTATCATTTTTTCTGCTTTTTTAAAGAGTTTATAATAAAAAATGTATGAAACAAGTAATTTAAAATTAAGAAAAATATTTTATTTATTTTTATTTATTTTTGTTTTTTTGATAATTTGATCATTGATTTTATTTAGTAAGATCATTGAAATTAGAAGAAAAAATTTAAAAATAGAAAAAGAAAAAAAGAAAAATTTAAACTGAGAAAATAATATTAGAGAAGATCAAAATTCATTAGAAAAAAAGAAAAAAGAACTTGAAGATCAAGCTCAAATATTTTCTCAACAAATTAAAGTAAATTTAAAAAAAGAAGAATTGATATCGAATCAACTTTCTGAAATTAAAAAAAGTCTTTTTCAAATTAGTAATATGACTGAGAGTGAAGCACGTCAACATTTATTTGATAGCGCTAAAGAGGATTTAAAAGAAGATTTTAATAACCTTCTTTCTAAGCAAATTAAGTCATATAAAGAAGATCTTCATGTCAAAATTACAAAAATAATATGTTCTTCGTTGGAAAGATATAGTAGTGAAATTGCCTTTAGCAAAACTGTTGATTATTTATTGGTTGATAATAAAAAAACAATTAGCAGAATAATTGGAAAAGATGGAAGAAATATAAATTCTTTTAGAATTTTAACCGGCACCGATATCATAATAGATAAGGAAAAAAACGATAATAAGAAAACCAATGAAATTGTCGTTGAAATTTCATCTTTTGACTCTTTAAGGAGAGAAGTTGCATTGCAAACACTGAAAAAGTTAGTTTTAAATGATCAAAAAATCACTCCCCTTTATATTGAAAAAGTTTTCAATGAAACAAGTTCTGAAATTGATAATTTGATTTTTCAAACAGGAGAAAATATTCTTGAAGAGTTGCAAATAACTGGCATGGACGATGAACTAATTAAATATTTAGGAAGACTTAAATATAGAACTAGTTATGGACAAAATGTTCTTGAACATTGTCTTGAAGTTTCTAAGTTATCTGGAACTATTGCAGCAGAAATAGGATTAAATCCAACAATTGCTAAAAGAGCAGGATTGCTTCATGACATTGGAAAAGCAGCAGAAGATCTAATTGGTTCTTCTCATGTTACAAGCGGAGTTATGTTAGCAAAAAAATACAACGAGTCTGAAATTGTTATAAATGCAATTGCTTCTCATCATGATCGTTTGTTAGCAAATAATCCTTATTCTTTAATAGTTGCGGCTGCAGATACTTTATCAGCAGCTCGACCGGGTTCTAGAAGCAATCAACTAGAGAGCTATATTTCAAGAATGAAAGGTTTGGAAAATATTGCAAAAGAGTTTGATGGAATAAAAAAAGTATATTCTTTCCAAGCTGGTAGAGAAATTTGAGTTATTATTGACTCTAATAAGGTTAATGATTTTCAATGTATAGAAATATCTAGAAATGTTAAGAAAAGAATTCAAGAAAAGATTGTGATTCCTGGAGATATCACAATATCTGTTATTAGAGAGAAAAAAATAGTTGAAAAGATTGTAAATAGTGGAAGAATTTCTAAATCAAATCCCGACGAAGTTATTAGCTAAAGAGTTAATATTGCAAAAATGTTTATATTAAGAAAGTTAAAAATCAATGATAAATAGACCTAGAGGAACGAGAGACATATTATATCCAAAATCTTTTTTATATCAAAAAATAAATTTTCTTATTTCTGATTTTTTAAATTCTAATAATTATAAGCAAATAATTTTCCCAACTTATGAAAATAAAGAAATTTTTTTTTCTTCCCTTGGTGAAACAACTGATGTTATTAGAAAAGAAATGTTTTTATTTAATGACAAAAAAGGTAGGGAAATGGCTTTAAGACCAGAGGGAACTGTTTGTGTAGTTAGATCTGTTTGTCAAAATAATTTATTAAATAGTAATCATCCATTGAAGTTATTTTATTGAGCAAATATGTTTAGATATGAAAGACCTCAACAAGGAAGATATCGAGAGTTTTGACAATTAGGCGTTGAAATTATTAATAGCAGTGGAATTTTGGCTGATTTAGAAGCTTTATTAATTGCGAAATCTATTCTTGAAAATTTAGGAATAAATGATCTTTCTTTTTCAATTAATTATTTAGGAAATGAAGAAACTCGTTCTAGATTCAAAAATTATCTAAAAGATTCTTTAAAAAATGACTTTCATTTATTATGTAAAGATTGCGTTTATAGATATTCAAATAATCCTTTGAGAATTATGGATTGTGATTTGTGTAACTCAATTGAATCTATTCCTGATTATAGTAAATCTTGAAGTGACGAAGATTGCAAATATGTAAATAAAATTACAAATTCTTTAAATAAAATTGATTTAAAATACAATATCGATCAAAAATTGATAAGAGGTCTTGATTATTATACTGGGATAACTTTTGAAGTTAAGCTTTTAAATGAAGGAAAAACTTTAATTGGAGGCGGAAGGTATGATGATCTATTTAATAAGTTTATTAATAAAAAAGTCCCTTCTATTGGATTTGCACTAGGAGTTGATAGATTGGTTGATTTTTTTTATGATTCTTTATATAAAAATTTTGAACAATATATGGAATTGGATTTACTTTTGATTTCTATTGATGAATCAACCAATTTTGAATTGTTTCCTCTAAGAGAGAAAATTTTAAAGAAAAAAAAAGATTTAATTGTTGAATTGAACTTGGAAGAGAAAGGAAAGAAAAGTTTTGATTTAATAAATTTTTATAATCCAAAATTGACTTTAATTGTTGGAAAAAAAGAACTTGAAAGCAATTTTTTCACTTTAAAAAGAAATTTGGATAAGAAAGAATTTATTATTAGTAAAAACGATGTTGTTGATTGGATTTCAAATTATTTTAACAACATTAATAATTAAGAAAAAAAATGGAAAAAAAAAATATAAAAAAAGATCCTTTGTGGACTAATAAAAAAATCAGTTTTAAAAATTTATTTAAGATGTTTAAATGGAATTTTTTAAGACATTTAATTTCTACCATTATCGTTACTTTGTTAGGGGGTTTTTTATTTCTCACTATAGAAAATTTAATAATAGTTAATTTTGATGGAAAAGAATCTGAAATTAATCATTCAACTCACTCGAATTGTAATGATCACAAGCATGAAAAACCAAACTCTTTAATGTCAAATGATGAAAAAGAAGATAAATTTGATAAAATCAAAAGTTTCAATGGTGATTATTCTTTATTTTTCCCAAGAAAAGAATATTTCAAGAAAATCTTTAATCAACGTTCTTTGAATAAGAATGAATTTTGTCTAGCACTTTCAGCTTTATTTTTTGTTTGTTCGATTATTAAGTATTATGATTCTAAATGAGAAAATAATATTGCTGTTTCTTCTTCAAGTTATATTAAGAATAATTTGCTTAATAAATTTAGATCTTTAGAGTTTGAGAAAAAGATTGAAAAAAAGGATGAAATAAAATTCTTAGCTGAAAGCGAAGCTGATTCTGTTGGATCTTCTTGAGAGCATTTATTTAATCATACGTTTCATAGTTTTTTAACAATAATTTACACTCTTTTCTTGAGATTTAACAATTTAAAAAAAATAAATCTTTATTCATTTTTATTTTCAATATTTTGATTAATATTTATAAATGCATTGAACACTCTTATTTTGAAAAAATTAGTTGAAAAAGAGTTAAATCACAAAGATCATTTAACTAAAGAAATTGCCTTTATAGATAAAGAAACTTCTAAATCTTTGTTAGTTGAAAGTATGGGACTTTCTTCTGAGTATGAAAAAAAACAAAAAGATATCACAAAAGAAAATGATTTTTTTAAAAAGTCGATTAATATATATGGTTCTTTAAATGGTTCTTTATTGTTTTTACTTTCAGAACTATATATACCTATTTTATTTTTTGTTAATAATGATCCGTTTTCATTCCTTCCTGGATTTTTAGTTTTTTGAAATATTTATCATGAAGTTGGAGAAATATTAAAATGTTTTAGAGAATATCCTTCTTATTATTCTGCTTGTTCTAAAATAAATGATTTTATCAGTCTTCCTGATAATGATGAAAATATAGATAAAGAAAAAATAATTTCTAAAAATATAAAAGAAATTATTTTTTCAAATGTTGACTTCAAATATTCAAATGGAGATAAACTAATACTTAATAAATATAATAGAGTTTTTTCTACCTCTGAAATAAATGATTTAATAGGAAAAAATGGAACAGGAAAAAGCACAATTATTTATTTGACTTTGGGAATGTTGAAACCTTTGAGAGGCAATGTTTTTATTAAACTTGAAAATGAAAAAATTTTAGATCTTAATAAAGATGTCAATATTAAAGATTGAAAAGAAAATGTTATTGCATACTGTTCTCATGATAATCTAATAGATGAAGGTTCAACTGGACAAAGGCAAATTAAAAATATAAAAGAAGTTATTAAAAGTAAGAGAAAATCTAAAATTTTTATATTTGATGAAGCAAGCAATGCGCTTGATAAAAGTAAACAAAATTTTCTTTCTATTCAAATAGAAAAATTAATAAAGAATAAGAAAATAGTTATTTTTGTTAAGCATTAAATTTATTTTTTATTTTTCTAAAATTAATTAATAGATTGGGTTTAAATATTTTTAATTATGGATAAAATCATTAATCCTGTTTGGGATAAAGTTTATAAATTGTGTTCACAAATTCCTGTTGGATTTGTTTCAAACTACAAAGAAATTTCATCTTTGCTTTTAATTTCACCAAGAACAGTTGGACAAGCTCTTAAAAATAATCCCTATGATTCTAATAAAGTCCCTTGCCATAGAGTCATTTCTTCTAATTATTTTATTGGGGGTTTTCGTGGTCAATGAGGCGAAGGAGAAAAAGTTTCTGAGAAGTTTAGTAAATTGTTAGAAGAAGGTGTTTTATTTGATGAAAAAGGCTTTGTATTGAAACCTTTAAGAGAAAAAGTTTTTTTTAAAAATTTTGTTTTAAATATTTAGAATTATTTTTTTTAATTTTAATAATGTAATATTTTTTGTTGTTTTTCATATGCAATAAAAAAAAGAGTGAAGGTTAAAAATGCTTTAAATTATGAATAAATTAAATATGTTGGTTGAAATAAACAAAGGATCATCTAATAAATTTGAATTCAACGACTATAGTAAAAAGTGGGAGTTAGATCGTGTTCTTTATGGCTCTATGTCGTATCCTGAAGAATATGGATTTATTCCAAATACCATTGACTATGATGGTGATCCTTTAGATGTTGTTTGTTTAATTAATTATCCAACTTTTCCTGGCTGCTCAATTCCAATAAGAGTAATTGGAGTTCTTAGAATGATTGATCAAGGAGAAAAAGATTATAAATTGATTGCTGTAAATGATGCAGATTCAAGATTTAAACATATAAATCAACTTGAAGATATTGGAATCGGTAAGCTTGAAGAAATTAGTAATTTTTTTCTTCGTTATAAAGAACTTGAAAAAAAAGACGTTATTATTAATGGTTATGGAAATAAAGAAGAAGCTCATTCAATTCTTGAAGAATGTTATGAATTATTTGAAGATTGCAAAGAATTATTTCATAATAAAGCTAATAAAAATGAAATTACTAAGTTCTTAAAAGAGAGAAAAAAATAACAAGTTTTTTCTTTTTATGTTTTTAAAATTATAAAACGTTACTTAAGAACTAAAGAAATTTAGTTTTTTGACATCCATCAATCTCTGAAGGTTTTTGGTTTTTGCTTAGTTTGTTTTCCACAAATATTTCTAAGCAAATTGTCTATTTTATGATTTGTTTGAAGTCAAAAACTTTTTATAATTCTCCAATATTTAAAAAATAATTTAAAATTTTTTTATATTTTATGTTAACATTAAAATTAGAAAAATTTTACAAAATATATAAATTTTCTAATTTTAATTTTATTAGCATAAATTAAATCTTTGTTTAATACATTAAAAATATCTTAATAAATAATGATAGAAAAAATTGTAATTATAAATTGCTTTTATTTATTACTAAAACGTTATAATTTCTTTATTTTATTAGAGATATGTTGATAAATTAACTTTTAAAGTTTTTTATTTTGAGTTTTTTGAAAGATTTTTCTAACTTATATAAGTCAATTGAGTATGTTTTTTCTTGAATTATTAATAATGATTTAATAACTAATGCTGATACCAATTTATTTACTTAATAAATTATATTAGTTTGTGGTAATTAATGAAAAATAGTTTTGAGAAATTAAAAAAAGGAGTAAATTAACAAATGGAGCTTAATAAGGCAGATTTTTTAGAAGCTGGAGTTCAATTCGGTCACTATAAAAATCAATGACACCCAAGAATGAAGGAATTCATTTTTTCTGTGAAAAATAGAGTTCATATTATGGATCTTAAGCAAATTATGGATCATTCTGCTTCAATTTATGATCAAGTTAAAGAAATTGCTGCTAGAGGTGATAATATTTTATTTGTTGGTAAAAAGAAACAAATTTCTGAAGTTATGAAAAATGAAGCTTTGGAATGTAAATCTCCATTCTTGGTTAAAAAATGACCTGGTGGTTTTCTTACAAATTTTAAAATCACAACAAGAGAAATTAATAAACTTCAACATCTTAATTCTTTAATTAGCTCTGAACAATTTAAAAATTTCACAAAAAAAGAACAAGTTAGATTAGAAAAGAGTCGTAATAAATTAAAAGACTGTTACGAAGGAGTTATTGATTTAAAGGATTTACCTAAAGCTTTATTTATAATGGGTTTGAAGTCTGAAGTTACTGCTATAAAAGAAGCAAAATTGCTGAACATTCCAATAATTTCAATTTGTGATACAGATACTAATCCAGTTATTGTTGACTATTTAATACCTGGAAACGATGATGGTGTTAAATCTGTTGCTTTCTTTATAAAAATGATTTCAAATGCTATAAAAGAAGGAAAAGATATAAAAGAAGCGTTAGATAATTCTGTTGAAAATAAAGATTTGAATATCGCAGAATAACTTGAAAAATATAAAAGGATAGATTAAAAAAATGGCAGTTCCCTTTAGAAGGAAATCTTCAAAAAAAACTCGTGAAGGTCGTTCTTCTGAAAATTTAAAGTTCAAAAAAAGTGCTTTTCCAACTTTGATAAGATGTACAAACTGTAATGAGCCAAAAATCATACATCAAATTTGTAAAAGTTGTTTAACTTATAAAAATTTAAGTTTTAAATAAATGATTGATAAGCATGTTCCAGTTATGCTTAAAGACTCTATTGATTATTTAAGCATTAAAAAAAATGGTGTTTATGTAGACTGCACTTTTGGTAGTGGAGGTCATTCAAGAGAAATATTATTAAATTTAGAAGATTCAGGTAAACTAATTTCTTTTGATTGTGATGATAGTACAAGCATATGAAGATCAGAATTTCAAGATAATAGATTTTTTTTTATAAATGATAATTTTTCAAATTTATCTTCTCAGCTTGAAAAAATGAAAATTGAACATGTTGATGGATTTTTATTTGATCTAGGTCTATCTTCAATGCAATTAGAACTTCCAAGAGGTTTTAGCTATCGAAATGAATCTTCTCCTCTTGATATGAGAATGGACTCAAGAACTGATTTGACTGCAGAAGAAATTATTAATAATTTTTCTTCTCAAGATTTAGCAGATATTTTTTTTATATTAGGCGAAGAAAGAAAGTCTTATAAGCTTGCTAATGCTATTGTTCGCTATCGTGAGAAAAATAAAATAGTTAGTTCTGAAGATTTAGTTAAAATAATTACTGGAGTTTTAGGAAAAAGAAAAAATAAACAACATCCAGCTAAAAAAATATTTCAGGCATTGAGAATTAAAGTTAATAATGAATTAGAAAATTTAGAAAATGCTTTAAATTCTGCACTTAAATTATTGGCTCCTTCTGGCAGAATAGTTGTAATTAGTTATCATTCTCTAGAAGATAGAATAGTCAAGAATTTTTTTAGAAATAAAATCAATGAGGATAATTCTTTTGTTGTTTTAAGCAAGAAACCAATTTTACCTAAAGATGATGAAATATATTCTAACAGAAAATCTAGAAGTGCAAAAATGAGAATTATTGAAAGAATAAAAAATAATTAGTTTTTTAATATTATTTGAGTCTCATAGCATTTTTAATTTCAATATATTAAAAATACATTAATATTAAAAGAGAAATTATTTTAACTAAATTTAATAATTAAACTATTTACACTGACAATTAGTATTAAAAGAGGAGTAATTAAATGGTAAAGATTCGTTTATCCAGAAAAGGAAGAAAGCATCAAGCTTATTATTCTATTGTTGCAATAGATAGTAGAAAAAAAAGAGATAGCAGTGATTTTTTAGAAATGTTAGGTTTTTATAATCCTCGATCTAAAGAAACAAAATTGAATAAAGAAGGAATTGATAAGTGAATAAAGAATGGTGCTCAGCCAACTTTAACAGTTAAAAATTTGATTAAAAAAAACTATACTGCTTTTTAATTTAAAGTTTTAAAATTATTTATTTTACTAATTCTATTTGCATACTATATGTTTATAATAAAGTTGAATGAAATTTTAAAATATTCTTTTGTTGCATAATGTTTACAACAATTTTTTAATCTGAAAGAATTTTAATTCTTTCAGATTAGTTTATGATTTATTTAAAGCCTAAAGCTTTATAATTATTATTCTCCACTATTTTCTTTTAATTAAAAAATATAATATTAAATGAAAAAAATTAGAATAGCTCATCTGTCAGATATACATTTTAAAGATAGTAGAAGAGATGAGTATGAAGAAGTATTAGAAACTGTTTATAAAAAATTAAGATCTGAAAATCCAAATATTATTGCTATAACTGGAGATATTTTTCATGATAAAACTAAAGCATCTGCTTATAATTTTTCCGATGTTGAATCTTTTTTGTCTTCCTTAACTAAAATATCGCCTGTTGTATTAATACCAGGAAATCACGACTTAAATATTAAAGTTATAGGATCTCCAGATTTATTATCTCCAATTATTAAAAATAACAAAATATTAAAATCTCCAGACTTTATTTATTGAAGAAATTCCGGAATTTATAATGCTCATGGAATTATATGAATTGTTATATCTCCAGATGGCTTGCAACCGTCATGAGAAGAAGTTAATAATTTTTCGAGATTAAATAATTTAGATGATTATCCAAGAATTTGTTTGGTTCATGAAACTATCGATGGATCTTTATTATTTAATGGAACATTTTTGAGAGGAAAAAGGTTAAGTCCAAAAGATTTATCTGATTATGATGCCGTTCTTGCTGGAGATATTCATCTAAGGCAATTTATAGGAAAAAACAAGCGCGCAATGTATGCTGGGTCTTTGATTCAACAAGATATTGGAGAAACATATGAAAATCATGGATTTCTTATTTGAGAAATTGAGCTTTCAAAAGAAAATTTTCCATATAAAACTTTAATCCCTAAGATTTCTGAATTTAACATTCCTAACAAAAGAGGATATTTAAAAATTATCATAAAGATTGGCGAGGATATAAATTATAATCATCTTCCAAATAACCCTAATTATTACGAATTAGCTTATGATGAAAGCGTTAAAGAAGAAGATCTTAATTATTATATAGAAAAATTCACAAATTTATATAGTGCTCCTCCTAGAGCCATTAGATTATTAAAAAAATTTAAAGAAAATAATAAATCTTCATCTTTAATTCTATCTGAAGCTCAAAACGAAGCTCAATCTTTATCATCTCATGAGAAAATAATTGTCGAAATTTTAGGAGAAAACAATAAGTATTTAAAAGATGTTATAAATTTACATAGAAATTATTATTTGAATACGTTAAATAAAGAAAGAAGTAGATCCAGAGTTAGACTGTTAAGTTTGAAGTTTAGCAATCTTTATTGCTATGGTAAAGATAATTTAATAGATTTCACTAAATTAGAAAGAAAAATAAGCGGAGTAATAGCTTCTAATAGAGCAGGAAAGTCTGCTTTAATTGACATTATTGTCTTCGCTCTTTATGATGAATATCCTAGAGCAGACAGAAAGTCAAACATTATAAATGATAAATATTCTCAATATGATTTATTGTTAGAATTTGAAGTTGACGGAAAAAGAGGTTACATTGAGAAAAGTGGAAAAAAAAGCAGAGGATCTCATTTTCCTGAATGCAGATTATTTTATAATAATCAAGATATGACTCAGGGAACTAGCACTCTTACTTGCAAAGAAATAGAGAAGTTAATTGGTAATTATTTTGATGCTCAATTAACTTCAATTTCTCATCAAGGAAGTTCAACTGATTTTGTTCATTTAAAACCAAATGAAAGAAAAAAATCTTTAGCTCAACTTTTAGCTCTTGGTTCTTTTGAAAAATTAGAAAAAACAATAAAAGATGATCAATTTAATTTAAATTTTGAAATTAAATTATTAGAAAAAAGCTTTAGAGGTGAAACGTCTAAAGAAATAATTGAAAAAATAGATTCAACTAAAGAAATTTATGAAAAAGAAAATATAGAAAAAAATTCTCTTGATAAAAGAATAAATATTGAAAAAGAAAATTTGCAGGAATATATTAAAGAAAGAGAACAAATTTTTTTTAATTATTGTCAAATAAAGAATAAGATATCTATATCAAAACCAGATAAAACAGTTGATTTAAAAATTGCTCAAGAACAATTAAAGAAAATTTTGGAAAAAATGACTTTAGAAGAGAATTTTTCACCAGAGGAAGAGCTTGAAAATTATTCTTTATATGATTCAGAAGATAATCAAATTTTTGATTTAAATTTACAAAAGATTTTAACTAGAAAAGAATTGCTTGATTTTATTAATAATTCAAATCTACAAAAAGATGAAATTTTTGAAAAAGAAAATTTGCTTTCATTGAAAATTAATGAATTAGAATTAGAAAAAATAAAAACATTGACTTTGTTGAATGAAGGTTTAACAAACTTAAAAGAAAATTATCCTAAATTAAATATAGATTTTGAAGAATTAAAAATAGAGACTCCAGATATTCCTTTTGATAAAGAAATTAACGATGAAAGACCTTGACCAACTTATAAAAAAGGGATCAGAAAAACTTCAGATGAAATATTGAAAGCCAAACTTAATTTACTTCAATTTGATAAAGATAAAGATTCTGTTTTAGTTACGATTTTACAAAAATTATTATTTTATTCTAATATTGAAATTCCTAATTTTGATGAAAAAAAAGGAGAATATGAAGAATTGAAATATTCATTTTTGAAAGATGAAAAATTAATTTTAAATAAGAAAAATTTGACACAAGAACTAGAGATTTCTAAATTTAAATTAGAAATTGCTAAATTGGAGGAAAATTCTCATGATTCTGATTTATTAGAAATTGCTAAATTGGATAATAAACAAATTTTCATTTCTTTTGATGAAATTTTTTTTCGTAAAGAAATTGAAAGATCAAAAATCAATCTTATTTTTGCTGAAAATTCTCAAAATATTTGTAAACAGTTGATATTGAAAGATAATTGTTATGGTTGTGATAATACTAGAAATTTGTTTAAAGAAAAAGATTTAGAATTTTTAAAAAATGAATTGAAAAATATTTTAATAGAATCAGCATCTTTGGCAATTTATAAATCTAAACTTGAACAAATTAAAATTAATAATTTAGAAAATGAGTTGAATGAGATTGAAAATGCTCAAAAAAGAGTTAATCGATTCAATCAAATTAGTGAACAAAGATTTAATATTGTTGAGTATGAGAAAAATCTAAAGGAAAAAAAATACTGAGAAGAAAAGAAAGAATCTTTTGATACTTTAGAAATATCAACTTATTGATGATTGGAAGATAAAAATATTTGAAATGATTATAATTTGGCACTTAATCATATACAAAATATTAAAAATTTAAAGGAAAAAATAGAAGATATTTGTGATAATTTGATTGATTTAAATATTTCTCTTGAAGAATTTAATAAAGCTAAAAATAGCATTGTTTATAAAGTAAATAAAGAAATTTTTTTAAGGAAAATTTGACTTCAAGAAGTTATTTTAGCTTCTAAAAATTTAGAAATTGCTGAAAAAAAATCTAAAGATATTTGTGATTTTGAAATGCTTATTGATGAGCTTGAAAAAGAAGAAAAATCTCTTAATGACTATAAAGAAAAAGTTATTATTTGTGAAAATAATTTGAACAAACTTCTAAATGATCGTGATAATTCTATTGGTTTATTATCTTCTTTAAAGGACAATTTGATTAGACTTGATGAATGTTTAAAATATGAAATTAGAAGAGAAAATGAATTAGCTGATTTTCAAGAAAAAAGTGAAATTTTATCTTCTTATCGTAAAATATTAGACCCTAAAACAGGAATAGCGGATCAATTGCTAAAAAAATCACGTTTCTATTTAGAAGATGAAGTAAATTCGGTTCTTTTTGATTGTAATGCAAATTTTAAAGTTTCTATTAATGAAGATTTTGAATTGAATACGGTTTTTGATGTTGATGGTGATGAAACAGTTGTGTCTTCTAAATTAAGCAGTGGATATCAAAAATTTGTTCTTAGCTTAGCTTTTAGAACGGCTCTTTGAAAATTAGCAGAAGTTACTTTGCCTGATTGTCAATTTATTGATGAAGGTTTTGGATCTTGCGATGAAGAAAATTTAAATTTGATAATTCAATACATAAAATCTAGCACATTATTTTCTTACTCTCCTAAGATTAATTTCATTGTAAGTCATATAGATATAATGAAAAATGCAATTGAAGAACCATTGTTTATAGACGTTAAGAATTCCATGAGCAGAATTAAAAATTAATTATTTTTAATGTTTAATAATTTTTAAATTACTATTTTTTTTTATTTTATTGATAATTAATAACATTTTCTAATTATTATTAACAATATAAAGATAAAATTTCTATTAATAAAATTGAAAAAATGAATAAATCAAAAAATTTCTATATAACAACTCCTATATTTTATCCAAATAATCAGTTGCACTTAGGTCATGCTTACACGGTTACTATTGCAGATATAATCGCTAGATATAAAAAAATGCAAGGTTACAACGTTTATTTTCAAACTGGTAGTGATGAGCATGGGGAAAAAATTTCTAAAACTGCAAATTTAAACAATCTTACTCCGCAACAACTTGTCGATAAAAATGTTCTTCTTTTTAAAAAATTATGAAAAGAATTGAATATTTTAGAAGATCATTATTTTATGAGAACTTCATTTTCTTTTCATAAGGAAAAAGTTCAATGAATTTTCGAAGAGCTTCTTTTAAAAGGAGATATTTATTTAGGAAAGTATAAAGGCAATTATTGTATTGTTTGTGAAGAATATGTTTTAAATTCTAAAAAATGTCCTTCTTGTAATTCAGAATTAAAAGAAATCTCAGAAGAAGCTTATTTTTTAAAAATTAATAAATATCGTGACACTTTAATTAAATATTATGATAATAATCCTGAATTTCTTTCTCCAAAAACTTCTATAAATGAACTATTTCAAAGTTTTTTAAGACAGGAAATTCCTGATTTGTGTATAACAAGAAATGATTTAAGTTGAGGTGTTTCCGTTCCTAATAAACCCGAAATGACAATTTATGTTTGATTTGATGCCCTTTGCAATTATTTAACTTCTGAAAACGGTGATAAGTTTTTTTCTCAAGATAATCATGATTCTTCTGAGATTGTTCAAATAATTGGAAAAGATATACTTCGTTTTCATGCAATTTATTGAATTATTTTATTAATTGCTCTTAATAGAAAAATTCCAAATAAATTAATATCTCATGGTTGAATTTTAAATTCTGGAAGCAAAATGAGTAAGTCTAAGGGAAATGTAATTAATCCTTTGAACTTGCTTAATGATTATAGTAGTGATGTTTTAAGAGCTTATTTTGCTGGAAAAATAACAATTTACCAAGATGGATTATTGGATGAAGAATTATTAGAAAGTTTTTATCAAAATTTTTTCCTTAATAATTTGGGAAATCTTTTTTCAAGAGTTTGCAAAATGCTTGATTTGTATAGAAATAACGTAATTCCTATCTTTAATGAGAGTAAAAATGATCTTTTAATTGATTATTATGAAGATTGCATCTCTTTTGTTAAGAAGTATGAGGAGAAAATGAATGTTTATCAGATTACTTCAGCATTTAATGAAATTCAAAATTTAATTGATAATAGTAACAGATTAATATCAACAATTTCTCCTTGAAAACTATTTTCTGAAAAAAACTTTGAATTATTAGATGAATCTTTGGTTTATATAATAAATGGACTTAAAGTAATTGCTTTTTTATTATTTCCAATAACACCGGAAACTAGTGAGAAAATTTTTTCTCATTTTGATATTAAATTGAAAGATTTTAATTTTCAAAATATTTATGATTTTAAAAATTTTGAAAATAAAAAATTACAAAAATTAAGTAGTCATCTTTTTAATTAATGTTTTTTTTCATTATTCATTAGGAAAATATGAATTTTCAATATTTTTTATTTCATCTTCAATTTCTTGTCGATTGATTACTATTGATTCTTCATTTTTTGAGTTTATTTCGTAGCTATTTAATCACTCTTTAGAAGATTTATTTAAATTCTTTAAACGAGATATTGAATCTTCTATAATTTCTCCATTTGCTAGATGTATCTTTATACCTTCTTTTGTAAATTCAATTTTTTCAATGTTTTTGTTTTTATTTTTTTCAATTTTTTTATCACTTGATAATATTTTCATATTTTGGTTTTTAATCATTAAAAGATAATTATTTAATTTTTTGATGATAGTCAGATAGTTGTTTTTATTAATAAATTTTTTATTTTTTTCAAATAAATTTATTTTAAAATATTTGACATAATTGAATTTTATCAAATTTATTTTGATTTTAATTTTCTCATTTTTATAAATTTAATAATATTAAAAAAAGTTGTTATTTCTTTGATTTATTATTAAAAACTATTTAATACTTTTGAGAAAGATGTTTAATTTTAATGAATAAAAAATATTTTAATTATATAGAAAAACATAATTCAATTATTGAAAATTTATCTTCTGATATTAAATTTTCATCATCTTTTTATTTTTTTGTTTTTTTATTTATAATTTTTTATTTTATTTTAAAATTATTGGTTTAATTTTTCTATAATTTTTAATAAAATTTCATTTAAATTAATTAGTTATTTTTTCAATTTATCATTTGAAAAATCAACAATTTATCTCCAAAAAGTTTTAAATATTAAAAAAACCTTTAAAAAATATATTAATACGATGATAGTGTTTCATGAATTATGATTCATTTCTCTTTTAACTTAAAGACTTAAGAAAATGACAAGAGCCAGTAATACTCCAGTAACAAGGAGAAGAAGAAAAAAAATATTAAAACAAGCCAAAGGATACTTTGGATCTAAGCATAAACTGTTTAAAACTGCAAAGGAACAGTTGATGAAATCTCATTTCTATTCTTATAGAGATAGAAAACAAAAGAAAAGAGATTTCAGAAGATTGTGAATTTTAAGAATCAATAATGCTGTTAGAGAGTTCGATTTAACTTATTCGAGATTTGTTAGAATGCTTTCTCTTACTCAAATTAAGATTAATAGAAAACAATTGTCAGAAATGTGTATAAATCAACCACAACTATTTTCTAATCTTGTTTCTAAAGTAAAAGAATCTTCAGTTCTAGTTAAACAAATTCCTTCGATTATTCAAATTTAATTTTTTTATTTTATTACAACATTTTAAATTAATAATTTTTATTACTTAAAAAAATCTAAATTAAAATAAAACAACCATTATAATAAAAAATCGATAATGATAATATTAGCTATAGAAACAAGTTGCGATGAAACAAGCGTAGCAATTTTAAATGATAAAAAAATTCTTAGCAACGTTACAATATCTCAAATTTTAGACCATTCAAAATATGGAGGTGTTATGCCGGGGTTAGCAGCTCGTCTTCACTTAAAAAATATAAAAGAAGTTTTTTTAACTGCTTTGAAAAAATCTAAATTAAATATTGAAGATATTGAATATGTTTCTTATACTGATTCACCAGGATTGATTATTTGCTTACAGATTGGTAAGATAATTGCTGAAACTTTTAGTTTATTTCTTAATATTCCTATTATTCCTTGTAATCATCTTTGAGGCCATGCTTATGCTAGTCTTATAAATAAAAATGATGAATGAGAGTTCCCAGCTTTATCTTTAATAATTAGTGGAGGTCATACTCAGCTTTATAAAATAAATAATCATTGAGATTTTGAAATTATTGGTGAAACTCTTGACGATGCTGTTGGCGAATGCTTAGATAAAGCAGCTACTATTATTGGCTATGAATATCCAGGTGGTCCAATTATTGAAAGATTATCTTTATCTGGCAATAATACTTATAAACTCCCACTACCTAAAAATGACAAAACTTTAGATTTTAGTTTTAGCGGATTAAAAAGTGAGATAAAAAGAATTTTTAATAAAGAAAAAAACTCTTTAAATCATAATGATTTAAGTTTTTCTTTGCAATTTAGTATTGAAAAAATACTTTCAAAGAAGATGGTTTTAGCATTAGAAAAAGTAAATCCAAAAACAGTTATAATTGGTGGAGGCGTAATTGCAAACAAACATTTTAGAAATTCATTTATTTCTACAATAAATCAATTTGATAAAAAAATAAATATTTTCATTCCAGATCATGAATATTGCACTGATAATGCAGCTATGATTGGAATTCTGTCATACTATAAATTAAGAAATTTTGAAAGATAAAATCTTAATGAAAATATATTCAATAATAAATATATTTTCATTATTATATTTATTTATATTTTTTTAATATTTGAATAATTATTTTCAATTCATATTAAACCTTGTTCTCCATGCATTAAGAAGAAGAATAATTCAAGTAATATTCTTTGTAGTATTCGCAAACTTTTTGGATTGTTTAATTCTAATAATTTTTCTAATTGAAATTCTGAAATAAATGTAAATTTTCTAATGTAATCTATTGCTTTTAAGTCAGACATATTACTGAAGTAATTAAATAATTCTTTAAATGAAGTTTTTTCTTCGTCCAATCAAACAATATTTGTTCCAGTGTCAGATTTTGAAATCTTTTTTCCGTTGTCATCAAGAATTAAATTAAATGATAAAGCAAAACATTTATTTTCATTGTTTAAACTTTTAATCATTTTTAATCCAGTTGTGAAATTTCCTCATTGGTCGCTAGCTCCTAATTGACCATGACAATTATAGTTATTATAAAGATAAAAAAAATCGTAAGCTTGTAGAAGAGAGTAGCTAAATGCTGAAAATGAAAGTCCATTTTCTGAACTAATTCTTTGTTTAATTGTTTCTTTTGCTAATAAATAATTTATTGTTATATTTCTACCACATTTATCAATAAATTCAACAAATGTTAATTTATCTAGTCAATTTTTATTATCAACTATTTCAAAACTATCTTTTTTTATTTCTTCAGGTCAGATGTTTGAGAGATATTTTTTTCAAACTTTATTTTGTTCTTCTATTGAAAAATTTAAATCCAATTCTAAAATTTTGTAGATTGAATTTAACAATTCTTTATTATTTTGAAAAAAAGAGAAAAGAGGAGGGTTTTTTTGATTTCCTTCTTTATTATCATTTCTGTTAAAAACACTTTTAAGTTGTGTTTCCATTTTTTTTTGATTTTCTAAAAGAATTTCTGGGTTAAGAATGGGTCTTTCCTTTAATTTATCGCTAGGATCTCCTATTTTACTAGTAGCTCCTCCTAAAAGCATAAAAATTTTAAAATTAATTTTAGCTAGTCTTGACGCTTGCATTATTGGAAGTAGATGACCAATGTGCAAACTATTAGCTGTACAATCAACTCCTAAATAAGTGCTTCTTTGATTGTTTTCTAAATTTAGAAAATTTTCAAGATTTGCACAGTTAGAAAAAATACCCCTTTTTTTAAAATCTTCTATAATTAATTCTAATTCTTTTTTATTATTCATTGTATTTTTTTGCATTGTTAAAAGGATATATTTTAATAAATTTTTTAATATTTTATTTTCTTCTTTCTTTAAGAATATTTCTAAATGAACTTTTTGAAAATGAAACGCTTCCCATTTCTTTCATTTTCTTCTTCCCTTTTTTCTGTTTTTCCAAAAGCTTTTTCTTTCTTGTTATGTCTCCACCATAACATTTGCCAATAACATCTTTTCTCATTGCTTTTAATGTTTCACGAGAAATAATTTTTTTTCCAATACAAGCTTGTATGGGAACTTCAAAGTTTTGAGGATTAAGTGTTTCTTTAAGTTTTATACAAATATCTCTGCTTCTTTCATAAGCAAAAATTTGATGAACTAAAAATGATAAATCGCTTACTGCTTCATTGTTTAATAAAATATCAACTTTTACTATTTTTGCTTCTCTAAATCCTATGAATTCATATTCAAAAGATGCATAACCTTGTGAAACAGATTTAACTTTATCATTGAAATCAAAGATGAATTCTGCAAAAGGCATTTCATAGTTGATTTGCCATAAATCACCAGCTTTTAAATCACCATTTTTATATATTCCTCTTTTATTTTGGCAAACTATATTAACTGAACCTAAATATTTCTCTGGTGTTGTTATTGTAAGTGAAATGAATAATTCACTTATTGATCTTACTTCGTTTAAAGAAGGAAATTTTTGTGGATTTGAAATCTCTAAAATTTTTCCATTGTACAAATTTAATTGATATGTTACCGAAGGAGGTGTTGTTATTATTTCTAATTCGTATTCTTGCTTTATTCTTTCTTGAATAACTTCTTGATGAAGAAGACCAAGAAAACCACATCTAAATCCAGGTCCCAATAAATTAGACTCTATTGGCTCTAATTGAAGTGAATTGTCTTGAATTTGAAGCTCTTCAATAGCTTTTTTCAAATCTTTATATCTAATTGTTTCTTCTGGATAGATGTTTGAATAAAGATTTGATTTAAGAATTTTATATCCTGGCAAAGAATCTGTTTTTTCCATTGCATCTGAAACTGTATCACCAACTCTTACATCTTTCATTTCTCGAATATTAGCTGTAAATCATCCAATTTCACCAATTTCAAGTTTATCTTTTAATTGATTTTCAGGTTTTTTTATACCAATTTTTTCTACTTGAAAAATTTTATTATTATGTAAAAATTTTATTTTTTGTTTTAATTCTATAGAACCTTCAAATATTCGAATATAAACTATTACTCCATAATATTTATCATAAAGAAGATCGAATATTAATGCTTTTAAGGGTCCTTCTTTTTTAAGTGGAGATGGAATTTTGTCAACTATTTTTTCAAGAAGCAAGGGAACGTTTTTCCCTGTTTTTGATGAAATAAAACAAAAATCATCTTGATCGCAATCTAATAATTGAGTTAATTGATTTTGAACTTTTTCTATTTGAGCAGAAGGCAAATCAATTTTATTTATTACTGGTATAAATTTTAGATTTAAATTTTTTGCAATTTGAAGATAAGCTAAAGTTTGAGCCTGCACCCCTTTTGTAGAGTCTACTAGAAGAATAACTCCTTCACAAGCTGCTAAAGATCTGGAAACTTCATATCCAAAATCTGCATGGCCAGGCGTATCTATTAAATTAAATGTATAATTTTTTTTTGTTCTTTCATCAAGATACTTAAGTTGTACAGCATTTAACTTTATAGTAATTCCTTTTTGCTGTTCAAGTGCTAGACTATCTAAAATTCTGTTAAGTGGCTTTTTTAAGTTTTTAAAATTTGTTAGTTCAATTATTCGATCAGCAAGAGTAGATTTTCCATGATCAACATGAGCTATAATAGAAAAATTTCTAATTAATTTATAATCTTCTTTTTCTTCTTTTTTCATTATTATTTGTTAAGTTTATTAATTAAATTCTATATTTTTAATAATCTTAAATAGTAAATAAAAGTTAATTTTTTTAATATTAAAAATATAGAATATAGAATTTAATTAATAATATAAATTGAGGATAAATGGAGGAGTGGAAGGGATTCGAACCCTCGCATTAGAGTTTTATCTAATCTAGTTTCTTAGCAGGAAACCCTCTTAACCACTTGAGTACCACTCCAAATTTTAATAATTTGTTATTTATTTAAATTTTTACATTATTTTGCGGTGTTATGTTAAAAAAATTTTAATTTAATGTTTTCTTTTGTTTTATTTTATCGTTTATAGTATTTATCCTACTTTAAGTTGTTGAGATTTATTTATTAAGTTATTAAGTGTTTAAAGTTAGAAAAATTTTTATAGGAATAAATTATTAAAAATTACATTATATAAAGTATTTTTTTACTAATGCAACTTTATTCTTAAATTTTGATATATTTACTATATTAAATTGTATATGAATAATTTAACTTCATAAAAAGTAAGAAATTAAAATAATTTTTTAGAAAAAAGAAATTTTGTTTTTTACTTTTGTTTTTTACTTTTATATTAATAAATTGTATCAAAATTATATTTTTTATATAGAAAGAGAATAATAAAAAGTGATTTATAATAAAAAGGAAAAGAAATTTTTTTCTTTTGATTTTCAAGGAAAGAATGTTACTTTTGAAATTGATAGTCTGGCTTTAAGATCAGATAAATCAATTCTTTGTAGATATGGAAATACTACTGTATTAACAACTCTTTGCACAAAAAATGTTGAAGAAGATGTTGATTTTGTTAAGTTAACTGTTTTTTTAGAAGAGAAATTTTATTCAATTGGAAGAATACCAGCTGGTTTTAATAAAAGAGAGGCCAGATCTAGTTATGACGCCATACTTATTTCAAGATTAATTGATCGTTCTCTTAGAAGTTGTCTTTCAATAAGTGATAAGAAAGAAATACAAATAACTAATACAATACTTTCTCTTGATGATGATCATGATGTAAGATTAGTTGCTTGTTGAAACTCATTTTTATCAGTTTTACTTTGTGAAAAATTAAGTTTTAATAAATTAATTTCTACTTCAATTATTGCTGAAAATGATGGAAATTTTATTTTTAATCCAAGCTATGAACAATTGAAAAAGTCATCATTTGAATTTATTATAACTTCTTCTGAAGAAAAAATTTTAATGTTAGAAATGTTTTCTAAAGAATTGGATGAATCAAAAACTTACGAAATTGCTAATTTTGCATTTGAACAAAATTCAAAGATGATTAATCAAGTTTTTTCTTGTTTTTTAAACAGCGAACTTCTTTCTAAAAAAATAAATCTAACTAATTCGCTTTCAGAAGAAAAAGAAAATACAAATTTAGATTTTGATCAAATAAAGCTTGAAATTTCAAATTTTATTAAAGATAGTTTTTCTTTTGATTTAAGTTGAGATGAAAGAAAATTTAATTTTGAAAATTTCCCAATTATTTTGTCAAAAAAATATCCAAAAACATCTTTTGTTGAAATTGATAATTTTTGAAATAAGTCTCTTAAAGAGAAAATTTCTTCAGAAATTATTGAAAAAAATAAAAGAATAGATGGAAGAGGAGTTGATCAAATAAGAGATATAAACATAAATATAAATTATTTACCTAATGTTCACGGTAGTGCATTATTTTCAAGAGGAAATACAAATGTATTATCTGTTCTTACTTTTGGTAAGAGTAGTGAGAGACAGATAATTGATGACGGTCTTTCAAAGAGCAGTTATCATAAAAATTTCATTCATCATTATAACTTTCCAGGTTTTGCTGTTAATAATTTATCTGTTTTTAAAAGTACTTCTAGAAGAGAAATTGGCCATGGTCAATTAGCAGAAAAAACTTTTTTTCATTTAATACCATCTGTTGACATTTTTCCATATACAACAAGAATAGTTTCTGAAGTTATTTCTTCTGAAGGATCTTCTTCTCAAGCATCTATTTGTGCTTCTTCATTAGCAATGATGTCTTCTGGTTTTCCTTTAAAAAAGCATGTTGCTGGAATAGCTCTTGGATTATTTAATGACGAAATATTAACTGATATTAATGATTTTGAAGATAAATTAGGTGAAATGGATCTTAAAATAGCCGGAACTGAAGATGGCATCTGTTCTTTTCAAATGGATGTTAAAAATAACGGAATTAGTTTAGAATTATTTTATAAATCTTTGCAAAAGGCCAAAAATGCTCGTTTGTTGATTATTAAAAAAATGAATGAAGTTATTTCTGAAACCAATTCTAAATTACCTAATAGAATGATTAAATGTAAAAGAGTTTATTTTGGATCTGATAAATTAGGATTAATAATTGGTCAAGGAGGAAAAAATATAAATCTTGTTACTTCAAAAACAGGAACAAAAATTGATTTTCAAGATGACGGTTTTGCTTTAATTTATCATTCAGATGATAGTAATATAAATGAAGCTTATGAAATGATGCGTAAATTTTTAATAAAACAAAGTAAGCTTTAATTAATTGATCGCTAAAATAATTATAAAGAATCATGCTGATGTTTTAACATATTAATTCTTATAATTAAATTTTATTTTGAGTTATAAGAATTTTTAGTTATTTTATATTAACGCATTTACATTAAGCTTTATATTAAAAAAAATGAAAAAATTTACAAAAGAAGAACAAAATAGAGAACAAAATAGAAAATATAAAACTTTGATAAAAAATGATTTTAAGAAGTTTAATTTAGAATTGAAAAATTCTTCTAAAGATAATGTTTCAAACCTTAAAGATCTTTTAAGTGCTGCTCAAAAGAATATTGATAAGTCTGTGAGCAAAAAAATTATTCACAAAAATAATGCTGCTAGAAAAACAAGTAGATTATTTGAACTTTTTAATTCTTTAAACAAACAAAATCAAGAAGAAAAATCTTAATATTTTTAAAAAATATTCTATACTTAGTCGATGAAAAAAGATTTTGATATTGAAATAGTTGAAATAAAAGATAAAGAAAAATTAATTTTTAAATGTAATCACGGTTGAAGAATTTGTTTCAATGCTAATCGTGAAAAATCATCTAATCTTCATTCTTTACCTTATAATCATATTAATTTATTAAAGTTAAAAAAAATAATTCCTGATTATTTTTTTAATTATGATTTTTCAAATATTTCAGCTTTAAGTGATTTAAACGAAGATGAGTTTGAATTAAGACCTTATCAAAAAGCAGATGTTAATTTTCTAAGTAAATTTAACTCTGTTGCAATATTTAATGAAATGAGGACTGGAAAAACTCCTACCTCTTTAGTTCTTACATCTAAATGATCAGTCTCTAACTTATTGATTATAACTCCAGGAATACTTCAGTTTCAATGGCAAACTTCTGTTGAAAATTGATTGAAAAAGCCCGCCTATATAATTACGCATCTTTCTAAATTAGAGAGAAACGTTATTTATAAAAATTTTTGTCTAGAAAATGATTTAATTTTAATTGTTTCAAAAGATGTTTTTAAAAATGATAGTCTCTTTTTTAGCGAATTAAGAAAAAAATATAGTCAAAGTGTTGTTGATTTTTGTGTTATAGTAGATGAATCTCATTACTTAAGAAATTATAAATCTCAACAGAGTGCCAGCATTTATTTATTAAGTGATAGCAAATATAAAATTCTGCTAACTGGCACACCAATTGTAAACAGTTATACTGATATTTTTGGCACATTAAAGTTTATTAAACCCGAAGAATATAATTCATATTGGAAATTTGCTGATTTATTTTTTAATGTTCAAACATCTGATTTTATTAAGGATGGAAGAAGAGTTTTTTTAAAAACTGCTAACTATTTTAAAAGTAGAACCTCTGAAATTCAATTAAAAAATGAAATTGCAAGTTTTTCTGTCAGTAGGAAGCAAAAGGATGTGTTGCCTTGACTACCTTTAATAATTCGTCAAAAAGAATTTTTGATGATGGATAAATTTCAACAAGATTTGTACGATAGATGAAGTAAATCTCCGGAGTATACTTTAGAACTTCTTTCTTGTTTAAAAAGTATAATTCTTTATCCTAAACATATAGTTCCTACTTCAAAGGCAAATGGAGTTAAAATTGATTATTTAGTTAATTTTTGCAAAGATAATGAAGACAAAAATGTTTTAATTTTTTCTACTAGAAGTGAAACTTTTTTAGAACCACTTTCTAAACTGTTAGATGAAAAAAAAATTAAATTTGGAATTATTACTGGTAAGATTAGTCAAAGTTTAAGAGAAGAATATATTAATGCTTTTCAAAATTCTAAAATAAAAATACTTCTTTGTAATATACAAAGTGCAGGCTTTGGATTGAATTTGAATCAAGCAGATACAATTATTTTTGCCGATAGAAGTTATTCTCCAGCTGATAATTATCAGGCTGAATCTCGCTTTTTACCTACTGATAAATTACAAAATGTAAAGGTTCGATATATTATTGATTTAGTTTGTAAAAATACAATAGATGAAAAGATTTTAAAACTTTTGGATAAAAAAAAAGATATTACTAAGATAATTAATAGCAATCCTCAATTAATTTTTCAAAATAATGATTAATTAGGATTTTTTCATCAAATAATATGTAAAAAAAGGTTAATAAAGCTTTTTAATTATGGATCTTTAGCTCAATGGTTAGAGCCCCCGGCTCATAACCGGGTGGTTGTAGGTTCGAGTCCTGCAAGATCCACCATTTCTAACATTATTGATATTTGGAATTTATTAAATAATTTTAATTTAAGTATTTAATTTTTTTGCATTAAAAAATATTATAATTATTTTGATCATTTTTGGCAAAGAAAAAATAAAAATAACTATATAATAATCAAGTGATTTTACTAATTTATTAATAATTGATAATTCGTTAATGAATCTTCTAGTTTTTTAAATAATCAGAAGCAATTTGTTATTATTAATAATATAGTATATTTAAATTAAATTTAATTAATAGAAATAAAAAGAAAAAGGAATTTATAATGTCATCATCATTTAAAAACGTCGTGTTTGAAGTTAAAAGTAAACAATATAACGTAGTATCTAATAATCAAATAATATATATTGATTACCAAAAAGATAAGAACACAGGAGATCAAATTGTCTTTCCAAGAGTTTTAAGTTACAATGAAGAATTTGGAGCACCTTACTTAGAAAATATTAAGGTTACTGGTGAAATAATAAAACACAGAAAACTAAAGAAAATTACAATTTTTAAATATAAAGCTAAAAAAAGAACAACTAAGAAACAAGGATTCCGTCCTCAATACACTGAAGTTAAAATTCTTTCTGTTGAAAAAAGTTAAATAAATTTTTAAAGTTTAAATGACCAAGGTTGTATATAAGAAAAAAGATGATTTTTTTGAAATTATAACTATAAAAGGTCATGCTAATTTTTCTACAAAAGGCGACGATATTGTTTGTGCAGGAATTTCTTCAATTGTTGAAGGAAGTTATAGTTTTTTCAATACTTATCATAGCGATTTAATATTGCTTGAAAAGAAGAATGCAAAAATCTCTTTCATACCATTAAAGAACGACAATGAAATTCAAACTTGTTTAACAATGATGTTTCATCAATTAGAAAATATCTCGCACTTCTACCCTCGTTATTTATCTTTTAATTATAAAGATTAATATTTTATTTTTCAATATTTGAAACTTCTTTTGAATACTTTTCTAAATCTTTAAATGATTTGTAATCGTTGAATAATGAATAAAGTGTAAAATTTTTCTCTTTTTCATTTTTCACGTTTCTTTTTACTAATTCAATAAATATTATTATTTTCTCAAGATCTTTTATAAATATCGGATTAAATATTTTATTTTCTTCTATGTAATAACTTTTAATGAAATTTGGATTTAGAAGAAAATTTTCATAACAAAAACTAATAAATATTTTTTCTTCATTATTATTTTCTATTAATGATAATCTTTCATTAATTGCTTTTTGATTATTAAAGAAAAATTTTAACGATTCAACTCTTTTTTCTATTGAATTAACATTTTCTCAAAAGTTTTTAAATTCATCTATTGTTTCAGAAATTGAAGATTTTAAGTAATTTAATAAAATTATTCAGAAAATTAATCAACTTGTTGATTTTACAATATCAATCATTGAAAATATTAATTTTCCAATTGATGTGTCTTTAAATGAATTAAAAATCATTTTTATTCCTTCTTGATCTTCTAAAGATTTTAATAAATTGTTAATGAAGTTTTTTATGAATTCAAATTTAATTTTTGATATTTTTGAAAATAATGGAAAAAATAAAGAGGTTAAAGATGAATATAAAAATATGTTTGAAATATTTTTATCTTTTCATGAAAAGTAATTTGGATGATTTTTTAATTCTTTTAATTCTTCATTTTCTTCAATTTTTTTATCCATCATGTAATTAAAAGTGATAAATGCAACTGTTAGCAACAATCTAGAAAAACTAGTAAATGAAATTGTTAATATTATGTAGCTTAATGCTTTTAATACATAATTTAAAAAGGTTATGATTTTATTATTTAAGAAAAATAACTTGTTTTTTATGTGTTTATATTTCAAAGAAAATGAAGCTTTTCCTAAATTAATAACTCACATTATTATTAGTGATAAAATAACAGAAGTTGTGAAGATTGTCATTAAACTATCTATTTTTTCTATGTTGTTTTCTAAGCACATAAAAAACTTTTCTTCTCCTGGAATTTTTCATTTTAAAATTCTAAATAGAATTGAAAAAGTAATTAAAGGTATTGTGTTTAATAGAAAGTAGTTTCTTATTTTTTTTATTTTTCTCATTATATGTTTTGTTTTTTAAATTATTTTCTGATTTTTTTATTTTAACTATTATTTATAAGTAATAGTAATTATTATTATTGTTAATTAAAAAAAAATTATAAAAAAGGTTAAAGATGGGAACAGATTAATGAATAAAAAAAAAGCTATTAAAATTCTTAGTTTAAATGAAAGTAACTACAACA
The DNA here is from genome assembly GCA_031673075.1 of Mycoplasmataceae bacterium. GTDB lineage: Bacteria > Bacillota_I > Bacilli_A > Mycoplasmatales > CGIF01 > CGIF01. Next base: position 153,450 of record CP125276.1, on the reverse strand, counting down.
ATATCTTTTTTATAAAAAGAGCTTATTATAAATCAAAAATTGAAAAAAAGAGAAAAATTAATGATATAAATTCTGCTTTTATTTTTCTTTTATTTTTGAAAATTGAAGAAGATAGAAAAAAAACAGCACAATTAAAAATATCTCTTTATTCTTCTACGCAAGAGTTATCAAAATATAAACTAGGATTAGATTTTGTTGATTCTATTAGCGAAGAGTTTCGCAATGAAGTTGTTAAAGATATTAAAAATGAATATAAAAATTTAAAAAATTTAAGCATTTATTCAAAAACTATTTGCAATTTTATAATTTGATTGATTTTTATGTATAAGATTTCAAAAAATAAAAGAAAGGATAATTTTTTAATTTTAAGATTTGCTTTTTATTCTTTAATTTCTTTGCATTTAAATTTTATTTCATTAATTTTTTTATTTATTATTGAATTTATTGCTTATTTTTATCAAAGAAAAAATCACAAGTTTTATAATTAGTATAAATTAAAATTTATTAAAAGTTATTATTGATTTTTTAATTTATTTCATTAATTTTTAAATTATTTTCTCAATTCATAATTCCAATTGGTAGATCTTTTTTTGTTTTAGAAATACTTATATAATTATTAAGTTGTCATAATGAAAAATTTACTTGAAAATCTTCTTCTAAATTTCATTTTTTAACGGCCTCTTCTATACTAATTTCTATTTTTTCTTTATTTATTGGCGAGAAGATGCAAAATTCTTTAATTTTAAATTTTTCTTCAGGGTTTATTTTTCAAGATGATTTTCAATATCTGTATAATTTTTCAAAATAGTTTTTTTGAACTCCTATTTTTTTGTTAGTAAATTTAAAATCCATTAATTTATTTCCAATTACTATGTTTGACATTCCTAAATGCGTTGATATTATTCTTATTTCTTCTTCTTTTCACTCTTGAGGAAAGTTGTCTAAATAAGAAAAAATCTCTATAGCCATTTTTTTTATTAATTCTCAATTTTCCTTATAAAGTGGAGAATATAAATAAATTATCTCTTCAATTTTTTCTTTTGTTGGGTTATTTTGGAAATTGCTGATTGCTTGATCTCATTCTTCTGAAGTGCAACTTTCTAATCAGTAATGAACGCTTCTTAATATAGATTCGTTCTTAATAATTTCGCTTTCTCTTATATATTTTCTTTCATTAGCTCCTAATAAAGCTTGAAAAATAATTTTACCAATTCTTCCTCTTATAGAATTGTAAGATGATAAGTAAATTTCATCTTTAGTTCTTTTAGGTTTATTTATTTGTTTATATGTTCTATTAGTTTCTTTTTGAAGTTTTTTATCACAGCAATATCTAATTCTTCCAAGTTCTCCGTTTTTCTTTTGATAAACTATAATATTAATTAAATCTAAACAACATTTTTTCTTAATTATTTTATTTATTGATACTTTGAAATTAAGAATTTTAACATCACAATTTGTTATGAAATTTTTTATAATTTCATTGTTTTCTTCAAGCTTTTTTAATTTTATAATATCGTTCATTTTTTTATTACTATATTCATATATTTTTCTGAAATTATTGATTATTTATATTCTTGTTCATTGTTTATCTATAAAAATATTAATATAATTTAGAATTTATTATAATTTTTAAATTAAAAAAAGTTTTATATAATGATAGATATTTCCAGTGTTTCTGACAATAAAGAGAAAATTGTCTCTTCTTTAAATGGTGAAGAAGGTTATCAAATTTTCTGACTTAAGGATTCTGAAAGCGGTTGAAATTATTTTTCTAAATCTTTCTTTTTTGAAAATTGCGCTTGTTGTTCTAAAAATTTACTTTTAAATTCATATGAAAAACATGTTTTACAATATGACTGTCATTATTCTTTTCATAAAGGCAAGAAGCCTGTTCCTGTTCGTGTAAGTTATATTCAAAATATTTATTGTTTTTCAGTTTTAACTAAGATTGATATTATTAATAATAATTTATTTTCTTCTCCTGTTGAAAAAAAGCAATCTGTATGCTTTTTAAAAATTTCTTATGATTTATTGGAAAATCTAAACCCCATTACTATAAATCTCTTTGATTCTTTTAAATTTGACAATTCAGACAAATTCTATTCCAATTTAGGTCTTATTGGATTATCTTATCCTAAAAAAAAATCTTTTAATTTGAATTTAATAATTAAAAATGATATCAATGTTGTTAATATTAATTGTGATTATATAGAAAAATCAGAAGATATTGAGAATAATAAAAAACATACTAATGTTGATAATGTTGTTAACAATGAGTTTTTTTTGTTTTCTAAGTATTTTTTTATTATATCTGTTTTGACAATATTTATTTTTTTTGTTTGAAAGTTTTTACTTTTTATTTATAGAAAACTTTTTTTTATAAATAGATAATTATTTAATATTATCTATTTATATGTTTTTTATTTTTTAAGTATTTATATTTATTAAAAGATAATTATTATTTTTTTTGTAATTATTTTTGTAAAAATCAGATAATGGATTAGTTTTGCAATATAAATATAATCATCTATTTTCATTACTGAATTTAAAGATTAAAATCAGTTCAATTCTTATTAATTGAAAATTTAAAATAAAAAAAATTATAAATTTTTAAAATCATTATTTTAAAAATTTATAACCAGAAAGCAATAGAGTTAAGTATTTTTTTTTTATGAATAATAAAAGCATAGAGTTTATTTCTGTTTCTAAAGATTTTTCTCAAAATAAAATTTTACATGATATAAATTTTTCAACTGAAAAGGGTAAAATTTATGGATTAATTGGTAAAAATGGAGCTGGAAAAACAACTATATTTAAAATAATTCGTGGAATTATTGATGATTATAGTGGAGATATTTTAGTTAATGGAAAAAATATTAGAGAAAATAATGATTTTTTAGAAAATTCTTTTTTTCTTGAAACATCTCCTCTTTTGTTTGGATTTGTAAATAATTTTTTTAAGTTGTTTGATTTTCAAAGCAATTATATTAATAGTGAAATAGCTGAAAAAGAAGATTTTTTTAAAGAGAATATAAGAGATAAAAAAGATAATAATTCATTGTTTTTGTCAACTGGTTGAAAAAAAGTCATTTATATTGAAAAACTTTTGAGAATGAAAAAGATTGATTTTCTTTTTTTAGATGAACCATTTGAAGGATTAGATATAGATTTCAGATTTTTTTTAATTGAAAAAATTGAACAAGTTGTTAAAAGTGGAGCAACTGTTTTAATTAGTTCGCATAATTTTTTTGATATTCAAAATTTAACAAAAAATATCATTCTTGTAGATAAAGGAATTGTTAAATTTGAAGGTGAAACTGATGATATAAGAAAGTTATGAAATGAAAAAGTTAAAAGATAAATTAAGTAAAATTTTTTTTTCAATAAAGAAAAAGTTCAAAAATATTGTCCTTGGCATTAAACTTAATTTGTTTGTTGAATTTGTTAATTATAAAACTTTTATAACTATTAAATCAAAAGACTATTTTAAAGGTTTATTTTTTTCAATTCCCTTTATTCTTTACTTATTTATTTTCTTACCCTTTTTTATTTTGCTATTTATTCATGATAAAAATTATAGTTTATCTTTTTTAGATTCAATAAAATCTGTTTTTGATTCTTTTATTAGTAAGGCTTTTCCCACACTTTTTTCTTTTTCATCTGTTGGTAAATTTTCAAAAGAAAATTATTTTCCTTTTTCGCAATATTTAGTTGAAAATAAATTATTGAATTATAAACTTTTATCTTTTTTTACTGATAGCTTAATTTATACATCAAATTATTTAAATTATTTGTTAAATCCTATAAATTCAGAAATTAAATTTTTCCCTTCTTTTGTAGTTCATACTTATATTTTTTTAATTATAAAGCTTATTATAATTGAATGATTAGAAAACACTGAAACAAGAGATGAATTCAAGAGTCAAGATCTTTATAATCCAAAAATTAATTTAATAATTCAAAATTCAAATCTAACTTTTTCTGAAATTTTTAATTCAAAACTTTTTATCTTTTTATTATTTTCAATGTTTAGTAACGTTGATACGTTTTTTTCGCCTTTTTTCAATTCTTCGCCTTATTGATTTCCAATAATAATTCCACTTTCATTTATTTCATGATTTTTGTCTAATTTAATTAATTCTTTTGTTTTTCTTTCAGTTTATTATTGATTAAGATTTTTTTTAAGTTTTAGATATTATCCTATTGATTTTTTTGCTTATGATCATAAAAGATCTTGAACAAAGTCTTTGATTATTAAATTTTTATTATTTTTTGGAATCATAAGAATTTTTATTATATTTTTTTGATTCTTGTTTTTAGATAGAATTTGTCTTTACTATTTTTATATGTTTGCATTTAAATTGCTGCAATTTATGGGATTTAATTTAGAATATTCTAGAAAAATCATCGCTTTAGTTAAGTTGATATTTATTATCTTTTCTATTTTCGTTGTATTTTGAAAAAACAGAAAAGATAAATCTAATAAACTAATTTTTTTTAAGAAGAAAGTATAAATATTAAACTAATATGAATTTTATTAATAATAAAAAAAACGAAACAAATTTTATAATTTTAGAATCAATTGATATTTACCCTTTAATATCTGTAAGAAATGCATTAGTAGAAAATTTAATGATCAATTATATTTGTGCTATTCAAGCATATGAAGCTTGTTATGAAACTACTTGGAAAATTTTAAAAAGTATTCTTATTTTAGATGTATTAAATAAAATTGAATCAATGAATTTCGCTGATATTTTTTTCTTAGCTTATCAAAAAGGTTTAATTTCTGATCATAAATCATGAATTAATTATCATAATAAGAGAAATATTACTTCTAGAGAGTATCAAGAAGAAATCGAATCTAAAAGAAATTATAAATTTTTAGAAGAATTTATTAAAGATCTCGACTATTTGATTATCAATATTAAAAAAATGAAATAAAAAAATTTCATAAATTTTTCTTTAACATGCATAATACATTTATTTTTATTTAAATCTATTTATAATGTATTATTCAATAATTTTAAAATTTCAGTAAAAAACTAATTAATGAGTAAGTAAATAAGGGAAAATATATTAATGAAAAAAAACAATCAACAATATGAATTATTAATAAAAAGAAAAAACATAGATTATAATAACTTAAATTCTTATTTTATTGACAGCTCTCTCTCTTTTCTTCAAACATTTTATTGATTTTTTTCAGCTTTTTTAATTATATCTATTTTTTTATCTCTTATATTTTTAGGATTTAGTTATTATACTGAAAGATTAAAAAATCTTTCTTTTTCTGTTGAAACATTTACAAGTCAAATTTCAATAATTTTAAATTTTATTAATAATGGAATTTTTTCAGGTAATTGAAAATTTTTTAAAGGAATTTCGTTAACATTTCTTTCACTTTTAGTAATATGAAGATTTTTTAGTTTTTTAATTTTTAATAGACAAGAAAGAATTTTAAATGAAATTATTAAAATTGATTCTCTTTTTAAAAAAAACCCTCAAGATAAATTTCTTAAATTATCTTTAATTCAATCTAAAATTGATTTGCTTAAAATAAGAAAAACGAGAGATAATTTTAATTACTATTTTTTAATTCCTGCTATATTAATAAATTTAATTATTTTTTTATTGGTTCATATTTCAAATAATAAAGAAAAAAAACAAAGAGGAAGTTCTAGTCATAGTAATTATCGTTCCAATAATTATAATTATGGATATAATCCATATTATAATCCATATCCCTACTTTTGAAGTCCGTTTATAAATAACATATCTCGACATGATAATTTTCATGATGAAATAGATTCTTTAGATAAAGATAATTTAAAAAAAGAACGAGATAAAATCATGCTTGAAATTGAATCTGAGAATTTTTATTCTTAATAATGTAAAACCTTAATTAAATTACCTTTATGAACTACGAAAAAAATGAAAATTTTAAAGAAGGAGAATTATCTGAAATTTTAAATTTACTTAAAAACAATGAAGAAAGAATTAAGGCTAAAGATAAACTAATAAGAGAGTGAGCAATTGATAAAATAAAAAACGAAAAGAATAAAGACAGACCTAATATTTTCATCAGCATTTTATGTTTGATTATTGGATTGATTTTCTCATATTTATTTTCTGTATTTTGTTACAAAGGTCAATCTTTTTATGATTTTTTAATTACGATTGTTTCATCTGTAATTTCTCTTACTTCTTTATTCTTTCCTGCTAAACATTTTTATTATTTTCTTTTCTCTTATTTTAAAGAAGAAAAAATAAATTTAAGCGATAAAGACATTGATAAATATTTATTAGATTTAAAATATAAAAAGTCTAATTAGTAACGATATAAAAATTAAGTAATTTTTCAATTATATAAAAAATTTTGAATATTTGCTTAAAATTGCAAGAATAATAACAAAAATTCCTTGAGAAAGAGCATTACTTATCCTTTTATCTTTAATCTTATTAATTCTAAGAAGTCCTATAAAAAATGGTCGAGTTATAACAATTAATGTAAGTCTTTTCAAAAAGAAGAAAAATGATATTTGTTTATGTTCAAAGAAAAGACAACCAACAAATGATAAAAAAATCATAGTTGCTTCGTAAACGATTAATTCTTGAATTGTATATATTTCAAAATCAAATCAATTATTATTTATTTTTATATTTTCATTATTTTTCATTGTATTTTTTTTATCTTTTTTATTGAGTATAATCTCTATTTTAATCGAAATGATTTTATTTTTTAAATTTATGTTATGATTTGCATATTAAAAGTTATGATATTTATAAGATAAATTTTCAATTACTATTTTTTTTAAATTATAATTTTTAAATTTATATAAGTTTTTTCTGCTTTGAGTTTATTATAACTTCAATATATTGAATTAAACTTCTTTATCATCTTTTCCATAAACAATATAAATATAAATTAAAATAGTAAATATAGAAATTCAACAAGATGTTTTTCATTTTAATTCTTGAGAAAGTTCTTTAAAAACTTCAAATCAAAAAAGGTAACAAAATAAAAAGCCAAAAATCATCAATCCTGTTTGATAATTATATTGATCACTTTTAACTTCATCTTCAATTTCTTTTAGAGTACAATTTTCACAAATAATCATATTTTCATAATTGGTTGTATCATTTCAAGAAGATGTTAATAAATTACGAGCTCAGCTTTTATTTAAAGATTTATTTATAGCTTGTTCGTCTTCAAAAATGTCTTTTTTGCAAATAAAACATTTAATTATTAATTTTTTTTCATAAATTGTCATAATTGTTTTTTATTAAATTTTTCTATTTAAATTTCTTATTTTACTTCTAATGAAGATAAAATTTTCAATAATAATTATTCAATAAATTGCATATATTGAAAATAAAAATTACTTATTTAATTAATTTCAAACATTTCATTTTTTTCAATCTTCTGATAATATTCTTCATTCTCAGCTTTTAATTTCTTAATAATTGTATATCTACGATTGAATCAATGAAAACCAAATACTGAATCTTCATTACATAACATTTGAAAAGTTAATTGATTACGAGGATCACTTCATCATTGATGATTAGGAAGCTTTCTTATCTTTGAAAATGCTTCTGTAATTAAATCACCAATTTCTTCATATTCTGCTAATTCAGTAATCATTTGAGCATTTTCAATTAGTTGAGGATTGGATCTTCTTCAAGATTTTAACATTTTTAATAAATGTTTTTCTTTGTAATGATTTGAAATTTCCTTGAGACCATTAAATGATATATGTTTAATTGAGTCAGATAAATATTCCAAGCCTCTGTTAACTTGAAAACCATAACCGAAAATATGAAGAAATTCTAGTTTAGTACATTTTTTTAATGCTTCTAATGATCCATATAATTTACTATTTGAATTCTTTTTAAAATTACCAATTGATAATTCATTTAAGTTAATTAAATGACTAAAAACTGAAAGATCAATAATTTCAAAATTGTTGTTATAAATTCATAAATATCTTAAAGTTTTAGAATTTAGTTTATAATAATCAAAAGAAGTTAGATGATTGTTGTTAATTTTTAAAGAGATTAAATTTTTAGAATTTAATTCATCACAATTGAAATAAGTTAGATTGTTTTCGCTTACATCAATGTCTTCTAATTTATTTCCATTATGCAAAATTAATTCATTTAATTCATTCTGATCGCAATGTAAACAAATTAAATTAGTTAAATTAATTAAATCTAGATTTACTATTTGATTTCCAGAACAATATAATGTTTCTAATTGTTCAGGTAAAATCAATTGTGTTAATTGATTATTGGAACAATTAAGTTCTTTAAGATTAGTAAAAGCTGTTAAATCAAGCGTTCCGATTAAAAATTCTCCAATCAAATTATTAATATTTAATTTATTAATCTCGTTTCTTCTTTTTCCAAAATTATTAATTAAAAGTGATTCATTTTCTCTGATACAATTTCCATTTTTTGGATAATTTTGTTCTAAATATTCACTAGCATCAATAGTTTGTTTTTCATTATTCATATTTTTATTTATATAATATTATATACATGAATTTTTAATTGTATTGTGATTTTTTTCTGGTAGAGAATTTTTCAATGATTTAAAATATTTAACAATTAATTTTTGAAAATAATTAGAGATTAAATTTCAATTCACTAAATCAACTTCAAATTGTAAGTTGTTAATTAAAATGAAGATTTATAAGCATCTCGATCTATTTCTACATCTGCACATAGATAGATATTGATAATCTAATAGATATTTTTCAACTTCTTCATCAGTTAAATTTATTTTTTCTTCAGGATAACCACCAGAAATAAAATAATAAAAATGACGAATTGGTTCAGATAAAAAAATTGAAGAAACTAGAAAAGCAGTTAATCAATAAATAAAATTTATTTCTCTTCCGTTAGGGAAAAGAATAAAAATATATATAATTATTAAACCAATAATTAAAGAATAAAAAGAAAAAATTAAATTTGGCTTGTTTGAATTCTGCCTTATCTTATCAATTACTCATTCTCTTCTTATTTTTTTATTATCTTTTTCTTCTTTTAATAAATTAAAAACTTCAGATAATTTTTCTTCTAAATTTTTAATTTTTTCTGAATCTTCTTCTACACTAATCATAATTTTTTTTTATATTAATAGTATATAATTTTATAATGAATAATTTAAATAGTTTTTTCATAGAAAAGATTATTTTTACTATAAATTTTTATTTAAATATTTAATTTTTAATTCAGAATTTAATCTTTCTATACTATATCTTAACATTACTCGAGGCATTTTTTGATAATTTTCTTCTAAGAAGTTTATTAGTAAATCTTCCTGTCTTTTACCCATTTCTCTCAACATTCATCCTACTGATTTATGAATTAAATCTTCTTTATCATTAAGAAATAGTTTAGCTAATTTAATAGTATCATTAAAATTATCATTTTTTATAAAACGAAAAGTAGCTATCATTGCTATTCTTCTGTGTCATAAATTAGGAGAAATAGACAATATATCATGTAAGTAGTAGTCTTTTAATTTTGGTTTATCAATTAAATAAGCTCCAATAATTTTGCTAGCACTAACATCTACAAGATCTCAATTATCTATTCCGTTTAACATTTCATTAATGTAAAATTCAAAGATTATTTTCTTTTGCATTAATTTCTGATTTTTTTGAAATTCTTCAAATTGAGTTACTAAATTTATAATAGCTAAAAATCTTTCTTCATGAATTCGAGAATCAATAAGTGATTTTAAAATAGAGAAATCTAAATTACCAATTTGCTCAGAAATAATTCTAATATCTGGAACACTTAAACCAAGAAATTTATCGCCTAATCCATATTGTTCAGCTCTTAAATATTTAGCGAGAAAAAGAGATCTTTTAGAATTTGCTTTTTTATTTAGGTTGTTTTGAATTTGTTCAAGGGTAATTTGACATTTTTTAATCATATTTATTATTATGATTATGTTTTAATAATTTGTTATTAAAATTTCATATTTATGTATGAGATTTGTTTATAAAAAAAAGCTTTTTTACTAATCATTTATTGATGTTTATTTTATAATATAGAATTTTTTTATTTATTAAAAGAAAAAATAATATAATTGCTTGAATAAAAATCATTAAATTAATAAAATTATTATTCTTAAAAAATTTATTTGAAAAGTTTAAATTTTCTTCTATTAAAAAAATATTTTCATTCAAATTTTCTTGTTCAATTTTTGAATATTCTTTGATATTTTTTTTACATTCGCAATCTAAATTATCGAATTGACAAAAGTAGTTATTCATATTTAAATTAATTTTTTATTGTTTCTTTTACAATAAAAGAAGATCTTTTTTAATATTATCTTGAAAAGAAGGTTTCATTTTATTTCAAGAAACTATTTCTACAAAAAAAGGAAGATCTGATTCTGTAAATTCTTCCTTTATTTCATCTACTTTTTCTTTAGGAATATTAAAGTAACAAAGATCTAAATCAGAAAATTTCTGAGAAGTTCATTTAGATCTCGAACCATAAGCATAAAATTGGTAAGGATGCTTAGAAAGAATGTCGTTTAACATTTTTAAATGTCTGTCTTCAATTTGTATTTTATTTTTCATTATTGATTATTTTTTTTATCAAATATTTTTAAATTTTCAATTAATTTTCTTAATTCTTCTACGAATGTAGGTAAAATATCGAATATTTCTTCTAGAATGTTTGAATCATATGCATGGACTGTTTCATTTCTTTTTTTTAAAAAATCAAATCAAAGTTCTGGATTGTCAATCAAACCTATTTTTGCAGCTTCGCGAAAAGAATCCTTGGAGTGATTTGCAACTATAGCCACGCTATGTAGAACTTTTTTACAAATTTTTCAGCATAGTTCATAACTTATCTCAAATGCTTGGACAGCTGCCATTTGATAAATTATATATAATTCTCCTTTTGTATCTTCAGATCTATTCAAAACTTCTTTTAAAGAGTTATTCATGTTTATTAAAGGTTGAATATTTATTCCATCTAAAATTATAAATGTTTCTTTTAGTTCATTGTTCATAATGTTAAAGCAATTTTTTTATTTTAATATTGTGATTGAAAAATAAACTAATTTAATCGATTTTTTAAAATTTATCAATATTTAAACTGTCTAATTTTTTAATAAAAATATCATGTTTTTCTTTGCATTTGCTATGAAATCCATAAAAACCATCACTTTTATAAACTTTATTATTTGGAAAGTGATTGTGAGTATAATATTCGCTTCCTATTTCTATTGGTTCACTACAAATTATACAAATGATTTTAAAGCTTTTTAAAAAATTAATAAACTTTTTAATTAAAAATTCAAAAATGCGAATTGCAATATAACCTATAAAGATATCATATAAAATACTAGTTTCTTTATTTTGTTCATTTAATATAGACATATTGTTAATTTTACATTGTTATTATTTATTTAACTATATTGAATTATAAAGCCATAAAATCTATTTTTATCATTATCAAATATTGTTTATAAAACAAAATTAGAAGGAAATTATAAATTTGTAATACATAATCCAAATATGATAAATAATACAAAAATTAATACCAGTTTAAGATTTGATGTAAATGTTTATAATAAGATTAAAAAGATTTCTCCTCAAGGAAATACGAGTTCTTTTGTAAACAAAATAGTTAAAGAATACTTAGAAAATTTAGAAAGAGAAAATTTAATTTTAGCTTATAAAAGAGCAGCTAATAATAAAGAATTAAATGATGAAATGAGAGATTGAGAAGGAACGATTGAAGATGAATCATAAGTGTTAAGAAAGATACGAAAGCTTAAATTGAATTAGAATTTCAAGTTTGAAAAGATAAGTTAGATGTTGAAATTAATTATTAAAAAACAGATTTGGAAAAACTCAAAATAAAAAAGATATTATTGAAATTTATAGTTCTGAAGGGAAAGGTTTAAAAATAAGATAAATATGTCAATTAATAATAAAGCAACAGTAAAAAAAAACATTATTTTGAATGAGATCGATATTCAACCTTTAATTAATATGGAAATTATCTTAAATAAATTCTTTAAAAATGTTCAAGAAGATGAAGATTTCACAGAGATAGAAGAAATGGGTTTGGTCAAGGGTTTTGAAATTTCATATGAACTTACTTGAAAAACTTTAAAAAAAGTCTTAGAAATTCAAGGCGTTGAAGCTCTTAATCCTCGCGAAGTATTTAGATTGTCTGCTCAATTTGGTTATATTGAGGACTCTCAAGTTTGATTTGATTTTGGAAAAGAAAGAAATTTAACAACTCATGTTTATGATGAAAATATTTTTCATAATCTTATTAATTTTATTTCAAAATTTTTAAATGAATTTAGAAAAGTAATTGGAAAACTAGAGGGATTAAAATAATGGTTAATTTAGAGCTTCAAATTGATTCTAAGGATTACAAAATATTAAAGAATATTCTTTCGAAATATCCTTACAATTTTTATGCTTATGGCTCTCGTGTTAAAGGCAAAGCGAAAAAATATTCTGATTTGGACATTTGTTATTATGATATTCCTAGAAAAGAAATCTTGGATTTAAATCAAGAACTAAAAGACTCTGATTTATCGATAATTATTGAATTAGTTTCTTGAAATAATATGCGCTCCGCTTTTCAAGAAAATATTCAAAAAGATTTAATTTTAATTCAATAATCACTCTTATTAATAGATTAAATTCTATTTGAAAAGGTGGAATTAATTTAACTATTTAAGTTTTTTATTTTTCAGTAAATAAGCTTAATAATAATGATTATTTGCAATAAACTTCAGAAAATATATGATAATTATAAAAATTTTCTTTAAAAGTTTCATCGCTATTTTTTCAGATTCTCTTTCGCTTTCATTAAAAGCTTCATAAAAGATTTATCATTTTTTTAGACATCTATTTTTCAACAATTATAATTCTTATTTCTTTTAAAGAAAATTGAAAAGAGAGTTTTTCGCTTGTTGTAATTGTTTTATGCTTAATAAAAGATACTAAAAATCAAAAGATACTAAAAATCTATTTAACGTTAAATATGTAATAAAATTATTGAAATTTTTTATAGAAAGTCTTTTTTAATATAATGAAATTAAACAAAATAAATGATAATAATGACAAGATTTATAAGATTTTAGAAAGAATTGAAGAAAGGGATTTATCTAAGAGAAAAACAAGAAGTGAATGAGTTGCGAAAGAAATCAATAAAAGATGGAAAATTCCTATAACTATATTGAAACTTTATTCAACTGTGTTTGTAATTTATAAATACGAAAAAACTATTGAATGATTATCTTTATCTAAAGGTCAAAATTACATTGAATTAAAAATACTCTTTTATTTTCTTTCTTTTTTAATGCTTATATATTCAATTTATTTTATTTACTTTAAAAAACCTTTTGAAAAATTGATAAATACAAATTCGAAAGATTTAAGTTATAGTTATGTTGAAAATTTTTTAATGGATAAAATTACAGAAAAAAATGAACACGAATGTAATGAAGATTATGAAGACGATGATGAAGAATATGATGATGAAGACGATTAGATTTAAAAATCTTAATCATAAAATTTCTAATTCTTTAATGATTTTAAATTTTTTTCAAATCAAGGTAAAAATAACTTTCTAATTGAAAATGAAATGATAATTTTTCTAAAATTTATCAATTTAATGATATTGATTTTATTCATTTTCATTTATATTTTCTTTAATTTCTTTATTTAAAATTCTTTTATTTTTAAATGATTCAATTCTTTTATTAACTTCATCTAATGTTAGTTTATTTTCATTACTTACTTCTAAATTGTTATTGATATTATCATTTTTAAATATCTCTTTTTCAACAATTATAATTGTCTTTTTCTTAAAGAAAAATTGAATAATGTTAATTAAAATACTAGCGAATATTATTCATAATAATGGTATTGGATTTAATCTAAGAATGCATTGTTTAATTGTTATTTTCATTTTGTATGTTATGTTTTCTGTTTTGTTTTGAAGAATGTAATTAAAAATAATTACAAGATAATTTTTTATTTAATTGTTTATTTATTATCTTTTAATTTATAAGTAATTATGCGTTTAATAATGTTAATTCGTTTCTAGAATTATTAATTTCAATTGGAAGATTAATTAAAGATTTTTGATAATTATTATTCATTAATTGTTTAAGAATAAGTGATTTATTTAAAATTATTTTCAATAAATAATTTAATCATTTAAAAGATTTTTCTTCTCTATTTCTTTTTTTAAAATAAGAATAAGATTCTCTAATTATTGTTAAAATTATTCAAATTAATAGTAATTTTGATATTTCAAATTTAACTTTTTCTTTATTAAAATAAGAGTTAATATTTTTGATTGAATCAGCACTAATATTTTTTGAAAAATAGAATGAAATTGAACGATAAATAAAAGCAAAACTAAATGGTTCTAATATATTATTAATTCATTTAGATTTATCTTGTTTATCTATTTTTTCATTTAAAGATTCAAATTTTTTATTTATAATTTCAAATTGTTTTTCTTGATTTATAAATCCTTTTTCAATCCTTTTTAAATTTTCTAATAATGAAGAAAATTGATTATTATTGAGAGTTAACATTTCAGTAAAATTTATTATTCACAATAACTTTCTAGATCTGGATTATCATAATAAATATTCTCACCGTTGTGATGATCCATTGAGATGTTAAAAAGTTTAAATCAACGCTCTTCTTCTGTTCAATTAGAATAAATGCTAAATCCTTGTATGCAAGAATTAATTTCTCTAAGATGAATTTTCAATAATTCTCTAAAGTGTTCTTTAGTTAAGAAAATTCCATCTGGATTGAAATTGTTTAATTTAGATTGAAATATATCTATGCTATATTCTGCTATTTCATTGATTAAATTTTTCATTTTTTATATCTTTCTTTTTTGTTTTTAAAGAAAGGCTAAATGATAACTTTTGTTAATTTTTTAAATTTTATATAATTGTAATATAAATTTTTATTCATATTATTTAATATTAAAAAGATAAAACTAACATTAGAATAATATCGAAAGATTTTATTCTATTAAGCTTTTATTAGCTTTCTATTTTATTCTGTTTAGAGCAATTGGTTTCGTGCTAAACAGAATCTTAGTCTTCTTCTTATGTTTACTGTTATTCATTCGAAGAAGACTGATGTTATGATTTATACAAGGTTAAATCTTGTTAATTATCACCTATATTTTTTCTGTTTTAATTATATATTTTCTTCGTTGATTTAAAGCAAATGTAAATATATTAATAATAAATTAAAACATATTTTTTATTTCTTCATATCTGAAAAAATTAGATATTTTTTTTAAAGTTTATAATTAGGTTTGTTTGAAGGTTCAGAAGCGTAATAACCATTATTGTTGAAAGAATATTGTTGATAATTAGATACTAAAGTGTTTGAATAATTTGTAAATAGTTTTAAATTTAAATATTTAGATAACAATTCTAGATATGTAATTAATTGGTCAAGATTAAATTTATAAATTTGACAAAGAAGAATTTCTTCTACTTTTTCAACGCTAATGTTTAGAGTTTTAGCAATATCTTTTTCATCAAGATTATTTTCCATTTGAATTTTTAAAATGTCTTGACAGACTTGATATTTCATTTTTTCTAATTCAGTAGAATCAGGTGTTAAATTATAAGAAACTTCATAATTAGGATCTTCCATCAATTCAATAATGTCTTTATCTCATTCTTTATTATTTATCATATTTTCTACTCCTAAAACAAGTTGTAATTCCTAAGTAATTTTTATTATCTTCTAAGCATCAAGCTAAACGATAAGCTTTGTTTTTATAAAAAATTGGCTCATGCCCAAAATAATTAAAATTATTTTTTCTTGATTTAAATCTTATTTTCTTTTCATTTAATTGAATAGATAAATTATATATTTCTTCATCAGTAATTTCTGGATGTTTTTGTTTAATATGAGGATTATTAATAACTAATTTATTTAATTTTTTTCCATTAAATATAATGTCTAGTGAATAAACATTCATATTATCTTCATTTATATACAATAAATTTAACATTTTTTGTAGTTTTGTAATTGACTAAAAAATAAATAAATAGAAGAAGATATGTTAATTATTATCTATAATTTCTTCAGCTTTAATTAAATATTTTCCTCTTTGACTTATAGTAAATTTAAATTTCTTTTTTAAGATATTTAATTGTTCATCATTTTTTAATTTTTCTAAAAAATCTTTATTTTTCAAATGACATTCTAAAATTTTAATAGTGTTTTTTTTACAATGAAGAGTTCAAATTGTGTTTCCATAAAAAGCACTATTTTTATGATATATTTTTGAAATAGCTATTTTGTTAACCCAATCATTAACAAAGTAAAAATCGCTTTTTATTCTTTTTATTTTTTTATCTTTAGCCAATTATTTTTTTCCTTTTATTGTTATAATGTGTTAGTAAATATTTATAATATTAAAGAGTTATTCTTATAATTTAATCGTCTAATGATTTTCTTTTTCTTTAAAAGATTCTTCTCTTTTTCAGTTTTCTAATTTTTTATTATAGTCCTTTTGCAGATTATAAAAAAAACAGATTATTCATTTCAAAAAATGCCGCTAATCTTTGTGAAAAATCTAAAGTGAAATCATTCTTATCAATTAAGAAATAGTTTATTTCTTCAACAGACATTTTAATTTCATCAGATAATTTTTCAATTGTAATGTTATTAGGTTCTAAAAAATCTTCTAATAACATTACGCTTGTGTGAGATGGTTTTATATATTTATTCATGATGTTCAGTTATCTCAACATCATAAGCATCACCATCAACTCAATTAAAGCAAATACAATACTGTTCATCAATATTTATACTATAATGATTTTCATATCCTTTAAACTTGCGAAGTTTAATACTAGGAATTTTGTCAAGTTCTTCTAAAGATTTTACAGAATTTAAAATTACAAGTTTTTTAAAAGCAGTTTTTCTAAAATTAGGGTCAGGATTATTTTTTCAATTCATAATTAATTTTTCTTTTCAAAAATTTTAAATCAAAACAAATTATAAATGTGTCTAGTTTTCAAATTGTTTTGTTATTTTTATAATTTATAATGTTAATGAGTTTGATTTATAAATAAATGGTTTAATATTAAATGTTTTTCAATCTCTACTATAATTTAACATTTCATCTTCGTAATGATTTTGCAAATTGTAAAAAAACTCTTTACTTATTCCAAAGAAAAGGTTTAAACGAGAAATAAAGTCTGCTGTGAGACGATCATTGTTAATTAAGAATCTGTTAACTTCAGAGATAGACATTTTAATTTCATGTGCTAATTGTTCAGTTGTAATTCCATTTGGAGTTAGAATTTCTTCAATTATAACTTCTGCTGGAGTAATTGGTATAATTTCTCTTTTATTCATAATTTTTTTCTTCCTAAGAAATAATTAATATAGGTATTTTTATATTTATTTATTCATAATGTTTAGTTATTTCTACTTCATAAGCATTACCGTTAATTCACTCGAAGCAAATGCGGTATTGCATATTAATGCTAATGCTTCATTTCCCTTCTCGATCGCCTTTCAATTTATGTAATCGATTACCATGAATCAATGTTAAATCATCTAATGTTTTCGCTGAATTTAAAGTTAACAATTTTCTCAAAGCATATTTTTCAATATTTATTCAACGATTAACTACTTCTCTTCTGAAAATTTTTTCAGTATCTTTGTTACCAAAAGTTTTAATCATAAAAACTTTAATTTTTCTTTCTAAATTGTCGATATATTAATAGTCTTCTCTTTTTATTTTTTCTAAGAGAAAGACTGATTAAAAAAATTTGTTATTTTTTATCTGATTAAATTTTTCATTTTTTATAGTTTTTTAATTGACTAAAAAAGAAATGAATAGAAAAAGCTATATTTAATATATATCTAATTTATTGTTATTGATTGGAATAAAAAAGGATAAAATTAACTATAGAATTAATTCGAAAGAATTTTTTCTATTTAAGCTATTTATTTAGTTTATAAAACAGTTCTGTTTAGAGTAACTTGGCGGTCAGCCTAAGCAGAACGAAATGATTTATATGAGGCTAAACCTCGTTACTTATCTCTATATTACTTCTTCAGCTTTAATTACATATTTGCCTCTTTGGCTTATAGTAAATTTAAATTTTTTACCTAAAACATCATTTTCTTCAAGTGTTTTAAGAAAATTTTTATCTTCTAAATGATAATCCAAAACTTGGATTTTATTTTTTTTACATTGAAGAATTCAAATAGTTTCTCCACAAAAGGGACTATTTTTAGTATAAATTTTAGAAACTTTTAATGAATCAACTGTGTCAATAATAAGATGAAAGTTACGACCTATAATTCCTTTATCAGTCAATTATTTTTTTTCCTTTCATAACTATATATTTATTTTATTAAAATATAATTAATTTATTATCGATATACAATCTGTATTCAGTTGATATTAACAAAAAAATATTAAATTTTTATAAAAAGAAAATTATATGAAAATTTAATATTAAGAAAATTAAACAATTAAATAAGTAAATAATTAGAATTAATTAAATATTGATTTAATGGCTTAATAAAAAAAAGCCATTTATTTAGAAAGCATTACTAAGGCGCAACTAAACAAATGACTAATTGTAATTTTACAAGGTTTTCACAGAAAAAACCTGATTGACTAAGGATAAATTGTCCTCAAATACAAAAATACGACATAATAATTGGTTGAGATGCTGAATATCGAAATAAAGAATGAAATATTCCAATTGAAAACCAGTCTGAGCAAGCAAATTACAATGATGTGATTTCTTATCAGTATTCTTCTTATTCTCTTCTCAATGATAGATATGAAGAAGGAATTATCTATTTATATAATAAAGAAGATGGATTTTTTTCTGAAAGATGAACTTTATCTGAAATTATTAGAGAAATTCTTAAGAAATTAGGAATAACAAGATATCAATCTGAACAAAAAACATTAAATATTTTATTAGTTTCGCATTTCTCTGTTGCCGAATATACAACTTTAAAAGATAGAGATAAATTAAACGATAAATTATCTGAAGTTCAAGGAACTTTTTGTAGTTTTAAATCTTTTGAACAAAATGTTAAATGAGATTCTACTCATTATACTAAAGTTAATGTTAGTTGAAAAGATACATATTTACAAGCTTCTGATACTCAAAGATCATTAGAATCTTTAGGAAATTCCATTGGAATGAAAAAAGTAGAAATTCCTGCAGAATACTCTAAAGAAAATTTAATATTTTTATTAGAAGATAATAAAGATTTATTTGAAAAATATGCGTTAGAGGATGCCAAAATAGCTTTAGCTTATTACTGCAATTTCATTGATAAATATTATAATAATATAACTAATAAATTGGTTGAACAGGAGCCAATAACAACTTCAGATATCACAGTTAAATATTTCATAAAGTGATTAGAATATCAGTCTAAAAATGTCTTTGGTCAAGAAGCAAAATGATTAGAGAATATAA
The DNA here is from genome assembly GCA_031673075.1 of Mycoplasmataceae bacterium. GTDB lineage: Bacteria > Bacillota_I > Bacilli_A > Mycoplasmatales > CGIF01 > CGIF01. The sequence continues at coordinate 133,925 of CP125276.1, read as the reverse complement.
TTTTTGGAATTGAAAAAAGATGAAAAGGAAAAACTAAAAAATCAGCTTTAAGAAAAATTGATGAATCATTTGCTTGCTATTCTTATATGGGTGGTTTAAATACTTTCTATCGATTAGGAAGATATCAATGTGATGATAATGAAATTGCTTTAGATATTGATTTCAGCAAAGCTTATGTTTCTGTAATGGCTGATCTTCCTGCTATAGATTGAAAACAAAAACCCAAAACAAATTTCACAATAGATGAGATAATTAAAATTTCTAATCAAAAGAATATTAATCATTCTAAAATTGGAATCTTTTTAACAAAGTTTGATTTTCCTAAAGATACTTATCAATCATCAATTGCTCAAAAGACTGAAGGTGGTTTAATTTATACTAACGATGGTGAAGATTTTTGCACTTGATCGGAATTAGTTGAAGCCATTAGATTAAAAGGTATTACTATTGATGATCAAATAATCAGAGGTAATTTATATGAAGAATTAAAAATTAATGATAAAGTTTATCTTCCTTTTGCAGAATATTTAGGACATTTAGCTAGAGAAAGAGATAAATGACCAAAAGATTCATTCGAGTATTCATACTTTAAATTAATGGGTAATGGTTTTTATGGAAAATTGTGTCAAGCCCTTGAATATCGCGAAGTATTTGATTTAAATGGCAATAAAGTTCCATTAACTCCAAGTGCAATAATTTGTGCTCATTATGCTTCTCAAACAACAGGAATAGTAAGATCTGCAATCGAAGTATTAGTTAATACTTTTAATGAATGATCTGGCTGTAAAGTTTACAATGCAACAACTGATGGAATCATGATAACAATTCCTAAACCAGATTGATTAAAGGTAAAAGTTTATGAAAATGGTGTTGCTAAAATTGAAAGTAGTTTAGAAGAAATAATTCCTGATTTATATCAAAAATTATTAACTTATTATCCAATAAAAATGATAATTCAAGGACAGAAGAATTTAGGAATTAAAGATCCAAAATGATTAGAAATTAAACATGTTGGAGATGAAGTTAGAACTGAACAAACTAGAGCTAATTATATTTCTTATAAAGGAATAACTCAAGGTTTAGCTAGAGGTAATGTTTCTAAAGATTGAATGAAAAATAAAGATGATTTTGATAATTTTACTGACTTTGAAGAAACTACCGAAATAACTTTAAAAAGAAGCTTATTTGGAATTCGAGAAATTAAAGATAAAAAATGAGATTTAGTTAGAAAAAGAATATTTGATAAAAAATCTGAAGAGTGAAAACAATGCGTAAGAACTATTAATATTGGTTATGATGGAAAGAGAATTTTAACTGAAAATGGTTTAAATTCTAGACAAGCACAAAACATTGAAGAGTGATCAAAAGATAGAAGTTTAGCTATTTATATGAAAAAGAGAAAAGAAAGAATTAGAACGGAAGATTTCTTATATAGCAAAGCATTTAGAACAGATAAAGGAACTTTGAGGGTTCAAGGAAGTAAATCTAAAACAATCGTTAGAATATTTTTAGGAGCCGCTTGAAAATACTTTTGAAATAAAGATATTAAATTAAGTAATTCAGAATTAGTAAATAAGATAAATTTAATTTTAAAACAGGAAGAGAAAATTTCAGATAATGATTTTAAATTATTTAATAATAATGAAAATAATAAAGATTTAATATTTAATAAAGTTTCAAAAAAGTTTATAAATATTGATGATTTATATAACTGAAAGAGGAGAAAATTTTTGATTAAGTCAATTCCTAATGTAGAAAAAACAAAGAAATTTATTAATAAAATTAGCAATGTTTTAGGAATTAAAATGGAATCTGATAGATGAAATTTAATACTGAATAATCATTGTTAAAATCTGTCAAATTTCTGGTGATTAATAGAAAACTACCAGAAATAAATTTCTTATAAAGTGAGTATTGATATAAGAATATGCCGTTTTGTTTTTATGGAATATAAAGAAAGAAGATCTTTAATCGCCATAAAAACAATAAATTTTTTTTTATTAATATTTCAAATTTTAATTTATTTTTGATAATCATAATTTTTTAATTAAATAATTTATAAAAATAGAGTTTATTATGAAATATTAGTGATAAACAGTGATTTTGGCGTTATTAAGATGAATAAAGAAGAAAAACAAAGAGAATTTGAGTGAAATAAAGATGAAATTGATGAAAAATATGATCCATCTCCTTTATTTTTATTAGAGTCTTCTTTAATTTTATTTATAACTCATATATACGAAAAATTTAATTGCTATCTTAAAAATAAAAATCAAGATTATATTTTTTTTAAACAATTTATTTCATTCTTAATGTTTATATTTCTAATTTATTTTATCAACTTATTTTTTAATAATGATAATGACAAAAATAAAGATTCGAAATATGTTTATTTTGAAAGCGTGATAGATAAAATTACAGAAAAAATTGAAAATAAAGATTTTATTTCTTATTGTAGAAGATGTAATAAAAATATTTATAAAGGTGATAAATTTATAAAAAAATCTAATAGATTTGGCTTTTTTTCTAAATGAGAACCTTTTCATAATTCTTTGTTTTGTAAAAATTGTATTAAATATGAAATATATGAAAGAAAAAGAAGTTTTAAAGAAGATATTTTAGCAACTTTAGACATTTGTATATTTATAATTCCTTTTAAATTATTAGATAATTTTTTTTTCAAAATCAAAGAAGAAGATTGTAACATTAGAAATCAATTTTTTTTAAATAAGCTTGTTTTTTTTGGATTATACCTTTTTATTGTAGTATTTTTTTTCGATAATTATAAATATGATTTTGTTGAATAAATATTAATAAATTAATTCTTTAAAATAAATGATTTTACTTTGTTTTTTTTGAAATCATAATATCCAATTAACAAGAAAGTAAATGCGAAAAGTGCAATTGATAAAAAGAAATATTTAAGTTTTAAAGAATTATCAAAATCTTTATAAATTTCAAAAAAAATAAGAAATTCCAAAATAAAAAATCCTGGATAAAGAGCATTTTTTCATGAATGAGAAAATTCTAATGGAATTTCCATTTCTTTAATAGAGCAGTTTTTACAAATAGTAATATTCTCGTAAGTTGTTGAATTATTTCAAGAATTAGTGAATATACTGTCTGAAAAACTTCTTTCTATTGTTTTAGTTATTATTTGATCTCCTTTATAAATATTGTTTAAACAGTTAAAGCATTCAATTAATATAGTTTTTTCATTACTCATTTATTTATTTTATCTTTGTTTAGATCATTGATATAAACTTATTATTTAGATAAAAGTATTTTGAATTTGAAAAATAGATTTAGTTTAAAATTAAATCAAATATTTTATTAAGTGAAATTATTATAATTGTTTAAAAATTTCACATGATATAAATTTTTCAATTTAATTTATTTATTAGTAAAAAAACATTGAAATTTAGATTAGTAAAAAAGTAAATTCTAAATAATTAATAATTTAAAGTTATGATAAATTTAAATATTTTAAAAATGACTTCTGAATTGTTTATTAAATGAAAACCAGAAGTAATTAAAAGAACTTTAATAAATACCAGTTTTATCTTAAAAGACAAAAATAAATTTTATGATTTTAATTTAATAAAGCCTTCTAAAATAAGAAAAATAATTAAAAAAGCGCAGAAAAAAGAACTAAGTGTTTTAGGAAAAAAAATGTCTTCAATTCTAGGAAAGTTTGCAATTGAAAATAAAGTTAAAATTTGAAATTCAGGAATTATTAAAAAAAAATATCTACTTGTTGTAATAATGAAGTTTTTTCACTTGTTTATTCTTATTTAGGAAAGGATAAGAATAGTTTAGGAAAAATGAAAATTTGTTGTTCATTATTTCTGGAAAAAGAAATATCGAGAGTAACAAAAGTAATTAATAAACCAAAAAAGACTAATAATGAAATTTATATTTCTTCTTATAAAGGAATCAGAGGAAGCATTGGTCATATAATATTTCAAGCTTTTTTAGGTAAGAATGAATGGAAATATATTCGTTAAAGTGATCATATTAAAGAAAGTTCTTTGTTAAAAAAAGTTAAAAGAATTTTTGCTCCTTGTGATTCAGAAGTTTGAGATCAAGCAATTGATGATTTTTCAAAAGATCCTTCTCAAGAAAAAATCGAAGAAATTATCAAATTGTATTCTCCCCTTTATAGAGATGATATAAAAATTGTAAAGAAAATTTCTGAAGAAATTAAAAGTTATTTGTAAAATATACCAGATGAATGAGGAAAAGAAGAAATTAGAATTGTTGATACTCATGTAGGAGTTTGTGATTTAATATTTGGAGATAAATTAGTTGATTTTAAATTTGAAGAAAAAAAACTCGGAATTAGAAAGAAAAATTTTGAACAACTTTATCTATATTATCGATCAGCATGTAAGTTGAATCCTGAGGAAAAAAATAAAATTAAATTTCTTGTTTCATTTTCTCCAATAACTAAAGAAATTCATCAATTGACAATAGATGAAGCTGATAAAAAATGAAATCTTAAAGAATGTTATCAAGAAGATTTCAATAATTGACAAATTAATAATATCATTAATATAGGAAGAGAAGAAAAGACGAAAATTTTAAAAAGAAGAATCAAAAGAATTAAATTTAAAGAAGAAAAAGTGATTAAAATCGAAGAATTTATTGAAAATATTGAACAATTATAATTATCTTAGATTTATTTTTTACAATCATTTTTTATATTTTTATAGATTTATGTAATATTTTTTAATTTTTATTATTTGAATTTTGATCATTTATTTTTTGCAATGCTTTTTTATAAGTTTCTAAGTTTTCTAAACTTTTACGACTAAGAGTATCTTTTTTATTTTCAAGTTTTTTGATTGCGTCTTCAAGTCATTTTGTTGGTTTCTTTTTTGCTTTTGATTCAAGTTTTTCTTTTATTTTTGAAGATTTATCTTTTTCTTTTAAATTTACACATAAAGAAATTCTATTATTTTCATTGTTGCATTTAGGACATTTTTGTTGAAGAAGATCCTCTTCATTTATTTTTGAAAATGGAGTTCCATCTTTTCATTTTTCTAGAAGGATTCAAGTTTGAGAACTACTTCATTTTTTATTACACTCTATGCATTCTCAAACTCCAAGAACTCTGTAGAATTTTTCTCCTTTAATTTCACAAATTAAATTATTTTCCTTGAATTTATCTTTAATTAATCTTTCTGTGGATTTTTCAGATTCTCAATTTTCTCCTTTATTTTGAAAGACGTAACTTTTACTTATAAAAGTTTTCTTTTTCTTTTTAGTTTTAACTACTTTTTCTTTAATATTTAATTTTTTTTCAAGACTTAATTTTTTCTCAAAATCAGACGTTTTAACTATTTCTTCTTCATTTTTTTTAATATCTTTTAGTTTATTAAAATTGAAAACAACTATGTTTTCTCTTTTGTTTTTTAAAAGAATATTTGTATATGTTATTTGTCTTTTGATTGTTATTTGTTGTCTAGTTCCATTGAATAATAGGGAACTTAATTTTAAAATATTTCAGTTTATCATTTTCTTAAATTATTAATTTAATTTTTTAAATATTATTGTCATAATTGTTGATTCAAATTAAGAGAATAGACAAAAATTATAATGAGAGATTTAAAAAATTCTCTTAACTAATCAATTTCTGATATTTTTGATAAAAATACATTGATATTAAATTATTAAATCTGAAAAATGGATAAGAAAAATGATAATTACTGATTTAAATTTGGAACTAAATTAGTTATTACTGCTACTTTAGGGATTGTATTAGGACCACTTCCCTCTGTTATAGCAGGAATTAGCACTTTAGTGACTGCTAAAACAATTGAAAATGTTGTTGAAGATCAAGACATTAAAGATGTTTTTAACTTCGCTTCTGAATGTGGTCAAGATTTGTTAATTGGTGGTGCTTTAGGCGGAGTTGGTGGATTAATTTTTTCTGGCGGATCTTCTTCTGCATCTTCAACAGCCAATCAAATGGCAAAAGAATCTGTTAAATATCAAGCTAAAAAACAAGCTGGTAAAGAAGTTGGAAAATGAACAGCCGAACAAATAGCGAATGGAGTTTCTAAAGAAATTGTTATAAAAATTGCTAAAGAAAAAGCTGCTAAAAAAACTGCTGAAATTATTAGCAATCAAGTTACAAAAGAAGTTATTAGTAAAACATCTAGTGAAATTGCTGCTCAAAGATTATCCAGCGTTGGAAAGAATATTTATGATGCTGCTAAAAAAATTTCAGATGATAAAAAAATGAAAATTCATTTAGAACATTTAGAAAATAATATTAAAAGGTTAGATGATTGTGAAATTTGTCGAAAAGAAAAATAATGTTTAAATTGTTTAATAAATTTAATAATGAAAATAAAAGAGATTTTCTAGCAGTTATTTTTGGAATTATATTTTGAATTTTATCTTGATCAATAAGTGAAAAAAATATTGGTTGTAGAAGAGGCGATTTATTTCGTGATATTTCTGAAAATTTATTAGAGAATTTTTTCAATTTTTTTAATATATTAAATGTAAATAATTTTTTATTCATTGTGATTATGAATATGTTATCTATATTTTTTTTCATTTTTTATTTATCATTTCTTATGTATTTTTCTTTTTATTTAGCAAATATAATTATTAAATGAAGAGATGATATGAATTAATTTATTCATTTAAAATTTAAAGAGGTGGAATTTGAAGTAGATGAAATTAACAATTTGGTAAAATATATTAAAATTTTACCAAATTCAATAAAATCAATAGACTAAAATAACAAAATATTAATTAAATATAATTATAACTGTTTTGTTTTCATATCAATTATATTTTCTAGATAATAATTATTACTATGCTTTTCTAATTCTCTTACTTTTTCAATATTAGCATTATTTTCAAGTAATAAATGTAAAAAATTTCAAGTTCCGTCTGTTAAGATGAAATTTTTAGTTGATTCTTTTCGACTTCAAAAGAAATTTTTATCCACTTTTCTACCATCCTCTAAAGTAATTAATTCTTTATCTTTTGGTCATTCATACTTTCCATCTTTGTTTTTTTTCATATTTAAAGCTTCTCTTAAGTTATCAAAAACTTCTCTATATTCTTCTGGGTCTAATTTTAATATTAATCTTGATCTTTTTGATAATTCTTCATGGGAAATTAAAAAGTCTATAATTTTTAAATGGTATTCATTAAAACTAGATCAAAGACTTTTTTTAATTGTTGATTTAACATTTATTAAAAACATATTTATTGGTAGAGATTGAATTAAATCCTCTTTTTTTATTAATGCCCCATCATATAAACTAACTAGACAATCAATATCTAAATATTCAAAACTAGGAATAATATTAGTGTTATGAACTGCTAATCTTCTTAATTTATTTAAATTTAATAATGATCTTAATGTTCCAAAACACTTGGTATTGTTTACAAATAAAGATTTTAAATTAATCAAATCTTTAATCTCGCATAAGTTAAAAAATAAATTTTCATTGTTACTTAAATTTAAGATTTCTAATTTAAAAATTAAATTATAAAAGTAATAAATATTGTTAAGTCCTTCTATTTTATTACTAAATTGAATGGAAATAGATTCAAGTTTGCTATTTTCTGAAATAACAATTTCTTCTAATTCTTCTCTTTCTATAGAGAATGATTTAATTTCTGAATATTCATTTAAGTCTATAAATTCAAATTCATCACCTTCTTTAATTTCATCAATTAAAAACTTTTCTTTTTCATATATTTTTTTAATTTTATTTTTATCTATTTCTAATGATATTAATAATTTAGGTTTTTTCATTTTTTAAACTCGATTCATTTTTTTTATACTATATTTTAATGCTAAAATTACTTCAGAAAAAATTTTTAAGATTTAAGTTTATTAAAAATTATTTTTTAATTAATAATATTAAAAAAAACAAATCAATTGTTAAATTAAGGGTGTTTTAGGAGAAGAAAATAACGTTGTTTAAATTGTTTAATAAATTTAATAATGAAAATAAAAGAGATTTTCTAGCATTTATTTTTAGAATTATATTTTGAATTTTATCTTGATTAATTGTTGAAAAAGATATTGGATATAGAGATTTATTTTGTTATATTTTTGAACGTTTATGTTTATTAGATAAATTTTCTAACTTTTATTTTCATAATATTATTAATTATATTAAAATTTGATTAGATGAATTTGATCAAATTTTAATTTTTAATATGATAAGTTGCGATTCTTATTTAGAAAAATGATATCCCAAAAGCGGCACTTGTTTAAAAGAAGACAAATCATGATCAAGTAACAAAAATTTTGGTAAAAAAAGAAATGAAATTAAACATTTAAAAATAGAGTCTAAAAAAGTATTTGGAGTTCTTGATATTTCTGATTTTCAAAATCTAGAAGAATTGGAGTGTTCTTTTAATCTGATTACAGAAATAATTTTACCAACTATAAATAAACTAGAAGAAATTTCTATTATAAATAATCCTTTAAAGAAAATCAATTTCTCAGCTTTGAATCCAGAAACATTTAAATTTATAAATATTTGAAATAATAATTTGGATAATGTTGATATTGATGTCTTCAGTAATTTGAATAAATTAATGAGAATTCACATAGGAAATAGTAGTATAGAAAGAATTCAAGAAGGAATTTATAACAGAGTTCATGGTTCTTTAAAATCACTAAAAGAATTGAAAAATTTAGTAGGGCTATATATTCAAAATACTGATATTAATGATGGAGTTGAGTATTTACCTAATTGTCATTGTGAGATTTTTTATTCGACTGAAAAAAGACCTAATTGTAAATTAGTTGAAATTGAAGAAGCAATTGCTCGAAGATCAATGAATTATCATCCAAAATTAATTGATTTAGAAAAAAATAAATCTGAAACTTGTGAGGAATTTGAGAAAAGACTAAAAGTATTAGAATTGGAAATCTGAAGATCTGAAATTAGTAAAGATTTTAATTCAATAATAGGAGAATGAAAAAGACTTATAGGTCATGAAGTTTTTAATAAAGAAACTTATTTAGAAGTTAAAGGTTTAATTAAAATGGGTTTTAAATTTAGTCAACCGTGTGATGCTTTTCATTGAAAAAACAATAATCCAATAATTAAAAAAAATAATTACTATAAACAAATAAGAAGTATTTTAAGACTATCATTTGGGATTGATTATAATGATAATAAATTTTATTGAACTAAAAATTTATTAACTGAAAAAGTTTTAACTAATGCTAATAATGGATTTAGATTATGATTAGAATCAGAAATTTCATTTTTAAACAATTATCAAAAAAAATATTATGAATATTTAATTATTGGAGATGAAGGTTATTCATCTTTTTATAAAAAAAATGATACTTTTTAATTGTTCATAATATTTTAATTTAATAGATTTGATGATTGAAAAATCAGAGTGAAATATTTTGTTAAGTGAAAATTATTTAACAAATAAAAACATCTTTTTTAGTAAGATATTAAAAATTAAATATTAATAAATAGATATAAATATAATGAACATAAATGAAATTTCAAATAACTACTGACCTGTAGAATTTCTTGAAATAATTGCAATTTTTTTTACTTGAGTTTTGAAATACTTTGGTTATTTAATGAATGAAAAGGATTTTAATCAACACTTATATTGCAAAAATTGTCATCAAAGAAACACATATGATTCAATAGGAATTATTAGTGTTATTGTAGGAGAGAGATTATGTAAAATTTGCAAAGTTAATTTGTTAGAGAAAGACTTTGATAATTGAACAAGTAATAACGAAACAATTGATTATTTTATTCAAAATCAGCAAAAAATAGCAATTGGTAGTAAGTGAAAATTTCAATGAATACCTTTTGAAGATTTGACAGATGTAAATTCAGAACCTATAGGTGAAGGTGGATTTAGCAAAGTTTATATATCTAATTGAAAATTTGCAAAAAATACAAAAAGATGATGAATAAAAAAATTAGACAATTTTGTGGACTTAAAATGTAAAGTTGCTATAAAGAGTTTGAAAGATTCTCAAAATATAACTTATGATTTTTTACAAGAGGTAGGAAAAATTAGAATAGTTCATGACAAAGTAATTACTGATAAAATTGTTCAATGTTTTGGAATTTCTCAAGACCCAATCGATAACAATTATCTTATGATCATGATGTATATTGAGAAGGGAAATTTGATTAAATATTTAGTTGAAAATGATTATTTAAGAGTAGGTGAGAACAGTTGAAAAAATAATATCTCTTCTTTTTTAAATAAATTAAAATTACTAATTGAAATTTCAAAAGGTTTAGATTTAATTCATGAAAAAAACTTAATTCATTGCGATTTTCATCCAGGCAACATATTGGTGGAGAATAAATATAATTGTTATATTTCAGATCTAGGATTATGTAGACCAGTTAATGAAAAAAATAGCAATAAAATTTATGGAGTTTTACCTTATGTCGCTCCAGAAGTTTTAATGGGTAATGGATATACGAAAGAAAGTGATGTTTACTCTTTTGGAATAGTTGCTTATGAAGTGTTGATGGAATTGAGTGCTTACAGTGACAATTATTATGAAGATGATAACAATTTGATTATAGATGTATCTCTTAATCACAAACGTCCTACTTTTAGAGATGGAGAAATACCTTTGTTGATAAGAAATTTAATTGAAAAGTGTTGAGATTATGATGCTTCAATTAGACCTTCTTCTTGAATAATAAAAGAATGCTTAATTAATTGACAAGAAGACATACAAAAAGATAGTTTATTTTCTAGACAAACTAAAGAAAGTATTATTTCAAATTATAATAATTATTATATTGAGAAAGAATAACTCTTTTAATTCTAATTTAGAATATCGTATTCCAAATTTTTACAATTCAAAAGAAATTAATACTAGAGAATTAATCGAAAGATTAAAAACGCAAAGATTAGAAAATAATATCTTTAATATTGAAAATAATCAAAAAGATAGAATTAACGAAATTAAAAATGAATTAGAGAAAATTAAAGAATCTTTTATAAATGAAAATCGTGACTTAATTGATAAATTTATTCAGCTTAATTTACAAACAGAGGAAGCAGATCAGCAAACAGAACTTATTAAAGCAGAACTTAAAGGATTTCTGAAAAGAAAAGTAATTTCTGAAATCGAAGATTATTGTCAAGAACTCCTCGAACTAGAAAATACAGAAGTGAATTGTTTAATTGAAAATCAGAGCTAAATGTTTTATTAAGTGAAAATTGTTTAACTAATTAAAATTTACTCTCAAAATATTTTTAAGTTGTAGAATTAAAATACTTAAAATAATTGAAAAATAAAGATTAAATCATAATATTAGATTAATTTTATTGAAAAGAAAAAATTGATATTAAATAATAAAATTATAATAACTATACAGGTAATTAAAATTATGAATAATAAATTAAAACCAATTCATCCAGGAGAGATTCTGAGAGAAGAATTATTAATACCATTAAATATTTCACCTAATGAATTAGCAAGAGATATCAAAGTTCCAAAACAATTAATTGAATGAATTTGCGAAGAAAGAGTTGATATAACTTTAGATATAGCTGTTCGTTTATCTATATATTTTAATTCAACTTCTGACTTCTGAATGAATATGCAAAAGTCTTATGAGAATAAACTTTTTGATATTAAAGAAAAAGAATTAAGAAAGTTTATTGTTCCTTATGAAAAAATTCAAGTCGAAAGATCTCGAATTATTATCTAACGATTATCCTTTGCAATCAAAATCTCCGTTTCATAATATTGAAAGTCAAATTAGAAGGAAATTAAAAATTCTTTTAGATGCTGATAATTGAAAAGATCTTTTAATATTCCCTGGAAATCGCCCTGAAAAGTTAAAAAATTAAGACCTTTTTTAATACTAAGTTAATAATATTCAAAATGAATATGATGATGAATTAATAATTTCTCCTTTAAGTTCTAAAGATTTAGAAATAGAAATAATTTTTGAAATAAAAATTAAAGCTAATTCTAAAAATGGGTTAGATAAAGACAGCAAGGTGTTATTAAATGTCATTAGAAGTCTTTCTAAGAACAGACTTATTAAAAAAATAGGTAGTTTAAATTCTGAAGAAATGATAAAAGTTGAAAAAGGAATAATTTCTGTTTTTGATATTTCTTTAAATTTATTTAGAACATTTTATTAGGTGAAAACTATTATTATTTTTATTAATAATATTTATAATATATTGCATTTTCAATTCACTATTATCAATCAATTAATAATATTATTTCTTCTCGTTATTCTTGAGCAATTTCTTTTTTTTTATTCTTTATAACGATAAGTTTTTTTGCTTATTTTATTAATTATTATTTGAAAAAAACTAACTATATTAATTGTTAAATTAAGTAAATTTAGAAATAAATATGAAGATAACAAGCGAAGTTATAATACATTGTTAATTGTATTTTTTTCAAATAATTTTTAATAATTTCATAATTTTACTAAAATAATTATTACTAAATATTCTAAATTGAATATTAGCGTTTCTTTTGAACTTATTGATGAATTTTAAATAAAACATTTCGTCACTATATTATCATTAATTAATCATTTCCAAATTTATATTTTTGATAAATTTAAATATATCTTTTTTAAAATTATTGTTTTTATTATTAAATTATAAATTTAGTTATGAATTATTTTTTATTGTTTTCAACAATGAACATTAAAAGAAAAAAGTTATAAATAAAATAACTTTTTTCTTTATTAAAATAGAAAGAATTAGCAAAAATAATTATTATTAATTTCTTTTAATAAAAGAAATTATTATATTCAAAAAATAAACATTATGAAAAAGAAAAAGGCGCTTTTATTATCAATTTCAGTAGTTTTATTACTGATTTTAATAGCAACTTTAATTATAAAATTTTCTAAACAAAATTCTATTGATTCAACAATTATAAATAATGATTCAAGCGAAATTATTTTTGATTCAAGCAAATTACCAATGATATCATGTCAACAAGAAGAATTTGAAATTGAAAATGAAGAAATAATTATTAGAAAAGCAGAATTAGAGAAAAATTTTAAAGAATTGTTTGAAAATCTTATTGTTAAAATTCGAAAGAGAAAAGCTTATTTTGATCTTTTGAAGAGAATTAAAAATATTGATGATGAAGCGATTAAAATTGGTTTAAATTTAAAATTATTAGAATCTGATATATTGTCAAATTATAAAGATTTAAGCTTATTAGAACAAAAAATAATTTAAGCAATTATGAATAAAGGTAATTTTTCTGATATATAAAATAAATACAGATCTTGTTTAACGATTTATTTAACAATTGAGTATTTAAATTTAATATAATTATTTTAATTATATTAAAGGATAAATTTCAATCTCTTCATTAATTAAATCAGAATAATAATTTGATGAAAGTTGTGAATATTTTTTAGCTTCATCATTTCTATCTTCAATCGTTGAATTGTCTTTTAGTCAAGGAAATAATATTTGTTGAGTAAACATTAAAAATCGATGGTCGAATTTAGTAAATGTTTTTTTATCTTTACTTTTATAATCATTTAAAATTGTTAATAAATCAATTTCTAATTGCTCAAACAATTCTAATTCTTCAATTACTGCTTTGGCGTTCTTAACTAATTGAGGATGTTTAGATTTAAATTCTGAAACATTAATAAATAATTCATCATAATCAACATCTCTTTTTAAGAGTATATTGTTTTTCCTAGTTATAAATTTATTAATTATTTTATCATGATTAATAAAATGACTGTAATTCAAAATAATTAAAACGTTATCAGGTAAATATTCAAAATTATTTTCTATATTAGAATTACTAACTGATAGATTTTTTAATTTAGTTAATTTTCTTAAATGAATTAAAGATCCTGAATAATTTGTATTACAAATATATAAATTTTCTAAATTATTAAATTTACTAAAGATTTCAATTTTCAATTCTAATTTATTATTTAAAGATAAAGTTAAATTGCTTAAGTTTTTAGGATTTAAAACTTCTAAGTTAATTTTTTCTAATTCAACATTATTAGAAATATATAAATTTTCAATTTTATTTTCATTAGGAAGTTTGATTTCGATAATTTTACTACTTCTTAAAAATAAATATTCAAGATTAACACACTTACTTAAATCTAAATATTTAAGATTATTATTATTTGAAATAACTAATTTTTTTAAATTTACTAAATAATTAATATTTTCTTGAAAATCAGAAATTAAATCTAAATCTTTAGTTTCATGTTCATTATTTAAATATTCAATTTCTCACTTACAAATATTATTTAATTGTAATCACTTTAATATAATTATCGTTCTTTCTTCATTTAATCCTCTTAAACTCTTTTCTTTGTCTTTATATTCATTCATAATTTTCTGTTGGAAAATTATTTTAGGTAATAATAAAAATGAAAAATTTTTATTTTATTTAAGGTATTGAAATTATTTGATTTATGAGTTATTTTTTTTATTTTTCTTTGAATTGATTTTTATATTAAAAATATTGTAATTTATAGATAATTAATATTATAAAATTTTTTCTAATATTTAATGTTAGAGTAGTTATTAAAATTTATAATATATTATAATAATAAATATTTATTTAATAATTTTATAACTAGTATGAATAATAAAAAAGATTTAGAATTTGAAAGAATTTCATCTGAATTAGAAGATCCTAAAAATGCTGGAATTGGATCGTGATCATTACCTGTCAATCCGACTCCTGTTGAAAAGATTAAATATGAAATTTGTCAAAAATTAATTCGTTATCAAAGAGAAAATTCTTTATCTGATGAATTATTATCTCGTAAATTACACCTAACTATTGAAGAAACAAGAGATATTTTATTCTGCAGACTTAGCAAGTTTAATTTAGATAATTTTTTAAATCATACAAAAATTTCATCTTATAAAAGAGTTGCTAATTCTAAAGCTAGAAAAGAATCTTATGATTTTACAGAAGGATCCATTGAAGATGGAATTGAATAAAAAATTTCCTTGAAATCCTAGACTATATAATTAAAAATTTTCTATTAATTCAACTTGATTTTCTTCTTCGTACTCAAATTTATCTTTATATTCTTCATCAAATAAAGATTCTAGTTTAGATAATAATTTTTTTTCTTTATCTGCTATTTTTTTCAACTCTATTTCATAATTAATTTCATAATAATTAATTTTTTCTGTTATATTGTTTATTAAAGAATTTTCTTTATCTCTGATAAATTTAATTTTTACTATTGTTAGATTTCTTATTTCTAAAAGAATTTTGTTTTGTTCATTTTTATAATTTTCCATCAATAAATCATTATGATTTTTTTGTTCTAATTTTTTCATTTTTTAATTAATCATTTGTAAATAATCTTTTATTGAATAGTGATTCTATTTGCTGGTTTCAATTATTTCACAATTTACAGTTTCATTTTTTTCTAACAGAAGCGAATCGAAAGCTTTTGTTTTTATAGTTATAAATTTTTTTATATCAATTTTTAAAAGGATTGAAAGAGTTTCACCATAAGCTTTCTCTTCCATTTCTATCCTCTTTTCTTCTTCTTTTTGCAAAGGAGAATCTGGAATTAATTCAAAAACTGTAGCTCTTATTCCCTCATTCATTTTTATAACTTCTAAATATGTGTTTGCAGAGCATAATCCTCCATTTAAACTTTTTAAATCTAATAATAAATTTTCAATTATATTATTAATTTCAGTTGGCAATGGATTATTACGGTAAAATTGCATTCGTGCAAATAATTCAATAATATTTGGATAGTGATTTCTTAATAAATCAAATTTTTTTTCAGTTTTAGTTTTTTTCATGTTTTGTTTTATTTCTATCTAACTCTTTTTTAAACATATTAATATTTATAGATATAATTATTTTCTAATTCTATACGATAATTTAGTGAATTTCAAAACGCATTCAAACATTCACAGATGGTGAAAAATCAAGAATGTTAAAAAAGAGGTTTCTCTATAAAAAATCAAATATATAATATAAAGCTATTGAAAATAAAAAAATATTTTCAATAGCTTTATCATAATAATACCTCATTTATAAAATAAAAATAGAAGGAAGTTACAAATTTTTAATACATAATAAATATGGCAACTAATACGAAAATTAATACCAGTTTAAGATTTGATGTAAATGTTTATAATAAGATTAAAAAGATTTCTCATCAAGGAAATATGAGTTCTTTTGTAAATAAAATAATTAAAGAATATTTAGAAAATTTAGAAAGAGAAAATTTAATTTTAGCTTATAAAAGAGCAGCTAATAATAAAGAATTAAATGATGAAATGAGAAATTGTGAATTAACAATTGAAGATGAAATCTATTCAATTTAAATTTTCAAAATAGGTGAAATTTGACCAATAGAATACACATTTAATTTCTAGTAATTTAAATTATTATTTTTTTATTACTTATTAATATTTTTAATAAGTAATATTATATAAAGTAGGATTTTTGTTAGTTTTTAAAGAGATAGTATTTTAAATTTTTTTAATTGATAAAAATTTAATTAAAAAAATTATGATAATTATGATGAAAATAAGCGAATTGAAAAGTAAACAAAAAAAATGATTAATGCTCAAACATGATTGGATGAAAATTATCCAGAAGAAGATAGAAACAAGATAATTGAATTAGATATTAGCAAAATTAAGTTTAAAAATTGAACATTTAATAAAAATCTCAAAGGAGATTTAAAAATTGAAGGATTTATAAATTTAAAAATTCTGATTATTTCGTCTTATAAATTAACTGGTTTAGATGTTAGTGATTGCATAAATTTAGAGGAAATAATTTGCACTGATCATTGAGATTTTGACAACGCTTATTTAAATTTTGATGGATGTTTAAAATTAAAAAAAAAAGACACTTCTAAAGGAAAAACAATTTTTAATGATTTGTTTTTTCACAAAATTATGTTTAGAAATTTAGATAAGTATCTAAATTTAAATTTAAATGATAATTTTCAATTGCATTGATCAGATTTTAATGTTGGTTTTTCTAAAATTTCTTGAGTTGGAAATCAATATCAAGAGTGCTGGGAGAAATCTGGTTTTAGTTTTCAAGAAGCTAAAGAATGAATTGAATCTGGTTTTGGAATAAGCAGTTATGAAGAAGTTATCCGATGAAAAAACTTATTCGCTGTAGAAAATCTTTATTTGCTGAGAGATTTTGAACTTGTATTAGATAAATCTGATTATAAAAGTTTTTCTTTTTATTGTTATAAAAAAGATTGCAAACCTTTCATAAATGAAGAATTAATTGAAATTTGTAAAGAATATTTAGAACAAAAAGAAGTAAATGGATTTTGCCTCAATTGTAATCAGATTAACAATTCTCCTAATTTTTGCCAACCTTGTGCTAGTAGGAAAGAAGTTGAGAGTTTTATCGAAAAATATAAAATTGAATCAGAGTCAATTAATATAGATGAAATATTACAATGAATTCCTTATAATAATTTAAGAAATATTGAATATCTAGCTGAAGGTGGTTTTGGCAAAGTATATAAATCTAATTGAATTTATTTTAAAGATGGTTATTATGATAATATATTTGAAGAAGATAGAAAAAGAATTAATAAGAAAGTAGTTTTAAAAATTCTTAATGATTCTCGTGATATAAAGGAAGATTTTTTGAAAGAAATTGGCTGTCATAAATCAATTGATATAATTAATAGTCGTATAGTAAAGTGTCACGGTATTTCTCAGGACCCAAATGGAAATTATCTTATGATCATGGATTACATAGATCATGGAAATTTAAGAAATTATTTGAATAATCATAATCATTTAAGTTTTGAAGTTAGATTAAAACAATTACATTATATCTCTCAGGGCTTAATGGCTATTCATGATAAAGGTCTAATTCATCGAGATTTTCATTTAGGAAATATGTTAAGTGATAATGAAAGTAGTTATATCACTGATTTAGGCTTATGCAGACCAGCAAACGAGAAGGATGATAGTGAAAAGGTTTATGGAGTTTTATCTTATATAGCTCCTGAG
Organism: Mycoplasmataceae bacterium; assembly: GCA_031673075.1. Taxonomy (GTDB): domain Bacteria; phylum Bacillota_I; class Bacilli_A; order Mycoplasmatales; family CGIF01; genus CGIF01. The sequence continues at coordinate 115,910 of CP125276.1, read as the reverse complement.
GTTTTACAAGGACAATCTTATACACAATCTAGTGATATTTATTCTTTTGCAATATCTGCTTATGAAATATTGACGGGATTCCCTCCTTATTATGATCGATCTCATGATGTAAATTTAGGATTGGAAATATGTAAGGGTTTAAGACCAGAATTTAAGATTAAAATTCCAACATTATTAAAATATTTAATTGATCAATGTTTAGATAATTCACCTTTAAAAAGACCTAATATTAGAGAAATATGAAAGTGTTTGGATAGATGAAATTGAGAAGTAAGTGACAAAAAAGAAACTGAATTTTTTAAGCAATTTAAAGAAGCTGAAGAATACAATAAATCATTGCCAGATGAGATAAAAAGTCATAAATATGAAGTTAATTCAGGTGCTTTTTACCATAGTAAGCATTTGCCAACTAAAGAAATTACTTGTTTGATGAAGTTCAATTTATTAAATAAAACATTAGATTTAAGTGAACATTTAATCAAGGCTAGAGAATTGTCTCTTGATGGTTATAAAAAACATAAAGATCTTAAATATGCTTTGAAACTTATATTAGAAAGTTCAGTTGAATTAGAAACAATAATTATTTCTAATCATTTAAATATAAGTGAAGATACAGAAAAAATAGTATTAAAAATCAAGGAGTTAAAAATTAAATCAAAAGAACTGCAAGAAAAAGATGACTCATACAATAAAATTCAAGAAAAAAAATCACAAAAAGAAAAAGAACTTGAAAAATTGAAGAATCATATATTTGCCAATAGGGAACTAGATACAGTTGATTTATCTCAAATATCTGAACTTTTAAAAAAACAAGAGTTATCTACTAAGAATAACGATGAAGAATCATCTAAAGCATTAGAAATTGTCAAAAGAACAATTAAAAAGTTAAAGATGGTTGATGAGTCAGATGTTAATAGTCTCTGCCAATTACAGTCAGAAATAACTAAATTAGATTTTGAATTAAATCAAAATATTAATAATCAAACGAAGCAAATAAATCAAATTATTATCCACGGAAACGTTATTCAAAGCATGATAGGTTTAAACAATGTTTCTCTTGGAGATTTTTCTCCACAACAAGAGAATATTATTTCCCATCAAGAGCATTCAATTTATTAAATTATTGGAGATAATAGCTAAATTATTAATTTTTCCATTATTTATTTTTTGTGTTCTTTTTTAATAGAATTAATATTTTCTAAACATTAATGTTTGGCATCTAATTTTTCATTTTATTTTTTTTACAGTAATTTAAGCTATAAAATAAATTTCCTTTAAAGATGGTTAGGAATTAGTTTAAATGAATGTAATATTAAATGAACAAAAGAAAAAAAATGAAATTTTAATTGGTTTGAATGGAGATATTTTAATTGGAAAATTAATAATAAATATTTATAATATTATTCCTATTTATTTAAATTTAATTAATTTCAATCCAATAATTTTAACAGCTTTTGATATTTCTAATAATTATAAATTTGATTTTAATATTAAATATTTTGAAAAATTTTTTAATTTGGAAATGCTATTTATTCATAATACTAAAATTTATGGTTCTCTTAAGCATTTAAAAAAATTGAATAATTTGAAAAATATTTCTTTGCATAATGTTAATGTTGATCCATATTTTGAACTTCTAAACGATAAAGTTAAAATTTGTACTTTTTTTTATAACTATAAGGAACCTGCGGAAGATATTTTTATAAATAAAGTGATTGAAAAACTTAAAGATAAAATTTTTATAAATAAATTTAATTTACTTGGAGAATCTTTTTCAAAGGATATTTGAACAATAAAAATAAAAAAATTTAAGGATAATAATTATCAATTAATAAAAAAATCTAATCGATTAATAGAATTAGAAGAAATTAGATATAATTTAGATATCAATTTAAATCTTTTAGAATTAAGAGAAATTAAATCGTCTCAGTTTAATAAATTATTGACTAACAATGATCTTTTTTTTCTTTTATTTAGTAAATATGGAATTTTTTCTCGTTGATTATATTCTCAAACTAAATATTTAAAAAATTATCAATATTTGTATTATCAAACTTTAATTAATATGAAAAAAGAAGTTTATCTTTTTGAAAATTTTGATAAATTGTTAGATTTTCATAATGAAAATGAAAACAATGTTGACAATGATAGAAATTTTTCACTAGGTTTTAAAGATGAAAATAGTAATTTTTTAATTTATAACATTAATAATAAATTGCTTGAAAAATTTAATATTTTAACAATTAATGATGTAAGAACTCAATTTATTGAAGAGGGTTTGAATTTAATTTAGTTATTAATTATTTAATTATAAATTTAAATTTAATGATTGAAAAATCAGAAAAATTGAAACTAATTAATTAAAATTAGATAAAATTCTATTTTTTACATTAATAGTTATTAATTCAATATTGTCTTGATTGTTCAATTTTTTGTTCTAATTCGATAGTGTCAATTTCATTAATTTTTAGTGGATTGAATTCTTCAAATAAATCCTTTTTTTGATTATAAATTGAAATCATGCCTCTCACGCTTTTTAAGTATAGAAGAGTTATTTTATTGAAATCTTCGTTATGGAATAAAATATATTCTTAAATTTCTTTCGCTGTTGAATTGAATTTGAGTTTTGTAATCAATATTAATTAGATTTTCATAATATAAATTTTGGTAATTTTTGACTAATTTAAAAGATGGCAAGTTTTAAAATTGATTATTATAATACATATTCAAAAAAATTTCAAAACATATCAAAAATTTGTAATTGATGAAAAATCAAGAATGTTAAAAAAAATCTTTTAATAATTAATATAATATTTATTTATAATTCATTTATTAAAACAATAATCAACTTTAATTTTAAAAACTATATTAAGAAATTACTATATTTCAATATTTATTATAATAGTATAAAAAAAGAAAGAAATTTTTCTATGGATAGATTAATTATAATTAGAAATAATCAAACTTTTTTAAAAGTTAAAGAATTATTAAGAAATGAAAACAAATCTTTTTATCAAATTTTTCGAATTGAGGATGATTCAGATGAAAATTCTGAATTAGAAGAAAAAATTCCTTTAGAGTTTGAATGTTGAGACGAAAGCGAGTAAACAATTTTCATAACAAAAATTAACAAAGAAAAAAAGATGCTTTTTAGTATAAATAAATTTATCAGAAAGTTAAAAAATATCGATCTTGTAGTGCAATCATAATAACAAGTAATCAATATAGATTAATTTTTATTTGATAAAAATTATGGACAAATTGAATTAATTTATTTTTTTACAAGCTATTAACTAATGAAAAATTTACAAGACTACTTTACTGAAAAAACAAAAAAACCTGATTGGCTAAATATCAACAGTCCACAGATTTCTAACTATGATCTTATTGTTGGTTGGGATACCGAGTATCAGCAAATTCCAAATGAGAAATTAGTAAATCCAATATCTTATCAATATTCGGCATATCATTTATCTTCTGATTCTTTTCAAGAAGGAGTTATTTATGCACAAAAATTAACGAAGATATTAAATAAAAGATCTTATGAAAATTTAACTCTTTCTCAAATTTTAAAAAAGATAATTCAAAATTTAGACTTAGAAATTTCTTATTTAAAATCAAATAATCTCAAGGTTTTATTAATTGCTCATTATTCAGTTGCTGAATTTTCTCTTTTGAAAGATCGTGAAGAATTAATTCCATATTTAACAGAAGTTAGAAATACTTTATGTTCTTTTAAATCATTTAAACAAAAAATATTATGAGATGAAATTAATTCATTTGAAGTTGAAATTACTTGAAGAGATACTTTTTTGTTTGCTCTTGATAATCGTTCAAAATCATTAGCTGAAGTTTCAAAATTAACTGGTTGTGAAAAGTTAGATTTAAGAAGCGAATCTCATGGAATAAAAATTGATATAGCTAAACTTAGAGAAACCCTTTTAGAAGTTAACAAACCTCTTTTTGAAAAGTATGGAATTGTTGATGCGAGAATTTCTTTAGATTATTATTGTAAATATATTTCTTCTTTTTATGAAATATCTAAAAGTAAAGAAGAACCTTTGACAGCTGCAGATCTTGCTGTTAAGTTTTTTGTACAAGAGTCAGAAAAAAACAACTTAGATCTAAATTTTCAAGAAAAAGATATTATTTTAAAAAACATATTAGGTTTAGAAGGGAATAAAATTTCAAAAAAACTTCTTAACAATCTTAAAAATTATAGAAGATCTGATAGTTTAGTTAATGAATATTTTAAATCACTTTCTTATATTGGAAACATCAATACGTCTTATAAAATTGGAGAATCAAAAAATAGCGATAATTTAATTTTAGAGTGTGATTTTTCACAATTTCACAAAAGTATTTTATCAATAATACCGATTATTGATTGATCAAAATCTACGATAAAGAATTTATCTTTTCAAGAAATTAAAGAATTTAAATTTAATTTTGATAAAGATTATTGTAAGATTGCTTTTTTTAAAGTTAAATTCAAATATCCTAAAAAAGTTTTTCAATGTTCTTTACCAGTTTACACAAAAGAAGGTTTAATTTATCCATTAGAAGGAATTTCTTTTTGCAATTATTATGAACTTAATGAAGCAATTAGTCAAGGATGCGAGATTTTAACTTCAGAAAGTATTTTATTTAATCCTCTTATTACTAACAATGAAGTTCAATCTTTCAGTAAATTTCTTAAATTTTTATCAGATAAGAGAAAAGAATATAATATAGATTCTAATAATGAAAATTATAAATCAGAAAATAAATTTTGCAATCTTCTTCTAGAAATAATTGCTGATAATTTTCATAATAAATTAGAAAAGGGTGTTTTTGAAAGTGTAGCTTTTGATTTAAAAAATAAAAGAGAAAGTTTAAAACCATCACAATTAATAATTCCTCATTACATCGCAATGGAGAATGCAATCTTTAGAACTTTAATGATATCTATTTTAAATGAATTAGAGAATACTAAAAATTGTCAAGTTTTAGATTCTACAAAAAATAGTTTAATTATAAGTTTGCCTAAACCTGAAAATTTCAAAGAAGAGTTCTGAAGTGGAAAAAAATCAGATGTTTTAAAATCACAAAGTTTTCAAGATTTATGACCTGAAATATATGAAAAATTAAAAGATTTACCTATTGTTAAGTTGTTGATGATTGGTCAAAAAAAATTATGTTTAAATGAAAATTCTTTATTAAAGATTAAATATATTGGAGATGAAGCTTATATTTGAAAAACAAAAGCAAGTTATTTAAATTATAAAGGAAAATTGCAAACTATGTCTCGTTTTAGCATCCCTTTTTACTTAACTAGAAACTCAGAAGAAATGAGAGAATTTGATAAAGATTTATCCAAGAAAAAAGAAAATTTTATTGATAAGAAAACTTCTGAACTGAAACAATTTAGAAAAATTGAAAAGATAGTTTTAACTAATTTCAAAGATATTAAAAAGGATAAAGTTGATATCGTAGCAAAATTTAATAAATTTGGTGATAAAAATGAGAAAAAAGTTATTTTAGATTATGATTGAAAAAGAATTTTAAATGAAGATGGATCAACACGATCTCCATTAAATCTGGAAGAATGAAGTAAATATCGAAATAATAGAGATCTTTTGCACAAGAAAGATTTTAAATCTAGTTTTGAATCTATGGAATTATTAATTGGAATTGGAAGATTTGAAAAAAATATTAATCAAACAATTTTAAAAGTTTTTATGTCTGCTTATTTTCAGTTAGAATGAAAACCTAAATCTCAACAATATTCTGAAATCGTTGAAATTCTTGAAAAATGAAGAATAAAAAATTATCCAAATATTTCAGAAGTAAAACTAAACACTTTGAAATCATGAAGTAAAAGAAAGTTTATTTTAAATTGTTTTCCTAGAAGTGAAAATATTAAAAATCAAATTAATTCGGTTATTAAATCGCTGAATATAACATGAAACAAAGATAAAGAAAATTTAATTTTTAGATTAATATATAGTTAGTTAATTATTTTTATTAAGTTGTTATTTAAATCAATATTCTTCAATTAAATTCTCTAATATCAATTCTCTTTTATTAAAATCTTCAAGCGCAATATAATTTAAATTATATTTATTAAAAATGTTTTTATATAGTGATGTAATCTCATGAAGATCTTCGATTGAAGCTTCTTTTCTTGTTCCGTCTGATTTTAGAAATTTTTCATTAGGAGTTAATAAAACAATAAGACTATTATTTTTATAAAAATCTAAACTATTAACAAATTCTTCTTGTTTTTCTAATATATTTCCATATTCTTTTCCAAAGTAAAATCGAGAATAAACTATTGGGGACAAAATTGATCTATCTGAAATAAATTCACTGCTTAAATGAGAATCAGAATTGAAAATTGCTTTTAAAATGTCTAATTGAAGAATTTTGAAACAATCTTTTTATTGTTTTCTAAATCTTCATGAGAAATGTTTTTTTCTTTAATTATTAGCCTTGCAACTTCATTTGCAATATGAAGCGAAGGAAATTTATCTTTAATTTTCTTTATAAGAGTAGTTTTTCCAGTACTTTGCGCTCCTTCAATATAAATAGCTTTTATTTTTGATTCCTTTTTCATTTTAATTTTTTTTACTTCCTTGATTATTTTTTTCCATATTGTTTATTAATAAAATAAATTTCCGATTTAACAATGAAATAAACAATATGGAAAAAAATAATTATACATCAATTAGAATAGAGGAAAATAAAATATTTCCAATAATTAAAGAAGAAGAAAAATATATAAGCATAGTGCCTTTAGATTTTAATTCTGAAATTTTAGATTTAAAATATTTTTCAGAATTAAAATCTTTACATTTATTTGAAAGTCTAATTAAAAAAATCATTATTCCAAAAAATAATCAACTTGAACAAATAGTTATTATTGATAATTCTGAATTAGAAGATTTTGATCTTGAAAATTTAAGTCATGAAATTGTTTTAAAAATTTACATTATTGGTAATCCAAAATTAAAACTTAATTTAGAAGATTTTAGTAAGTTTGTAAATTTGAATTATTTACAAATAACAGATTCTAATTGTGACGGTTCATTATTCAGTTTAAGAAATTTAATTAATTTAAGTGATTTAAGAATTTACAACACCCAAATCATCCCAAGTTATGAATATTTAAATAATGAAACAATAATTTCTTTTCCATTCAATGAAGATTTTATGGAAAAAAATAATTTGAATAATAAATTTTTAATAAATATTAATAAAAAAATTAATAATGATTATAAGTTTTCTTTAAAAATTAAAGATTTTAAAAAAACTAATTCCAAATTATTTAAAAATGCTGAATTTGTTATTGAATATGATTTTTTAAAAGAATTTCCTTCTTATTTAGATGAATGTTTTTATTTTTTAAATCAAGCATCTTTAGCCTTTTATGTTTTAAAAAAGAAAAGGATTAAAGATCAAAATTATAATAATTCTCTTTTTGAAAAAATCAATTCTTCATTAAATAAAAATAAACTTTTGATTAATGCTATTTTTAATCCAAGTCAAAGTTTCAATTATTGACTAGAAGAAAAAATTATTACTATTGATAAATTAAAAAAAGAAAATGAAGAATTTTGTCGAATTTTAATTGAACAATAATTAGATTGATAAAAATTATTGAAATTATTGACAACATTTAGTTATTCAGCATAATCCTAAAAAGACGAATAATCAGAATATTATGTTGAAAATATTAAAAAATTAAGACCTTCTATTAATATTAAGTAATGATATTCAAAATGAAAAATTTTTGTTTTTGATATTTCTTTAAATTTGTTTAAAGAGTTTTATTAAGTTTAAATTATTTAACAAGTTGATATAAATATTTAATTTAATTGTATGATAATTAAAATTTAAAATTCTTTAAAATAATGGATAATAATAGTTTAAGAGAAAATTTTAATCAAATTAATAATATATATTTAAATTAAATTTGGGGCTCCAGTTAATGAACAAGTTCCATCTATATTTTTAGGAAATGCAATTGTTTCTTTCAAATTTTTTAAATTTAAAAAAGTTACTAACATTCTTTCAATACCTAAACCAATTCCTCCATGTGGAGGAGCTGCGAATTCTAAAGCTTTTAAAAAGTATCCAAAGTTGTTTTCGCTGTTTTCTTTGTCAAATCCTAGAATTTCAAAGATTTTTTCTTGCAAATCTCTTTTGTAAATTCTTAAGCTTCCACTAGCAAATTCTTCTCCATTACAAACTAAATCATAAGATTCTGTTTTTATTAATAAAGGATCTATTTTTCCACTCATTATCTTTTCTATATATTCTTCTTTTGGAAGAGTAAATGCATGACGAAGTGAAATAATTTTATTTTCTTCTTCGTTATATTCAAAAAGTGGTCAATCAGTTATTCAAAGGAATTTATATTCTTTTAAACCTTCTGAATTATTTATAAACAATTTATTAAAAGTATTTCTAATTTTTGATAGTAAATCAAGAACAATGTTTTTTTCACCACCTATTAAAATATATGATCCATCTTCACAATTTTTTAATAATTTTTCAGAAGATAAGTTTTCTTTTAAATTATCTAATATTACATTTATTTCATCGTCATATTTTTCTATAAGAGAAAACTCAAATTTTGATTTTAAACTTATATTATTTATAATTTCTTTTATTTCTTCTCAATTTATTTCTAAATTGTTATTAATAAAAATACCTCTTTCAATATTTTTTAAATTTTCATTTTTTCCTAATGAAGTTATTTTAAAATCAAAGTTTTTAATTTTGATTGGATTTCTTAAATCTGGTTTATCATTTCCATAATTATTAAAACATTCTTCAAATGTTAACGATTCAAATGTAATTTTTTCTTTATTAATTTTTAAAATATTTTCTAAAAAACCATTCATTAATTTTTCAATTAAATTAAATATATACTTTTGACTTGCAAATGACATTTCAACGTCTAATTGTAAGAATTCCAATTGTCTATTGCTTCTAGCATTTTCATTTCTAAATGTTTTGGCTATTTGATAATATTTTTTGAATCCACTAATCATCAATATCTGTTTAAATATTTGAGGAGATTGTGGCAGTGTATAGAATCTATTTTTTAAATTTGAAGGAACTATAAAAGTATTAGCACCTTCTGGTGAGCTTTGTGAAAGAATAGGAGTTTCTATTTCAGTAAAATTTTCATTGTAAAAGAAATTTCTTATGTAATGTAAAAGTTCGTTTTTAATTAAGATAATTTTTTTACTTTTATCTCTTCTTAAATCTAAATATCTGTATTTATACTTATTATCTTCTTTTAAATCTAAATCATCTTTAATTTCAAATGGAAGTTGAATTGTTTTGTTTATTAATTTTCATGAATTTAGTAATATTTCAAATTCTTCTTCTGAACTATTTTTTTTACTTTTCTTTAATTTAACATTTCCGTTTATGTTTATTAAATCTCCTGTTTGTAAAGATTCGTTTATTTCTTTTATAATTTTTTCATCTCAAACTATTACTTGAACATCTTCTTCTTCGCATTGAAGATCAAAAAACATTAATTTTCCAAGTTTTCTAATTTTTTTTATTCATCCATTTAAAGAAATTTCTTTGTTATTTAAATCTTTTAGATTATAATTATTCTTCATTTGTTTTGTATTTAAAGCATTCTTTCTCAAAGTTTTTATTGCTAATAATTATTTTTATTAAAAAAAATATTACTAATTATAATAGTTTTATTTACTATATATTTTAATTTATATATAATATTTTGAAAGAATTTTTATTATGATTGCACACCAAATAATGATTTTATTATTTATTTTTTTATTAAAAATTATAATAACTAAAAAAAGAATTAATGTATTAAATGACAATGAAAAAAATAGAATTTATAAATGTTGGAAAATCTTTTGGGAAATTAGAAGTTTTAAAAAATGTATCTTTATCAATTGAAAAGGGATCTATACATGGACTTATAGGAAATAATGGAGCTGGAAAAACTACCATCTTTAGTATTTTAAGTAATTTAATATCTAATTTTGAAGGAGAAGTTTTAATAGATAACAAAAGTATTAAAAATTTTAATGAATATAAAGAAAAATCATTCTTTATGTTTGCAGATCCTTTTTTTCCTAAAAACAGAAAAGTTAAAGATTTTTTTTATGAGTGTGCTTCTTTAAGAAATATATCAAAAGAAAAAGTAGATTTTACTTTTGAAAATTCATCTTTGTTTTCTAAAAAAGATGAATTATGTTCGAAATTATCAACAGGATGAAAAAAAATTCTTCAATTTTTAATTCTTGATTTAATTGATGATATCGACATTCTCTTTTTAGATGAACCATTTGAAGGATTAGATATTTATAATAAAGATTTTTTCTTAGAAAAGATTATTAAAATGAATGAAAAAGGAATAACAATTTTTATTTCTAGTCATAATATTGTAGATTTACAATCTTTAACTCAATATGTTACTTTTATTGACAATGGAAAAATTCTTTATAGTGGAAAAAAAACATCTGATATTAGAAGTATTTACGATAGTTTGATTAAATATAAAATTTAATGAAATGAAAGATATTATTATGAAAAAATTTTTAAACAAAAAAGCTATTAAATATTATTTAAAAACATTTTTTAGTACAAATAAACTATTGTTTATTTTTCCGATTATTATTTCTATTTTTAGAATAGTTTCAGTTCTTTCTATTGCGTTTGTATGTAGGAATCAACCACTTTTAGAACCTAGTTCAACTTTATCTTCTTATAATAAAATTTCAAATTTGTTTTTTTGAAATCATCTTGGTTTTGATTATAAGTTAGGAATTCAGAATCTTATTAATAAAGCCTCTATCTTAATTTCTGGTATTAAATTGGATGATATAGCTAATATGGGTAACGTGGGTAACGTTGTGGATGGTAAAAAGATAGTTATATTGACAATAGTTTCATTTTTTTTCTCGCCGATTTCTTGTATTTCTTTTCCTTCAGGTTTTTTTACAATTAATATTTTTAATATCTTAAGAGAATTTTTCAACAAAATTTATAAGGAAGATTTTTTAGGATGAAATTCACCCGAAAATGATGATAAATTTGTTATTTTAAACACTAATTGAACAAGAAAAGAAATTTTCTTTTCTAAGTTTATTTCGATTTTTTTAATTTCATCTTTAATTTCTCTTTATGGATCTCTTTTTGTTATTTTCAATGGAAGTAAATTATCTATAAATGTTTTTCAAGCTTTTTTATACATTTTTTTAAACACATTCATTTTTAATATATTTTCTTCTATTAATGAAAAAATTATAACTTACTCATTAAGTTTAAATCAAATAACTATTTTCTTAGCTAAAACGTTTTTCATGTTTTTCCCCACTTTAACTTCTTTATTTTTAAATTATTTAAAATCAAAAGGTTTTTTTTTAAATTTAGATATTCAAAGTTTTTTTTCAATAATTCAATCTTTAATTTTTTCATTAGAAATTTTTATGCTTTCAAGATATTATAATGAATATAAGAAATTTGATTTTAAAAATTAATTATTTTATAATTTAATAAATAAAAAAAAAAAAAAAAAAAAATGCCAGAATTACCAGAAGTAGAAACTGTTATTAGAAGTCTTTTTGAAATAAAAGGCAAAGTAATAAAAGATGTTGAAATTATTAAAGAAAATATTATAAAGTGCGGAACCAGCAAAGAAGATTTTATTTCTCGTATTAAAAATCAAAAAATTAATGATATAAAAAGAAAAGGAAAGTATATTTTTATTATTCTTGATGAATGAGTTATTATTAATCATTTAAGAATGACTGGAAAATATTTTCTAAAAGAATCTTTTGCTAATAAGGGTCAAATTAACCATTTATCATTAGCATTTTATTTAGATGATGGAAAGAAAATTTTGTTTTGCGATCCAAGAAATTTTGCTACTTTTCATTTACAAAAAATTGGAGAATATGAAAAATTATATCCATATAACAAAATTGGGTTAGATTTAATTAATGATGAAGTGAGTTCTGATTTTTTATTTTCATCTTTTAGAACAAAAAAAATCCCAATCAAAGCTGCTCTTCTTGAACAAAATATAATTAGCGGTATTGGAAATATTTATGCTTCAGAAATACTTTTTTTAATTAATGTTCATCCCTTAGAGCCAGCCAATTCTTTATCTAAAGATAAGATTGATGAAATGTTGAAAATAACTAGAAAAGTTTTGCAAAAATCGATAGATCTAAAAGGATCTTCAATTGTTGATTTTATAAATCCTAATAATGAAAAAGGATCTTTTCAAAATGAATTAAAAGTTTATGGAAAAGCTGGTAAAGAATGTTATGTTTGTTTAGAAAAAATTTCAAGAATTAATATTGATAATCGTTCTACATTTTTCTGTCAAAATTGTCAAGTTTTAAAAATTTAATTATTTTTTTTAAAATTTGTCATTTACTTTTAATGTTCCTTTTTCATGTAATTTTCTGTGAAATCTTATAGCGCTTTCATGCACTTTTTCTTGTATTTGAGTTAGGAAATTTTTAACTTCTTCACTTTCAAATAAGATTTCTTCTAAATTTTCATTCATCATTTTTTCTGTTTTATGATTATCATTTTTTATAAGACCTATAATTTTACTTTTTAATTTTAACTTTTTAATAATATCTTTTACTGATTTAATTTGTTCTCTAGCTCCATCAACTATTATTAAGTCTGGCATTTTTTCTTGATCTGTATCTTTGTAATGAATTTCACAAGCTTTTTTCATATAATCAAAATCTGATCTCTCTGGACTTAATTTATAAAGCTTTGAATTGTTATATTCTCCATTTATAAAGTATGAAAAAGATGCTACAGCATCTTGTAGAAAAATATTTGAAATATCTAGAGCTTCTATATGATATGGTGTTTTAATTTTAAAAATTTTAGCAATTTTTTTAAGAGTTTCTAATTGTCTGATTTTTTGAAAATCTCCTAAAAAATGTTTATTTCACGTTTGTTCTGCGTTTGAATTAGCTAATTCTAAAACTTTTTTCATTTTCCCAATTTTTGGCGTTATATTTGTTAATTTAAGTTCTTCTTCTAATTCTTTTTTATATTGAATATTTTCTGATGAATACAAAATTCTAGGGCTTAAATTTTTTTCATAGAATTGAAAAATATAAGATTGAATTATTTCTTTTTGATCTGCAAATTGATTTTCTATTGAAAAGATTTTTTCATGAGATGTAATTAATTTTCCATAGCGATAAATTAAGATATTCATTGCCAAAACTCCCTTTTTTGCAAATGTTCCTATAAAGTCTCTATTTTGTCTGTCACTAAATTCAACATTTTGGGAGCTTACAAAAAAATCAATACTATCTAGAATTTTTTTTTGTTTTTGAGCAATTTCAAAAGATAAATTATTTATATTTTTTGTAAATGATTCTTTAATTTTTTCTTTAATTTTTTTTGTTTTTCCATTAAAAAAATCAACTACATTTTTTTTTGTCTCTTCATAATAATTTGTTTCAACTTCTTTAAAACAATATCCTGAACACTGTCCAATTGTGTAATAAATGCAAGCTTTTTTTTGTTTTGATTCTTTGCATTTTGCTAATGGAAAAACCCTTTCTAACAAACTGAGTATTTCTTTTGCTCTGCTTCCATCTGGGAAAGGTCCAAAGTATTCTCCATAATTTTTAAATACTTTATAACTTAATATATAACGAGGATTTTTACTATTAGTTATTTGAATATAAGGATATGCATTATTATTCTTTAATAATACATTGTATCTTGGTTGATGCTTTTTAATTAGATTTTGTTCTAGGATTAAAGCTTCCTTTTGATTTTCAGTTACAAAAACATCAATGTATTCTATTTGAGATATAAAATTTCTTTTAATATTTTCTTCATCTTTTTGAAAATAATTTAAAGTTCTTTTTTTTAAATTTTTAGCTTTTCCAACATAAATAACTATATTATTTTTGTTTTTAAAAAGATAGCATCCTGATTTTTCTGTTATTTCTTTTACTTTTTCAATCTTAATCATTTTACTTCTATTTATGTTTGATTTTTTGCATTTTTTTCAATTTTTGATAAAAAAATATAGTTTATTTGTTAAAATATTAAATTATAATTATAATATTTATTTAGAATATAAATTATTTATTTAATTATTTAAAATCAATATATATTCTTTATGGAAAATACAAAATCTCTTTCTTTTTTTGATACTCATTGTCATCTTTCAAGTGAAGATTATGATGATTTTCAAGTTAACTCAATAATCGATGATGCTAAAAAGAATAATGTTAAACATATTATCAATGTTGGTTATGATATGTTTACAAACAATAGATTGATTTTACAATCAAAGAATAATGAAGATTTTCTTTTTTCTGCAATAGGAATTCATCCTAATAGTGATGATGATTTAAATGAAGATAATTTAGTTTGAATTGAAGATAAAATTGTCAATGAAAAAATATTTGCTATTGGTGAAATTGGTTTAGATTATTATAGAAATAAAACACCCATTGAAAAGCAGAAATTTTTCTTTGAAAAACAATTAATTTTGGCAAAAAAATACAATTTGCCCGTTCTTATTCATGTAAGAGATGCTTTTGAAGATACATATGAAATAATAAAAAGCGTTGGAATTAGTAAAGGTGTTATTCATTGTTTTACAGGTGATTTAAGTGTAGCAAAAAAATTTTTAGATTTGGGTTTTTATATATCTTTTTCAGGGATTATCACTTTTCCAAAAAGTGAAAAAATACATGAAGTTATTAGTTATATTCCTATTGATAAAATTTTAGTTGAAACAGATTCTCCATATTTATCTCCTAATCCATTTAGAGGTGCTAAAAATCACCCTTGAAATGTTAAATATAATATTGAGAAAATTGCTCTTATAAGAGGATTTTCATTTGAAAAAATGAGCGAGATAATTTTTTTTAACACTTTAAAATTTCTTTTTCTTTAAAAATAACTAAAATAATTTAAAGATTATTAATTTTGTTAAATGATTTTTTAACAAAATTAATTAATTCAACTTGAATTGTATTAATATAAATGAATTATGGATGATTTACTAATGAAAAACGAAAATATTAAATTTGAATATAATAATGAAAAAAATGAAAACTCGTTTAATAATTTGTCAATTCATTGATCTCTTATTAAAATATTTAATCTTTTTATTACTATTTTTAAGTATTTGTTTTTAATTATTTTAACTATTTTTTTATCTAATTATATTCTTAAACTATTTCCTTCTTTGATTGACGGTTCAAAAATAGATTTGCCTGAAGAAAGAAATGAAATTTTTACTTTAAATAAAAGTTCTTATGATTTTGATTGGTTAGAAAGAATACTTGATAAAAATGCCAGAAATGAAATAGGTTTAATTTTTAAAGGCGCCGATATTTTTAAAAATTTATCTAGAAATAAAAAAGATAAATCTAATTTTAGTAATATGATTTTTTTTGGACCTCCAGGAACTGGTAAAAGTCATTCTGCAAGATTATTAGCTGAAAATATTTCTTCTCATTATATAGTTATTGGTGGTGGTTCTCTTCAACAATTATATGTTGGATCTGGAGCTAAAAAGTGACTTAGTATTGTTGATTATGCAAAAAAGAAGGCAAAAGAAGTTTTATCTGAAAAACCAGTTGTAATAATTGTTGAGGAAATTGATTCTCTGGCTGGTAAAGGAAAGCATCTTGAATTTGGTTCAAAAGATGATACTTTAATAAATACTTTTTTAGAAAGCGTTGATTCTATATCAAGAGATAATTATAATATTTTGATAATTGGAACTACAAATACAATTGAACACATTGAAGAAGCTGCTAAGAGACTTGGTAGATTTCAAAATGTTTATTTTGGATATTCTAATGATCTGGAAACTACCGATCTTTTAATTGATTTAGTAAAAGAAGATTTGAAAAAAGACTATTTTATTTTTGAAAGTGCTGAAAGTGCATCTCAATGCACTTTAATTTCAAATCAACAAAAAAAAAATGTCGTTATAATTGAAGATTTATATTGAAGTTCATTTAAAAGTTTTTTGTTTGAAGAAAAAGCAAAAGAAAGAGATTGGAAGTTTGATTTTAGTTTTCCAGACATAATTCATGTAGTTAAAAGAAAAATAATTGAAAAATCAATATCTTCATTTTCAGATTCAAATACTATAACTTTATCTGAATATGATGCTTTTATTTCAGTTGAATATCTTGTTGAATACAAAAATAATCAATTTAAAAATAGTTCAAATAGTTCAAAGTGGAGGATTTAAATATGTTCAATAATTGTTATGTAAAAAATAGTGTTAATTATGTAAGGTCAAGCTGATTAGAAATTTTTCAGAAAGAAAACTACTTATTAATAGAACCTTCCTCTTTAATTCCTAAAGATGATCCTTCATTATTATGAATAAATTCTGGAGTTGCAGCTTTAAAAAAATATTTTAATAATCCGGAACTATCTCCTTCTAAAAATCTAGTTAATTGCCAAAAAGTTATTAGAACTAATGATTTAGATAGAATAGATGCTAATTCGTATCATCAAACACTTTTTGAAATGCTTGGTTGTTTTTCAATTGGTGGTAATTTTAAAGAAGAAGTTATACCTTTAATTTGAAATTATTTTACTGATGTTAAATATTTAGGAATTGATCCTAACAAACTTTTTATAACTATTTTGGAGAGTGATATTGAAACTTATAATATTTGAAAGAAACAATCAAATGTTAATGTTGAAAATCTAATAATGGCTCCTAGATCTAGTAATTTTTGAGATATGGGAGATGGTCCTTGTGGTCCAAATACGGAAATTTATTATTGTTTTAATGATTTTGGTATTAAAAAGCCATTAAGCGTTGAAGATTTAGAAAGCAAAAATTTTATTGAAATAATAAATATTGTTTTTTCAGAATTCTATCATAAAGCAAATGAATACTTACCACTTTCGAAAAAATGTGTTGATGTTGGTGGCGGACTTGAGAGAATTGCTTTGGTCTTGCAAAATGTTCAAAACACTTTTCAGGTTGATATTTGAAAAAGCCCTATAGAGTGATTAGAAGTTTGTTGTAAAAAGAATGACGTTATTATAAATGATGACAATAGATGAAATCTTTATGTTATTGCAGATCATTTAAGAACTTCTATTTTTGCAATTTCTGATGGGGCTCTTCCAAATCATAAAATGCAGGGATATGTTTTAAAAAAACTTTTAAAAAGGAGCGCTTTGCTTTCTTATATTTTGGGAATTAGCGTTGAAGATTTAATGATTCTTTGTAAAAATATAATTTTTACTAACAGCGAATTTTATAAAGATTTGATTGTTAAAGAAGAACAAATAAAAAAAATATTAGAAAAAGAATTAATTAAATTATTTTCAAGTTTTGAAAATTCAGTTAAAAAAATAAAAAGATATTTAGAAGAAAATGTTGAACAAAAAATTTCATCAGAAAAAGTTTTCTTTTGATACGATACTGAAGGAATTTCTCTTGAATTAATTGATTTTTCTTTAAAGGGAAGTAGTAATTCATTTGATAGAGAAGATTTTTATAAACTTTTAAAACTTCAAAAAGAAAGAAGCTTATTAGAAAGAAAAAAGCATAAAATATCTACTTTTAATGAATAGTTAATATGAGTTATCAATATTTAGCTATAGATTTTGGTCAAAGTTATGTTGGATTTTCAGCAAGCAATGGATTTTTAACAAAACCTTTAGAAGTCTTTAAATATCCTCAAGGAAATTATCAAGTTTTGAAAAATCATTTATTCAAAATTATTGAAAAGTATAATCCTGTTGTTATTGTGATTGGCGTTCCATTGTCTAACGAAAACAGTACTTTAAAAATCAAAGAAATTTTTCTTTCTTTGATTTTTAAAGATACTGAAATAATAAAAAAAATAATTTGGTTTAATGAAGATTATTCTACTAAAAAAGCGATTTTATTAAAAAAAAGAAAAAGAATGAGAGAAGATTCTATTGCAGCTTCTATTATTTTGGAAAATTATTTTGCAAGTATTGAATTGAATAGAGAAATAAGAATATATGAATAAGAGTATGATAACTGAAGAAGGATATCAGTTAATAAAAGTAAAACTTAGAGATTTAGAAAAAAATAGCAAAGAGATAGCTGAGAGATTAAGTTATGCTAGACTTGATGGAGATTTGTCAGAGAACGCAGATTGAATTGTTCTTAGAGAAAATTTGGAAAGTACTCATGATAAGATAAATAGAATTCGTAAAGTTCTTGAAAATTCTGACATTGTTAAAGGGAATACTCAAATTAATTGTCAATTTATCCAAATTGGTAACAAAGTTTCTTATTCTATTTTTGATAGTTCAAACATAATTAGTGATGAAATTTCAGAAATTGAAATAACTAGCGAAATAGATTCAGATCCTTTTATTAATAAAATCTCTTATCAAAGTCCTCTTGGATCATCTTTAATTGGTAAGAGTGTTGGTGATATTTTAGAAATCATGAGTTCTAAAAATTTAAATAAAAGAAGTTATAAGATAAAGGTTTTGAAAATAAAATAATGTCGAATATTCGTTTTTTAGTTTTTCGTGGCAATTTACAAAATGAAGGTAATTTTTTTGCTTTAGAGTCTGATGAGACAATACTAATTATTGGAGCAGGTAGAGACAATCCTTATGTTGTAAAAAGTATTTTAAATATCGACTATTTAAAAGAAAATAAGGATAAAATAAAAGCAATTTTGCTTAATAATTCTTCTCTAAAAAATAGTGGATCCATTCAATCTATTTATGATGAGCTTGATTTAAATGTTCCAATTTATGGAAGTAAAATTACGAAGATAAGTTTAGAGAGTTTTTATGAATGTAAAGAAAATTTAATAAATAATTTTGTTGAAGTTGATAATTTAATTAAAGATGTTGTTATTAATGATTTTTCAATTTCTTTTTTCGCGCTTGATAGTTATTTGTTAGGTAATATTGGAATTTCAATTTCTGAAAGCGATCATATTTTTTACTATTTAGAAGATTTCTCTTTTAACGTTTTAAGTAATAATAACTTATTGTTTCAACAGTTTTTTTTTCAAAAATTTAGAAAATTTTTATCTACAAGGAGAAAAAAAACATATCTTATAGCTGGATGTCAGAATTTAAATTGAGTTAATAACGGTTCGCTTTCTTTAGAATCTAAAAGATTTATTATTAAAGATAAGGAAGTTTTCTTATTTGCTTATGATTTTGATTTTTTACATATTATTGAAACACTAGAAATAGCTCAGAAATTCAATCGAAAAGTTAATGTTTTGGATAGAAAAATGTTTGATTTTCTTCAAAAAGTTTTTCAACAAAATTCTTTGTTAAGTGTAATTAAATTTAATGATTGCAGTAGAAAAGATAATATAAATTTATTAACATTGAGTATTGATGAAATGGAAAAGAAAATTCCTCTTTATTTGAAAAAAAATAGTAAATATTTATTTGTTTCTTGTTTATTTCCAATGAGTGGTTGTCAAGAAAAATTAGCCAAAGTTTATGACCTTTTACATTCTCAAAATAATGAATTTTTAGATTTAGGTAAGAGTGAGAATTTAAGCATTGGCACTAATTTTTATGATTTGAAATTTATAATAAAGAATTTAAATCCGAATGGACTTATTCTTCTTCAAAATAGTTATAAACATGGTAAATATTTATCAAATTTAAAATCATCTTTAAAGCCAACTTTTATTCCTAATAATCATATTTTTAATTTAACAACTAGAAAAATTTCACAAATAAAAAATAGCAATAAATTTTTGAATACTGAAAATTTGTTATTTTTTCAAAGAGAAAAACTTCTTAAAAATGGTTTGTTAGTTATATTTTTAATTGCTTCATGAGAAAACAAAAAATTGAATATTTCCAAAATAAGAATAAACTCACTTTCAATTTCTACAACTATTGATTTATTAAAAATTGAAAGAAAAATTAAACAATGATGGGATACAAAAATATCTCCAGATTCATCTTTTTTTAACTCTGATGCTAATATTAAACAGAATATAGAAAGAAGACTTTCAGGTTTGATTAAAAATTATCTTTCTTTTGAGAGTGATGTTGATATGGAAGATCCATTATTTTTGGTTTTCATTAGAGGAAATGAGAAAAAAAACGAAATTTAAAGGTTTGAATTTTTAAAAAATGAACACAGATGATAAAAATTTTACTTTAGAAGATATTATAAATGAATGGAAAAAGATCTCTTCTTCTTATGGAATAACTTGAAAAGATTCTTTTATTAAGTGAGATACTCCAGAAGAGATTAATGCAGATTTTGCAATTACTTTAGCTTTGCCAATCTCTCATATTTTAAAAAAGAAACCTTATGAAATAGCATTGAAAATAAAAAATGATTTTCCTAATTATTCTAATTTTGAAATTTCTATTAGTGAACAAGGATATTTAAATTGCAATTTTAAAAGTGAATTTTTTAAAAAATATCTAAATGATATAGCTTCTGGAAGTTTTCTTTTTTTTGAAAAAAAAAATAAATTAATTAATATTGAATTTGTCTCTGTTAATCCTACTGGATATCTTCATTTAGGTCATTTAAGAAATGCAATTATTGGCGATACAATTTCAAATATTTATCAATTCATTGGTTATAAAGTTATCAGAGAATACTATATAAATGATAGAGGAAATCAGATTAAAGATTTATTAAATTCAGTTTTGTTTTACTATTTTGATAATAAGAAAATTAATTTCAATATAAAAGAAGATGATTTAAAATATAAAGGTGTTTCTACAAAAGACGCAGCTTTATATTTTTCAAAAAACGAAATATTTTCATTAAAAGATATTGAAGAAAGGAAAGATTTCATTTTAAACAAAATTATAGGTTTTTTTATTGATAAAATTAAATCTGACCTTATTCTTTGTGGTGTCAAATTTGATAATTGATTTTCTGAGAAAAAAATGTATGAAAATAAAGAAATATTAGAAAAACTTTTAAAAGATTTTGAATTAAAAAATTTAACTTATAAAAAAGATAATGCTCTATTTTTGAAAACAGAGTCTGCTGGCGATGATAAAGATAGAGTTATTATAAAAGAAAATGGAGATTATACATATTTTCTTTCTGATATAATTTATCATATTGATAAACTGAATAGATCTGATTTTCTTATTAATATTTGAGGAAGCGATCATCATGGTTATATAGGCAGATTATTAGGATCTCTTGATCTTTTAGGTTATAATTCTAAAGAGAAAATTTCAATTATTTTAATTCAGATGGTTAGTCTTTTGACAGAAGATGGAAATAAGAAATTTTCAAAGAGATTAGGCACCTCTATTGATGTTGATGAAACTTTAAAGATTATAGAAAAAGATCAATTAAGATTTTGTCTATTAGAAAAAGAAACAAATCATTCTTTAGTTATAAATTCTGAAATTCTTAACGATCATAAAGAAAATTCTCGTTTGTATTATGTTCAATATGCTCATGCTAGATGCAATCAAATTTTGCTTAAATGAGAGAGCATGAAACAAAAAGACGACAATCTTTTAATTAATGATTTTATAATTCTTAATGAATTAAAAGAGAGGGAAATTTTAAATAATTTAATTAGATTTTCTCAAGTTGTTATTAATTCAGCCGAAGAAAAGAAACCTTTTTTAATTATTCAATATCTTCAATCTTTATCTAAAGATTTTCAATCTTATTATCAATCTTACGCAATTTTGCAAAATAATAATTATGAATTATCTAAACAAAGAGTTATTCTTGTTAAAGCTGTTAAGATGACTTTAAGTAAAGGTTTAGAACTTTGCGGAATAAGTGCTCCTGACTTTATGGAAAAGCAATAAAGTAAGAGAATAATAATTTGTCAATTTACAATTAGATTATTTAATTAATTTATAGAATTTTTTTCTCTTGCAATAATTTTCTCACTTCATCAGATTTTTCAAATTTTCTCTCTTTGATGAAATGTTTTCAAGATTCGATTAATTTAATTGTTTCTGATTCAAATTCTTTTATATTGAAATCAAATCCTAGTATTTTAAGTATGAATAAAAAATCATTAATTTTTATCTTAAGAATTTCTATATCTATTTCATTATTATTTTTTTCAATTTCTCTATTTATGAAAGATATTGTTTCTTCTAGAATAAAAATTACTTTTGTAATTTCTAAATTGTTTAATAAAATTTCAATAACTTCTTCTTTTTTTTCATAATTTTTTAAATTGCTTGTTTTTAATTTATTAAAGTAAAAAAACAAATTTATCTTTTTTAAAACATTTTCAATTTTTTTTATTTGTGATTTTGATTGTTCGATTATTTTTTCATTTATTTCTATATCTTCGTTGTAACGACTGTTTAAGAGAAAAATTTTTAAAGTGTTTGGTCCGTGCTTTTCTATAAAATCTTTCGCAGTTATGAAATTACCTAAAGATTTTGACATTTTTTCTTCTTTTGAATTTACGTGTCCAAAGTGGATTCAAACTTTACTCAACTCTTTTTTATTAATTGCGAAATATTGAATTCTTTCGTTTTCATGATGGGGAAATAGTAAATCTTTTCCTCCCCCGTGAATGTCTATTGTTTTTTTTTGAAAAAAAGTATCTATTAAAGTTACACACTCTGTATGTCAGCCGGGTCTTCCTTTGAATCAAGGAGTATCTCAATTAACTCCCTCTTTTGTGTTTTTTCAAAGTACGAAATCCTTTTCATCCTTTTTTTCAAAAATATTTACATTTCTACCCTCTTCTTTTGAAAGTTTTTTTAATATTTGTTTTGATAGCTTTCCATATTCATTTTCATTTTTTTTAATATTAAATAATACATTGTTTTCTAATATGTAAGCATTTTCATTTTCAATTAATTTTTCTATGAAATTTATTATTTCTTTCATATTATCTGTAACTGATTCAAATTCTGGTTTAATTAAATTTAATTTTTCAAAGTTTTCTAAGTATGAATTTGTGTAAGTTTTTGTTATTATCTTTTCAGATTTATTTTCTTTTAAAGCTTTTTCAATTATTTTATCATCTACATCTGTTATATTTTGAACATATTTAAAATCAACTTTAATTTCCTTTAATAATCTTGCAATTATATCGAAAATTAGCGATGGTCTCATATTTCCTATGTGAACATTGTCATAAACTGTCGGTCCGCACAAATACATGTTAAATTTATCTTCATGCTTCAGTTCTATACTATCTATTTCATTTGTTAATGAGTTTTTTAATTTTAAAATTTTCATCTTTTTAATCTTGTTTGTTATTAATTTAATTTTTTTTGTTTTTTATTTGATTTCATCTAATTTTGATTAAGATTGTTGTAATCATTTATCTTTAAAAAAATGAAATTAATTTTCAAAACAAATTAACTTGATCATTTCTTTATTTTTTTAGTTAAAAATTTATTTAATAATGTTAAATCCAAAAATGTTTTTTTATTTTATTTATTAATAAAAAAATAGAATTTTTAAAACTTCTTTTTTATTAATAAAATAATGCGGAAAATTACGGATAAATAATTTTAAGAAAAAAGCGTTTTTATATATAAATAAATTTCGCAAGAATGGAGAATTTACTAAAATGATTAAAATATTTTTAGATAAAAAAAAAACTAAAAATTTTGAGCAAATAAAAGATAATAAATTTAGATTATTAGTTATTTTTTTTTTCAGAGTTTTAAGGAATAATAAAATTTTATTTCTTATTTCTTCTCTTCTTGCCGCTTCTACCGCCCTTATAAACTATAATGTTGGTTTAAATGTTAGAAATGCTTTTTTTACTCCAAGCGATAGCTTTCGTGATAGTACTCTTAAAATATTAAATGATGTTGAATCAATTGATGATTTAAAAACTAGACTTGAAGTTTTAAAAACTGAAAAAAATATTGAAAATTCTGAAAAGATTGATGCTATAGTAAAAGATTTGAATTTAAATAACAAAGAAGATATTTCTATTAATAAAGAAGAATTACAACATTTATTTAAGAAACATTTAATTGATAATAAATTAATTTATGATAAGAATTTAACTTTTACATTTAATTTTATTTTCTTCAGTTTTTCAAAAAATCTTATTTGAAAGGATTTTATCATTTCATTTATTTTATTTTTAGTTTTTGTAAAAGCACCTTTTTCTCTTTGTCATTGATACTGAGTTTCTTATTCTTGTGATAAAATTGAAAATGATTTAAAAGTTGAGTTATTTAAAATTTTAACTAATTCAAATTATGAAAAATCATCTGAAATTTCTTGAAAAATGTTAACTCAATTTACTTCTGATTTAGATAATATTGCTGTTAATATTTGAAAAATACCTAATAGATTGATATATGTGATTATTTCTATTTTTCTTAATTTTTACTTTGGATTTCAAATTGAAGGAAGAATGAATGGTAGTTTCATTGGTATAATATTCTTTCTTTTTCTTTCTCTTTTATTTGTTGTTTCTATTTTATTAAAGAAGGCTATAAAGCTTGGTATTAAAGCTAAGAAAAGATATGAAGAAGACAACAGAATTATTTTTGAGCGTGTAAAAAATTTAGAATATATAAAGAATAATTCTAGTGAATTTTTTGAACAACAAAAAATTTCAGATCGTTTAGATAAAACTTTTAGAAATAACAAAACTTCTTTGTTATGAACAGCTCTTTTTCAAACTCTTCCTAATTATCTTTTGATCCCAAACATTCCATATTTATTTATGATGATTGTAACTGTTATTAATAATAAAGATAAAGTTCTTAATCTTCCAGAGTTTATTTTTGGAAACTTTATTGATTATTTTTTCACAGTTCAAAGATTAAATTCTGAAGTTAATAAAATTCTTGATGCTATTTTAACTCTAGAAGATCTTTCTAGCGACCTTTCTATTGTTACAGAAAGTGTTTTAAAATTAACTGATGAAGATAAAGAATATGTCGAAGAGACTTATGATTTTGATCGTGGAGATATTGTTATAGATAATATTTCTTTTGTTTATCCATCAAGACCTGATAACAAAATAATTGAAAATTTATCATTCATATTTGAAGAAGGCAAAAAATATGGAATTGCTGGTAAAAATGGTATTGGCAAAAGCACAATAACTAAGATTTTACTTAAACTTTACAAAATATCTGATGGCAAAGTTTTAATTTCTGGACGAAGTTTAGATGAGATTAAAACAAAAAATCTTCATGAGAAAATATGTCATTTGACGAATAGACCAACGTTCTTCAATATGTCAATTGCTGAGAATGTTTTATATCCATTTGCCTATGATAAAGATAAAGATTTAAAGAAATTAATTTTTGCAGCTAAAAAGACAAAAATATTTAATTTTATTAGTTCTCTTTCTTCGGGATTTGATACTATACTTAAAGAAAATGGAACAGATCTTTCTGAAGGTCAAAAACAACAGTTAGAAGCGATGAAGGTTTTCTTAAGGGATTATAATCTTTACATATTTGATGAAATTTTAAGTAATGTTCATCCTGTTACTAGAGGTATTGTTTTAAAGAATATTTTTGATGAAATTAAAGATAAAACAGTTATAACTATTGATCATCATTATGATGTTTTCAATCATATGGATTATGTTTATACTTTTTCAAGCAAAAGACTTTCTAAAGTTAAAAGTCATAAAAAACCAATAGAAAAAGAAAAAACTGATAATATTTAGTTTTTTTTAAATATTAAATCTATAAATATATAATAAATTGTGAAAAATTCAAATATTTTAATTGGCAGACATGTTTCTTTAAAGAGCCCAGATTATCTTTTAGGATCTGTAATAGAAGCTTTTAGTTATGGTTCAAGTTCTTTAATGATTTATATGGGTTCTCCTCAGAATACCATTAGGAAGAAAGTGTCTCAATTAAAAGTTGAAGATTTCAAGAATTTTTTATTTGAAAATGATTTAAAAATTGAAAATGTTGTTGTTCATGGCTCTTACTTAGTTAATCTTGCTAACACAATTAATGAAAGCAAATTGTCTTGATCATTAGATTTTTTAAGTTCTGAAATTTCTATGATGGAAGAGATTGGTTTAAACACGTTAATTATTCATCCAGGAAGCTCTTTGGGAGCTGATAGGAACTTATCCTTGCTAAATATATCAAAATCTTTGAATAACGTTTTAAATAGAAGTTCAAACGTAAGAATAGCTTTAGAAACAATGTCTGGAAGAAATAATGAGCTTGGAGTTAATTTTGATGAACTTAAATTTATTATTGATAATGTTGATGATAAGGAAAGAGTAGGTGTTTGTTGAGATACTTGCCATTTATACAGTTCAGGTTATGATATTAAATTTAATTTAAATAACGTCATTGAAGAGTTTAGGATAAAAATTGGATTAGATAAATTATGAGTTATTCATTTAAATGATTCTTTATTTGATTTAGGATCTAGAAAAGATCGTCATGCAAATATAGGATATGGTAAGTTAGGATTTGATTGTTTAAATAAAATTGCTCATCATGATGATTTTAATAAAGTTATTAAAATACTTGAAACTCCAGTTAAAGACGAAGTATATAAAAGTGAAATAAATTTAATTAAGAATTCATTAAAATAATTCTTTTTTATGTTAAAGAATCTTTGTCTAATTTTTTTAAGTGACAATAAAAAATTAAAAATGCATCTAATTCGTGTATTTCTATTTTTTTATTATTTCTGAATCATCCACCACCTCTTCCAGCTTTAAAAAATAGATTGTCAATGCTTAAATTATTTTCTTTTAATTTTTTATATGAAAGTTTTACTTCTCTCACTAAAACTGTTTCACATTTTTTTATTGGAAACATATAAATTAAAGATTCAATAATTCCAAACATCTTAAATAAGCTTGTTAAATCATAGCCTTTAACTTTTATGAAGTTTGTTGTTTCATAAATAATATAATCAACTTTATATTCTTCACAAAAATTTTTAATAAAAACAAAATGTTCTTTTCAAATTTTACTTTTGAAATTTGTAAATAGCTCTTCTTTTGTTTCGCTATCGTAAAAAAACATCCCTGTTGTTCCTGATCCTGAAGGATCTATAGATAAGTATTTATAATTTTCCATTTTTTATGTTATCGTTTTTCAAGTTTAAATTATTATGATAAAAATCTTTTATTAGATGTTCCTTTTGAATAAACCTCTAACAATCTTTTTATTATTTCTCTTTTAACTTCAAAAGAATAAATATCTTTATTATCTACTATGTTAACAAGTATTTTTAATATTTCAAGCAATTCTTCACTTTTATCAAATTTATTGAAAAATACTCCTTGTCCTGTACTTCAAAGAAGATATATGTCTTTTTTTGTACAAAGGTGTTGAATAAGAAGTTGAATTTTAAAAATTAGAACTGATATCGGACTTTGATCTATTATTACATTATTTGTTTTTAATTCAATTATAAAATCATCAAACTCTAAATCGACATAACTTCCGAAAAAATTTTCTTCATAAAAACAATAATGAAGTTTTTCAATTCCTAAGAAATTTTTAAAATCTTTCTCTTTAAAAAAAATTAATGATTCTTTTATTTTTTCTAATGTTTTCGGACTTATTTTTAATGATAAATAACTTTCTTCATCTCCATTTACCAAAAAATTTTGAATTGTTTCATGAAATATTTTTCCATTGTTTGCAGCTTTCATTAAAACAAACTTCGGAATTTGTTTATCGCCATATTCAATTTCTTTTAAAATTGTAGTTAAAGTACTAGAGCTTAAAGCTTTTTTATCTTGGTGATAAGGTCATAGAAGTCCGCTAGTTTCTGAAACTTTAATAATTACTTCTTTTTTATGATATTCCATTTTAATCCTAATTATTTAATTATTCTGATTTAACTTTAATTTTCAAGTTAGAAACAAGATCTTTATTTATTTTTAATTTGATTATATGATTACCTTCTTCACTAATCGGTATAAAATTTTGAAATTTCTTTTTATCGTTTATCTCTATTCCGTTTTCTTTTAAAGATTTAATTATTTCAGATAATTTTATAGATCCAAAAATTTTACCTTTTTCTTTTTTTAAATAGAAAGTGAATTCCAAATTATTTACTTTTTCAAAAAGAATCATTTCTGATTTTGCTTTTATAATTATTTTTTTAATTTCTTTGGTTTTCTCTTTTTCCAAACCATCACAATTTTCTTTGTTGTAAGGCAAAGCCTTCTTGTTTGGAAAAAGAAAGTTATAGGCAAAACCTGAACTTACTTCCTTAATTTCATTTTTTTTTCCTAAATTTTTTACATTATCTAGTAAAATAACTTTTTCTTTTTTATTCATAATTAATTTATAATTAAATAGCCCCTCAAATTAATATTGATAAGGCTATTAAAAAATGTTTCTAAAATTTTTCTAAAAAAAAATATTTATTTTAGATTAAGATTGTTGTTGTTTTGGAGTATAATTATTTGGAGTATAACTATTTCAATCGCTTTGATCAACAATGTTATAAGGTATTAATGCCATTTGACGCGCTCTTTTTATAGCTTTAGCAACTCTTCTTTGGTATTTTAAAGTTAGTTTGTTGAAAATACCGGGAACTATTTGTCCTTGTTTGTTAATAAAATTACCAAGCATTTCAGTGTCTTTATAATCTATGTACTCAATATTATTTTTTAAAAAATAAACGTTGTTTCCAAAAATTTTATTTTTTTCCATTAATCTAAGTCATCTAGATGAATATCTTTTCATTTTTTTACTTTTTTCCTATTTCTTTGTTTTTATTTCTATATCAACTGATGAAGAATGTCTATCTTGTTTTTCGTATCCTGAGTAAGAGAAGCTTCTGTTAACTTTTTCACTTCTGCCATCTAAAGATGATTTATTTTCATTATTTCTCTCTGGTCTATCTGTTCTATCTTGTTTTACAAATTTTCCAAAACCAGGTTTTCTTTGTTTTCTAATTTTTTGAAATCTTGAAGATTTTTTAATTTTTATTTTTTTTTCAGTATCTAAATTAATAGTCATGTGTCTAACAATAAAAGAATTTTTTAATAATTCTTCTACCGAAGAAATTTCACTTCTTTTTGCTTCGAAATTTAAAAGAAGATACTCAGCACTTTCTAAATTTTCTATTGTATAAGCTAGTTTTTTTACTTCACTGCTGAATTTAACTTTATTTTGGCTAATAACGCTTTCTATGTCTTTTATTAGTTTATCTTTTTTTTCACTATCAGTTTCTCTGACAATACAAAGTATTTCGTAGTTACTTTTTTTAATTTCTTCTATATTAACGTTCATTGTTTTATCACTCATTTTATTTACTAGCAAAAATTTTATATATGATTATTTTCTAACTTATCAAATTTATAACAATTTAGGAAAAAATTTATACAATAAATAATTTTGATGCTGTAGCATGGATTATTTATCTTTATATAATTTTAGAATTTTAATACTTAGCAATTTATAATTATTTTTAGCTAATTTAATTAGCAAAGAACCTTTTAATTTATTAACTATTAACATTGAAAATTTAATACTTTTAATAAATAATTTAATTCTTTTCTTAATTATATTAATTATATTATAACAAATTTTATTCTTTATTACTAAATATAGAATGCAAAAATTTAACTAAATTAGATAATTATAATTATTTATACTTATTAATATTAATTTTAGTAAATGGCGGAAGCGAAAGGTTTCGAACCTTCGCATATATTTATTAGATATATCTACTAGCTTTCCAAGCCAGCCTCTTCATCCACTTGAGTACGCTTCCTCTTTAATATTAATTTTTAAATATAAATAAAAAAAATTACAAGATTTAATTTTTTTTATTTACATAATAATTTATGTTCAATCATAAATAACATAAGGAATTATAATTTTATAATTTTTATTACATTTTAAATTATCATTTTTTAAATAATTTATTTAAAAAGAAGAATAAAGAGCGCTTTTATGTTCAACAAGAGCGCTTTTTTAAAATAATAGAAGTTTAATTAATATATATGCAATATGATTTAAATGATAAAGAGTTTAAAACTATAGTTAGTAACTTTATTGATATTTCTGATAAATTTAAAACTCTTGATGAAGAAGAAAAAAATAGAAAATTAAAAGAAGAAGAAGATAAACGTAAGTTTGAAGCTATTGAAAAAGAAAACAAAGAATTAAAAAGAAAATTGACTGAATTGGCTGAATCATTTTCAAAAATTAATGAGCTTGAAGCTTTTGTTAAAAAATTTAAACAAATATGTGAAAGCAGAAATATTTTTGAAGAAGATTTGCTTGTGGTTGATGAAATTGTTGCGATGACTGTTGAAGATACTAAAATTAGTGAATAATTTATTGTTATTAAAAAACATTATGACGTTACGATTATAATATATTAAATAATTTATAATAAATATTTAAATCACTTTATAAGTTAAAAAGATTTTTCTAATTTTTAGAGATAGATTTTTCTATCTCTTTTTATTGACGTTTTTTTGATGTTATTTGTTGTTTATGAATATAAATATTCTAAAATTTATATTAACATCATTATCATAATATAATAATGGGTATATTAGAATGTATTTGTTATTATATAGCATTATAAAATTAGAAATTTGCGAATGTAGTTCAATGGTAGAACCTTAGACTGCCAGTCTAATGGTGAGGGTTCGATTCCCTTCATTCGCTCCATAATAGTCCTCCTTGGCGGATATAGCGAAGTGGTTAACGCGCTAGTTTGTGGCACTAGTATTCATGGGTTCAATTCCCATTATCCGCCCCAATTTAATCATGTCAGTTTCAATTCAAAAAAGTTTTCTTATAAAAAATAAATCTCTTTTTTTAATTGCTACTCCTATAGGAAATCTTCAAGAATTAACTCCTAGAGCCATTGATATTTTAAAATCTTCTGAATTGTTAATTTGTGAAAATACGTTTTCATGTTTAAGACTTCTTAGTTATTTTAAAATTGATAGAAAAAAAATAATTGTTTATGACAACATAAAGGAAAAATCTGATTATAGCATATCAAAAATAATCAAGGAAATGCTCACTTATGAAAAAATATCCTTGATTTCAAACGCTGGTTATCCTCTAGTTTCTGATCCTGGCAGAGTTTTAGTAAGAAAGTGAATTGACCTTGGAAATTATGTTATTCCAGTTTCTGGAAGCAGCGCTTTTTTGAACGCTCTTGTTTCCTCTGGTTTTTATTATCATAATTTTACTTTCATTGGGTTTTTGCCTAGAAGTAAAAGCAAACAATTAACTTTTTTAAAAACTTATTCTAATAATTTTCTTTCAGCTTTAATTATTTATGAGACTGGAAACAGACTTTTAAAAACTTTAATAAATATAAAAGATGTTCTAGGCAATAGATTGATAGCTGTTTGTAGAGAATTGACTAAAATTCATGAAGAATTCATTAGAGGAAGTTTAGATGAAAATATAGAATATTTCAGTTCTGAAGAGTCTTCTTTAAAAGGTGAATTTGTTATAATTGTTAGTGTTGAAATTTCAAATAATTGTTTGAATGATAATGTTTTAGTTAATAGATTTAGAAAATTTAAATTGAAATAGTTATAAAATTTAGATAATATTAAATTAAGGTATATATTAATAAATAGTGTCAACAATATCAGAAAAATTATTATTTCCATTTGTATTATTAACTAATGCATTTGTGCAATTTTGAAGCATCACTTCAGTTCTTATAAAAAGTTTTTTTTGTAGTTGAGAAAATACTTTAAAATATTTTGAACTTTTTATTGACATTTTTTTAGTTTTGTTTGTTTGTTTGTTTTTATACAAACTTTCAAAAAAGGAAGAAAAGTTTGATTTAAAAATTCAATTATCTGAAAAAGAAAAAAAAAAACTTAAAAATGATAAGGAGCTTAATTTTTCACCTTTTGAAATTTTTACTTTTGTTTTTGCTTTAAGTTTATTTCCAAAGATAATTCGCTTTATCTTTACTTCATATTATTTTTAAAAAAAATATTTTTTTTAAAAGAATGTTATTTTAAATGGATATTAATATAATGATTAATAGAAAATGTTTTTTTTATTTGGTTGTAATTGTAAATAAAAATAGTATTTAAATAATTGATTTAATTGTTTAGACTAAATAAAGGAGTATTTATCATGAATAAAAAAGAAAATGAATTGGAAGAAATTTTAAATAAAGATGAATCTAAATCATTAAAAGAAGATGATTTTTTTAAAGAAGAAAAATTTCGCTTATTAGCTGATATTGAAAATCAAAGAAAAAATCATTTGAAAGAAATTGAACAAATTTCTAAATATGCAAACAAGAAACTTTTATTGAAAATTTTACCTTTAATTGAAAATTATGAAAGAGCTTTAAAGCTTGGTGAAAATATTAAAGATAAAAGTATTGATAAATTTATTTCTGGTTTTAAAATGGTTATAGATGATCTTAAATCAAGTTTAAAATTAGAAGGAATTGAAGAATACTCACCTATTATTAAAAAAGATGTTTGAAACAGTGATTTTTGTGAAGTTCTTGGTGAGATAGAAAATGATGATTACGAGCATGGAACTGTTTTAGAAGTTCTTCAAAAAGGATATTTATTGCATAAAAGAGTGCTTGTTACATCTAAAGTTATTGTTAGTAAAAGAACTCAGAGTATCTAACTTTGACATTCATTACTAAAAATTACTTAACCTTGTTTTTTTATTAAATCTTGAAATTCATTAAAAATGATGACAATGGTATAGATTTTTTAAATACATTTAAAGGTCATAGTTAGCTTTTTTATAATAATTTAGCTTTCTTTTTATATAAAAAAAAAATTAAAAAATATTTTACAAATGTTTCTATTTCTAATTAACTTGATTGTTTTTAGAAATAGTTTGCAATTCTTTCTTAATTCAAAAGTTTTTTTAATTTTCGAATAAATTGAATTTTTTGAATTAATTGAAAGAAAAACAGAAGGGATTAAAAGCAAATATGGACAATTTTAGTAACATTATAGTAGGTATTGATTTAGGAACAACTAATTCTTGCATAGCAGTTATGGAAGGATCTCAAGTTAAAGTTCTTGAAAATTCTGAAGGAGCAAGAACAACTCCTTCAGTAGTTGCATTTAAAGGAAATGACATAATTGTCGGCTCATCTGCAAAAAGGCAATCTACTACAAATCCAGAAGTTATTAGTTCTGTTAAGAGACACATGGGTGAAAAAATAACTATTCATGGTGGTGGAAAAGATTGAACTCCTGAAGAAGTATCAGCTCAAATATTAATTAATTTAGTTAAAAGTGCTGAAGAAAAATTAGGTAAAAAAATAAACAGAGCAGTTATTACTGTTCCTGCTTATTTTGATGATTCTCAACGTCAAGCTACAAAAAATGCTGGAATTATTGCTGGTCTTAATGTTGAAAGAATTATAAATGAACCAACTGCTGCAGCATTGGCTTATGGTCTTGATAAAACTAATAAAGAACAAAAAATTCTTGTTTATGATTTGGGCGGTGGAACATTTGATGTTTCTATTTTACAAATTCATGAAGGAGGACTTTTTGAAGTTCTTTCTACTGATGGAATTAATACTCTTGGTGGAGATGACTATGATCAAAGAATTTTTGATCTTTTAGTTGATAATTTTAAAAAGAACAATGGCGGTGTTGATCTTTCAAAAGATAAAATGGCTAAGCAACGTCTTCTTGATGCAAGTCAAAAGGCAAAACATGAACTTTCTGGAAACTTGCAAACTAATGTTTATTTACCTTTCATTTCTAATACTGAAGAGGGTCCTTTACATTTAGAGCAATCTATTACTCGTTCTGAATTTGAGAAAATTACTAAAGATCTTACTAACAAAACAATTGATAAAGTTCGTTCTGTAATAAAGGCAGCTCTTTTAAAATCTGGTGATATTGATCAAGTATTGTTGGTTGGTGGATCAACTAGAATGCCTATTATTTCTGAAGTTGTTCAAAAAGAATTAGGAAAAACTCCTAATAAAGAAGTAAATCCTGATGAAGTTGTTGCTATGGGTGCTGCAATTCAAGGTGGAGTTCTTTCTGGAAATGTCAAAGATGTTCTTTTATTAGATGTTACTCCTCTTTCTTTAGGAATTGAAACTGAAGGTGGTGCTAACACAATTTTAATTTCTCGTAATTCTACAATTCCAACTTCAAAAGAACAAACATTTTCAACTGCAGTTAATAATCAAACAAGCGTTGATATTCGCGTTCTTCAAGGGGAAAGAGCAAGTGCTCAGGATAACAAGACTCTTGGTAGTTTCCAATTAACTGGAATTGACGCAGCTCCTAGAGGAGTTCCTCAAATTCAAGTTACTTTTTCTATTGATGCTAATGGTATTGTTTCTGTTTCAGCCAAAGATTTGAAAAATAATAAAGAAAAATCAATTACTATTAAAGATAGTCAAGGCTTAAGCAAAGATGAAATTGAAAGAATGATTAGAGAAGCCGAAGAGAATAAAGCTAAAGACGAAGAAATTAGAAGTAATTTAGAATTGCTGAATAGAGCTCAAGGTTACCTTCATACTTTTAGTCAACAAATCGAAGAATTAAAGAGTGCGCCAGATTTTGATGCAGAAGATTCAAAATTCAAATCTTTTGAAGAAATGTTTAACATTTTAAATAAAGCTGTTGAAGAAAAAGATTATTCTAAAATAAAAGAAGAATTAGGCAAGATCGAAGAATTAATGAAAATTTCTGAAGAGTTAATGCAAAAAAACAAAAATACTTCAGCAAACGAAGATAATTCTTCTAATTCATCTGATGCTGATTCAGAACCAAAATCACAATCAGATATAGATATTTAATTTATAATTTAAAATTTTTTAATTGAAATTTATAATATATATTTAGAAGTGGATTAAAATGATCTACTAATTATTAAAGGAAGTGTTCATTATAGAATGAGAGATTATTACGAAATCTTGGGAATCGGCAAGGATGCTTCTCAAGAAGAAATTAAGAAAAAGTATCGATCTTTGGCTCTAAAAATGCATCCTGATAGATTGGTAGGGAAATCACAATCCGAAAAGAAAGAAGCAGAGAAAAAATTTCAAGAGATAACTAATGCTTATGAAACTCTTTCCAATGAAAACTCTAGAAAAAAGTATGATTTAGAAAGTAGTGGATTTGGAGGATTTGAAGGATTTGGAAATTCAGGTTCTTCTCCGTTTGAAGATATCTTTGATAACTTTTTTTGAGGTGGAGAAAAAACTAGAGCTAAGAATGATTCTAATTCGCCAAGAAGAGGTGAAGATATTTTATTAAATATTACTATTTCATTTAAAGAGTTAGTTCTTGGTGTTGAAAAGATTTTTGATATTGATTTGTTAAAATCTTGTCCAAAATGTTTGCAAAGCGGAGCTTATTCAAAAGAACACATTAAAACTTGTCATTCATGTAATGGAAGAGGTTTTATTGATATAGTTCAAAGAAGTCTTTTTGGAAATGTAAGAACTCAGTCAAATTGCAATACATGCAAAGGAAAAGGGAAGATTATTTCTAAGAAGTGTGATATTTGCAAAGGAAATAAATTTATCACTAAGCAAGAAACTATTAAAGCCAAAATACCTAAAGGAATAAAGCCTGGTCAAAGACTCAGAATGAAATCTTTAGGAAATGAAGGTCTTTATACTTCAGAAAGAGGCGATATTTTTATTGAAATAAAAGTAAAAGAACATAGATATTTTCAAAGAAAAAATAATGATATTAATGTTACTTTACCAGTATCTTTCATTGATTCTATTCTAGGTAATAATGTAAAAGTTTTAACCGTTGAAGGTATTGAAAATATTAATATTCCACATGGAAGTCAATTTGGAGATATTTTAACTCTTAAAAATAGAGGATTTTATTTGGATATTGGCAAACAAACTAGAGGAGATTTTAAAATTTTCCTTGATATAAAAATGCCTAAAAAAATTGGTAAAGAAACTGAAGATATTTTTAGAAAGTTGTATGAAAGTACAAGTTGAGATCCAAATAGAGATTTTATTGAAAAAAATAAAGACATTTTAAATGAAAATTAAAAAATTAATTTTCTTAAATTTAATGTTTGATAGCAGGGAATTAAGCTTTTTAAAAGTTTAAAATTAATGATAATTATGAGTAATAAATTAGAAAATTTAAAGAATTTAAGAGAAATTACTGGCGTAGGGATAAGAGATTGTATAAAAGCTCTTGATGCTAATGATAATGATCTTCAAAAATCTATTGAATGAATTAGAGCTAGATCTTTAACATCAAGCAAATCTTCTAATATAAGCGATAATGATAAATCAAATAAATTTGGTTTAGCAAAAATTAAGAATAATGGAAATAAAGTTGTTGCTTTCTCTCTAAAGTGTGAAAGTGACTTTGTTGCAATGAATAGTAATTTTTTAAATCTTGCTGAAAATATAAGTGATTTGTTTTTAGATAAATTTGATATTTTGCTTAATTCTGAAAATTTAAATAAAAGTTCTGAAGAAATTTCAAAAGACCTGATAAGCCAGTCTTCTTATTCTTTGAAAGAAAAGATATACATAGAGAACACTAATCTTTTTTCAAAGGATGATAATGATGTTTTTGGAAGTTATACTCATCATAATAAAAAAATTGCTTCTTTTGTAATTCTTGAAAATGGAGATGATAATTTTGCTCGTGAAATTTCTATGCAAATTGTTGCTAATAATCCACTTTTTTTATCTAAAGATTCAATTCCATCTATTTTAATTAATAGCAAAATAGAGGATATTAATAAAGAAGTTTATATTGAAAATGAAGGTAGAAGTCCTGAAATTATTGAGAAAATAATCAATGGAAGAATAAATAAGTGACTTTCAGAAATTTGTTTTTTAGAACAAGGAGATTTTAGAAATCCAACTTTAAAAATTAAAGACATTTTAGATTCAAAAAATTCAAAAATTAAACATTTTTCTCTAATAGATATTTCTAAATAAATTTATTTTATTCTATAATTTTAAAATGAAAATGTAAATTTTCATTTTAGATTATTTTTTTGATAAAAAACTACAATCTAAAAGAAATAAACATTAAAAATCAAGATTTGTTCAATTTATTATTATCATTCAATAATTGAATTATATATTTAAGAATAATCTTGTTATTTGAATCTAATAATAGAAAAAATATTTAGATCTTTTAACAAATCTCCTTTTTAATCTAAAGTTGATAAGTTAAAACTATTCTAAAATTTAAATATTAAAAGTCAATTTTTAATATTTAAATAAGAAAGAAATTTTAATGAAAATATTAGAAGAATTAAATGATCAGCAAAGCAGTGCTGTTTTTAGTAAAAAAAATAAGATTTGTGTTATTGCTGGTCCGGGTTGTGGCAAAACAAGAACTCTTGTCGCCAGAGTTATACATTTAATTTCTAGTAAAGAATTTGAACCCGAAAGTATATTGTTGCTTACTTTTTCTAAAAAAGCAATTAAAGAAATTAAAGAGAGAATTGTTGATTCTATAGGATCAAGATATTCATTTTATTTAAATATTCACAATTTTCATTCGTTTTGTTATAGATTTTTGAGAGAAAATTATTCATATTTAGGTTTTGATCAGGATAATTTTCCAATCTATGACAGAAATGATCAAGAATCTCTTTTAAAAAGAATACTTTTTGATGCTGATTATTCTTATGATGGAAAAGAATTAAGTGGTTTAATATCCATTTTTTCTCTTTGTAAAATAAAAAATGGATATTCTGATTATTTAAAAAAAAATGATATAATTAGATATGAAATTTTTGAAAAATATCAAGAAAATTTAAAGATAAACAAAGCTTTAGATTTCAATGATCTTCTTATTTATACTATAAAAATTTTAAAAGAAAATAATGAATTAAGAAAAAAATATCAAGAT
Source organism: Mycoplasmataceae bacterium (assembly GCA_031673075.1). GTDB lineage: Bacteria > Bacillota_I > Bacilli_A > Mycoplasmatales > CGIF01 > CGIF01. Next base: position 78,153 of record CP125276.1, on the reverse strand, counting down.
AAATTTACTAATATTCTTGTTGATGAATTTCAGGATGTTAATGATGTTCAATGGGAAATTGTTAATTTGCTTTCAGGGGTTAATGCAAATATTTTTATCGTTGGAGATCCCAATCAATCTATTTATGGTTTTCAAGGATCAAGTCCAAATTTAATTTCATCTTTTATTAATAAAGATGATTGATCTGTTGTTTACTTAAGTATTAATTATAGATCGACAAAAAATATTATAAGTGCTTCAAATTCATTTTTAATTAATAATGAAGGGTCTTTAATTCTTAATAAACTTGAATCTGTTAAGGGGAATGGAGCAATTGTTGAAATAATAAATAATGCATCTATTAGATTTATTGTAAAGAAAATTGTTTATTTAATAGAAAACCAAAAAGTTAATCCTAGTGAAATAGTCATTCTTTATAGAAATAATTATTTATCTTCAATTATTGAGCAAGAGCTAGTTTGAAACAATATTCCATATGAAATATTAGGAGCCTTTAAATTTATTGAAAGAGAGGAAGTCAAAGACGTTTTATCTTATTTAAAAACAATAATTTTTCATGATAATATTTCTTTTTTGAGAATATTAAAAATAACTGAAGGTATTGGTCCGAAGTTTATTGAAAATTTAGAAAATTTCAGTCAAATTTCAAATTTAACAATTTTGGATTATTTGAAGAATAATTATATTGATATTTTAAATAATAATTTAGATTGAAAAGTTAATAAGAATCAAAAAGAAAGCATTTCAAAAATTATTCCTTTGTTTGATAAATTTAAAGAAATGTTAGAGGATAAGTTTAATTTATCTTTCTTTATTAATAAGGTTATAGAAGATTTTAATTATTTTGATCATCTTGATAAAAAAGTTAATTCTAATGAAAGAAAAAGAAATATTCAACAGTTTTTAAATATTGTTAAGAATTGAGAAAGAGCCAATTGTAGTTTTGAAAAAGTTAAATATGCATTGAATGATTTTATTCAATATTGTTTAATGTCTTTTGAAGACAATAGCATGAAAAGTTCGAAAAATAATTTGTTTCTTTCATCTGTTCATCAAGCTAAAGGATTAGAGTTTAATTTTGTGTTTTTTGTATATCTTGATAAAAATATTCTTCCTTATAAAAATTCAATTGATTTAGATGAAGAAAAAAGAATTTTTTATGTTGGCATTACAAGGGCTAAAAGAATTCTTTATTTAGTAAGCAATGGATTGATATCTTCAGATTTTATTAAAGATATTCAATTATTAAATAAAGAATTTTAATAATTAATAATTGAATAGATTGAATTAATTATTTTTTAAGTAAAAAATAATATATATTAAGTGTTAAGTTTAAATATTATGAAATTAAATGATGAATCTACAAAAATAAATAATAAACCGACTTTTTCTTTAGAGGAAATTATCGAAATTTCTAAGATATGTGCTTTTAGAGTGTCGATTATTCTTTTTATATCAAGAGTAATTGGTCTTTTAATTTGAGCTAATTAATTGTCAATTGATTAGGATTATGAAAATAAATATAAATAGTTTGAATTCTAATGAAAAAATTTTTCATGTTAAAAGTATTGAAGATTTAAAGATTTTTTCTAAATTTTTAGCAGATAAATTAGAACCTGATTCATTCTTACTATTATCTGGTGATCTTGGCGTAGGAAAAACATCTTTAGTCCAATTCATATCTTATGAGTTTGGAATAGAAGAAAAAGTTAATTCTCCAACTTTCAATATTTTAAAAAGGTATTGAATAGATAAAAAAAAATGCTTTTTAAATCATTTTGATTTTTTTAAACTTAAAAAAAACGAAGATATTTCTTTTTTTGATGATTTTAAATTTAACAATATAAATATTATAGAGTGACCAGAATTAAATAGTTTATTTTGAAATAATGAAATTAAAGTTTTTTCTGTTAAAATGTTTTTTGGATATGAAAATGAGAGAAAAATTAAATATAGCTATTTAGAAAATAATTAATTTTTTAATAAAAAAATAATTCAATGCTAAAATAATAGTTATAGATATAAAATTTTTTAATTTATTAAGTTAGATTATTAAATTTTATATTATAACTACTGAAATGAAATTTTTCTTTTCATTATTTAACATTTTTAATTTAATATAAAAAATTTTTTAATAAAAAGGATAATTTTTAGTTTTTTGATATTAGTGAAAAGGAATAATTATAAAAATGAAAATCTCTAAAATAAAACGCTCTAGAAAGCATGGATTTCTTAATAAAGGTAGAAAATCTGTTGTTTCGAGTAGAAGAAAAAAAGGAAGATGATTTTTAACTGTCTAGCTTTTATAAGAATATAGAAAATGTCTGATTTACAATATAAAAATAAAAAAATGAAAAAGAGTGATTTTCTAAGAATTGAAACTCTTTTTGAAAAATGATGAAATTGATTAGCTTACTTAACTATTGCTTATTTTTTTGTTTTTTTTTCTTGAAATTGTATAAAATCTAACCTTTATGATCTTAAATTTATAGGAACTTCTTTTTTCTCTGAAACAGATGAAAGACGATATTTTTGAAAATTGCCTATTTTCTTTATTTTGGTTTTGATTAGAGGTTTAATGTTTTGTGCTGATGGACTTGTTACTTCTTGATTAAAATCTCCTTTTAGTCAAATTTGTTACTCTATTAATAAATCAGGGATTGATGATCATCAATCTGATGAAATAATTACTTTAATGACGGAAATAAATGAACATTTTAAAGAGACTTTTAAAAAATTTGGAATTTTAACTGTTTCTACAGATTTGCTTGATTTTTATTTTTCAGAGATGTTACCTAGTTCTATTTTAAAAATGAAAGATGTTAAAAATGGGTTTGGTGGTAATTATAATTCAGGTGAAAAAAAAACATTGTTATCTTTAATATACTCTAAATTTTCTGACAGAGACTTTCTTAAATCTCTTTCAAGTTTGAGTTTGTTAGTGCCAGTCATTTTTGCTATTACAAGAATACTTGAAGCTAAAAAATTGATAGATGGAATAGAAGTTGAAGAGGATGAAGAATAATCAAAATTTTTTAAGAACTCGCTTTGCTCCTAGTCCAACTGGTAGCCTTCATGTAGGAGGAGTTCGAACTGCCCTTTTTAATTATCTTTTAGCTAAAAAATCAAACGGTTCTTTTGTTTTAAGAATAGAAGATACTGATAAAAAAAGAAGTCTTGAAAAATATGTAAAAGAGCAATACAAAGATCTTGTTTGATTAGGAATAATCCCTGATGAATCAGTTTTTAAAAATGGTTCTTTTGGTCCTTATCAACAAACAAAGCGTTTGGAAATATATGAAAAATATTTAAAAATGCTTCTTGATAAAAAAAGAGCTTACTATTGCTTTTGTACTAAAGAAGAATTAGAAAAGGAACGCGAAGAATATATTCTTCGAGAAAACAAATCTAATTATAAGTATTCGAGAAAATGTCTTTATCTTTCTGAAGAAGAAATTTTTTGCAATATTAAAAATAATCAAAATTATCTAATTAGATTTTTTGTTGAAAAAGGCAAAGTATATAAATTCAAAGATATTATAAGAGGAGAAGTTTCATTTTCTAGCGATGATATTGAAGATTTTGTTATATGTAGAGGAAGTGGAATACCTTTATTAAATTTTGCAGTTGTTATTGATGACTATTTAATGAAAATTACTCATGTTTTAAGAGCTGAAGAACATTTACCTAATACTGCAAAACAATTAGCTTTGTATGATTTTTTTGAATGAAAAAGTCCCCAATTTGCACATCTTTCTATAATTCTTAATTCAGAAAAGAAGAAAATTTCTAAAAGAGATAAAGAAGGTAAATTTCAATCTGTAAAATCATTAAAAAAGCTTGGATATCTTCCTCAATCGATTATAAATTATTTAGCTTTTTTAGGATGAAATCCAAAATCTACTGAAGAAATTTTTTCTCTAAAAGAATTAATTAGTGTTTTTGATACTAATGGTCTTAATCCTCGTTCTCCAATTTTCTCTGTTGATAAATTAAATTGATTTAATAATCATTGAATTAGAAAATTGAGTTCTCGTGATTTTAATGAACTTTCTTGAAAGTTCATTAAAAAGCAATATTCTTTGTCTGAAAATAAGAGAATTAAAAGTATAAAAATATCAAAACTTTTTAAAGATCAATTAATTTGCTTTTCTGAACTTCCGATTTTAGCAAAATTTTTTTTTAAGGACTTAAGCAAAAAAATCACTCCTATATCTAATGATTTAAAGTGTTCTCTTGAAAAACTTTCAAATGAAATTTTACTTTTAAATAAATGAGGTGAGCAAAATATAAGAGAAATATTTAAATCTAATGTTCAATTGATCAGTAAGGAAAATAAAAAAGATTTCTTATTAACTTTTAGAAAAATAATAACTGGTAATCAAAAAGGACCAGAGTTGCCAAAAATAATAAATTTGATTGGCAAAAGAGAGCTTAAAAAAAGAATAAGAAAAACATTAAAAATATAATAAAAATTATATAATTATTGTATTATCAATATTCAGCTATAAAAAATTCCAATGAAAAAAGGCTGTTTCACACCAATAAAAAAAAATAAAAATTCTTTATATATTATTGGAGTCTCTGGTGGTCCTGATAGCATGTTTCTTCTTGATAAAATGAGAAAATTAGGTTATAACGTTGTTGCAGCACATGTTAATTATGAAAAAAGACTTGATAGCTATGTTGATGAAAAAATTGTTTTTGATTATTGTAATAAATTTGGAATTCAATTTTTTCTGCATAAACCAACTTCTTATGGAAAAGGTAATTTTCAAAATATTGCAAGAGAAATAAGATATAATTTTTTTTTTGATATTGCTGATAAACTTTCTAATAATGTTGATTTATCTGTAGATGGAATAGTTATAGCGCATAATTTTGAAGATCTTCTAGAAACATATAAATTACAGATAAAAAGAAAATCATTTGTAAATTATTGAGGATTGCCATTTAAAGTTTTTAAATATAAATATTGAATATTTCGTCCAATTTTGAAATTTACAAAGTTTGAAATATTAAATTATTTAAATAAAGCGATGATTGATTATGCAATAGATGAATCTAATAAAACATCTATTTATCAAAGAAACATTATTAGAAAAGAAATTTTTTCTCTTTCTAAATCAGAAAAAATAAATATAAGTAAAGAAATTGATGAAAAAAATAAAGATTTAAACTTTTTAATAAAAAAGTTTAAAAGAATATCAGAAATGTTGATTAATTTTAATTACATTAGTTTAAATAAAATTTGAATAGAAAGTGATTTTGAAATTCAGCAAAGATTAATATATTTTTGAATAAATAATTTTTCAAAAGAAGTTTTTGTTCAAAGAAAAAAAAATATTATTTTTGAAATAGTAAAACAATTAAATAGTCAAAAGAAAAAGATTGTTATTGAAATAGGAAAAGGTTTTAAAATTGAGAAAAATAATAATTTAGCCTTTATAGAATAAAAATTATGAAAAAAGAAGAAAAAAATAACAATAGCGATTTGAAAAATTTTTTAAATAAAATTAAAAAAAATATATATGAGAATAAGAAATATATAGTTTTAGTTTTTATAATTTTACTTTTTTTATTCTTGTCGTTTTATAATAATTCAATTAATTTTTCTCCTCTTAATTATATTAACAATATTCAAAATTCACTTCTTGAACTTGCAGGATGATTTGAAAAAAGAAGCTCAGATAATTTTTTTATATCTATAAATGTTGACAAAAAACCTTCATTTTGGTCTTCATTTTTTGTAAATATTTATAATTTTTTAAAAATAGTTTTTCTTCTTTTATTAATAAATTCATTTCTTGAAGAAAACAAAATTTTTTCTTTTATATTTTCAAAAAAGAAAACTCTTAAAGAAAAAATAACTTTTAGTCAAATTGGTGGATTATATGAAGCAAAGGAAGAATTGAGAGAGATTATTGATTTTTTTAATAATCCTGAAATTTTTACTAAAAGAGGAGCAAAAATTCCTAAAGGAATAATGTTGGTTGGTCCTCCTGGAAATGGAAAAACATTGCTTGCAAAAGCTCTTTCTAATGAATGTGGTGTTCATTTTATTTTTAAATCAGCTTCTGAATTTGAACAAGCTTTAGTTGGCGTTGGAGCAATGAGAGTAAGAAAGCTTTTTGAAGAAGCTAGAGAATATCCCGAAGGATGCATTATATTCATAGATGAAATAGATTCTATTGGAATCAAGAGATACTCTTCTATGAATCGTTCTGGAGAACAATCTTTAAATCAATTATTGAGTGAAATGGACGGTTTTGTTTCTAATGATAAGATTTTGATTTTAGCAGCAACTAATGAAATGGATGTTCTTGATAAAGCTCTTTTAAGGCCTGGAAGATTTGACAGAAAAATTTATATCTCTAATCCTGATTTTAATTCTAGAAAAGAAATAATCAAAATTAATTCTATTGGTAAATTGTTTGATTATAATGTCGATCTTGATGAAATTGCTTCAATGACTAGGGGGTTTAGTGGTGCTGAAATAACTAATTTGATAAATGAGTCTTTAATTATAAGTATAAGAAATAAAAAAGATTCAATTGATCAAGATTCACTTATTGAATCATTAGATCGTGTTGTTATGGGACCTTCTTTAAAAAGTCAAACCCCTAGTGTTTTAAGTCAAAAGATAACAGCTTATCATGAGTCTGGTCATGCTGTAGTAGCATTAACTTTACCGGAAACTATTGTAAAGAAAATAACTATTACTGCTCGATGAAATGCCGGAGGTTATACTTGGGTTGATTTATACAATAATGATAGAGATGATGATTATTTTCTTAACAAAAAACAAATATTAGCAAATATTATGTCTTTGATGGGAGGTAGAATTAGTGAAGAACTGATTTTTGGAATTGATAATGTCACAAACGGAGCTTATTCTGACACAAGAAAAATAAATAACCTATTGGATGATTTAATTATTGATTATAGCATGTCTGATATTGGAATTGTATCTAATGACTATTCAAAAAAGAATTCAAATGTTTATTCTCAAATATCACAAAATTTTTCTGATAATTATAGAAAAAGAATTGAGCATGAAAGGGAGAAAATAGTCAAAGATTGTCAAAATAAGGTAAAAAAAATTTTAAGAGACAAAGTAGAAATATTAGATTTATTTGCAAAAATCCTTTTAGAAAAAAATACAATTCAAAAAGATGATATTATTTACATATTTGTTAACAAAACTTCACCGTATTCTAAATTGTTAAAATAGAAAGAAAAAGAAAATTAATATTAGTATGAAAAAGAACAAAGCTTATGAACTTTGAAAAGAATATAACGATTTTATTCGCTCGCTTCATTTAAAAACAGTTGAGGAACAAGAAAAAGATAGCAAGAGAGAAAGAATATCTAATTATATAAAAAAATTATTTATCATTTTCTTTGGTTCGTTTTTTACAACTTTAACTTTTCAATTTTTTATTACTCCTAATAAACTTTTTAACAGTGGTTTAAATGGAATTATTCAAGTTTTAACGAGATATTATTTTTCAAAGAATATGATAAGTGAAGATAATTATTCTATAGTTTATTATACAATTGTTTTTTTTATTAATTTGTTTCTTGTTTTCTTTGTTCATTTATTTTCTCCTGAAAATTTTGAAATGAATTCAACTGCAATATTTTATGTTCTTTTTCAATTTATTTTGAGCAGAATTTTTAATTCTCAACTTTTGAAGAATTCAATTTTTAGTAGATTTGCTCCAAGAACTTGAAGTAATTTATCTAATAGTAAACAGCTTGGTTTAACTTTACCGTTTTACATTACAATTGGAATTTTTTCATCTTTCATTCATACTTATGGATATAGTTTGATTTATAGAGCTAAATCAACTCCTGGAGGATTAGAAATAATAACTTCAACTATATCTCAAAAACAAAATAAAGAGAGTAAATTTTCAATTGGAAAATTTACTAAGAAGCTTGGAATTTTTATTGTTTTTTTGATAACTTTATTTAATTTTGCTTTTAATGAGGATAGTGTTGATTTAAAAGAAAATGATTTAATTATGACTCTTAATGATGTTAAAAACAATATTAAATATCAAGAAAAAAGCATTAATAAAGAAAATTTGCATCATTTTTTAGATGATTGAAAAAATGGCTTTTTCAAGAATGAAAAGGATAAAGATATAGAAATATTGAATATTCTTAAAAATTGATCTTATGATGATGATTTAGATAAAAATAGAACATATATTATCGAATATTTAAAAAGTAATAAATGTCAAATTAAATATTTTTTGGAAGAAAGAAATAGACTTAAAATAACTGGGATTAATGTTTCTTCTCTTGATCAAAAAATAAAAGATTTGGAACTAAATACTTATGAAAGTGGCTTTCTAGGATATCTTAAATACATTACTAATGATGAAAAATTATGAGCTAGTATAATTTATATTTATCTTTCTTCATACTTAATAAATAAAATTTTTCCAAAGAATAAATTTGTTTCTTTGGTTGCTTTTATTGAAAATAGAGAAGATTTAAATGATATGTTAAAGATTCTTGATAGTTATGAACCTCTTTATTATGAAGCTAAAAATAGATTTGACAAGAGTTCTTATATTTTAAATTGTTCCATCACTAAATGAAATTATCAACTTCTTTCAAATGAATTAGAAAAATTAGGAAAAATTTTAATCAATGAAGTCGATTAATCAAATTAATGAAATAGTTAAAAGTATTGAAAGTACCGATAACTTCAAAAATGCTTTTATTCATAGTTCTCTTCAAAATGAAATGAAATTAAAAATTTCGTATGAATCTTTAGAGTTTCTAGGTGATAGCATCTTAAATTTTCACACTACGCTATTTATTTATAATAAATTCCCTGATTTCTCAGAGGGTCAGATGAGTAAATTAAAACAATTAATGGTCAAAGAAAGCACTTTAGCTGAAATTAGTAAGAAAATTTCTCTCCCTAAATTTTTAAGACTTGGTGAAGGTGAAAAGAAAAATGGTGGTTTTGAAAAAATTAGCATTTTAGCTGATATTTTTGAATCATTTTTAGGAGCGCTTTATTTAGAAAAAGGTGATAAAATTGTTTATAAATTTTTAAATCTTACTTTATTTAATTGATCAAAGGGAAAAGAAACTGTAATTTGGGATTATAAAACAAAACTTCAGGAATATTGTCAGTCAGAAAAAAATTCTCTTTTTTATAATTTAATTTCTATTAATGAAAAAAAAAATAAAAAAGAATTTCTTATAGAGGTTAAAGATTTGCTTGGAAAAATAAATGAAAAAGGCGAAGGAAAAACTAAAAAAAAAGCAGAGCAAAATGCTGCATATAATGCAATGAAAAGGTTGAATTTAATTTAATAAAATGGTTTTGGATCTTTTTTTTAGTTTAATTACTGATTTTATTTTTATATCTTTATTTAAAAATGGAGAACTTGTTAATAAAATTTATGAAAATAATGCTTGTTTGCATTCAGAAAATTTTATAAGCAAGCTTGGCAATTTTCTTAAAAATGAAGGTTTTTCTTTAAAAGAAATTAATAACATTTTTTTTCTTTCTGGTCCTGGGGGACAAACTGGAGAACGAGTTAGTTTTTCTTTTGCAACTTCTATGAAAATTCTTAATCCTGTTGTGAAAATATTTTCTCTTAGTAGTTTGAATTTTCAGACAGGATTAAATTCAAATTGTTTGAGTGTCATTAGTGTTGGAGAAAATACAAAAAAGTATTATGTCGATGTCTATGAAGAAGGAAGAATTATTTTGAAAAAGGAAAAAATTGAGAAAAATGAACTTGATAAAATTATTGAAAGTTTCAATAATTTTTATTTAATTTTTAATTTTAATAATGTTGATTTTTCAGTATTATTTTTAAATACAAGGTTTAAATTTTCTCAGTTTAGTGAGGTTTATTAAATTAAAAAAAGAGATGAGAATTTTAGCTATTGGAGATATCTTCGGAAAAACAGGCAGAAAGGTTATCAATGAAATTCTTCCTAGAATAAGAAAGGATTATAATATTGATCTAGTTATTGCTAATGTAGAAAATGCGACACATGGAAAATCAATATCTCATAATCATTATTTAATTTTAAAGTCTGATGGAATTGATGTTATGACTTCTGGTAATCATATTTTTTCTCTTAATGAAACAAAGAATTATATATCAAATTATGATAATCTTCTTCGCCCTTTAAATTCAAATCCTTTTCATCCAGGCAATGGATCATATTTATTGAATTGCAAAGGAAAAAAAATAAGAGTTACAAATTTAATTGGCAATTCATTTATGCCCCATTCTGATAATCCGTATTTTGCTTTTGAAAATATTCTTTCTTTTGATGATTCTGATATTCATATTGTTGATTTTCATGCTGAAACAACTGCAGAGAAAATTTCATTTGCTTGACACTATGACGGTAAAATAGCTGCCTTTTATGGTACACATACTCATGTTCAAACGGCCGATGAAAGAATTTTGCCAAAAGGAACTGCTTTTATTACTGACGTAGGAATGACGGGTCCTAGAGATGGAATAATAGGCGCTAGACCTGATTGTATAATAAAAAGAACTAAGTATGGATTTTCAAGCAAGATGGAACCCAATGAAGATTTAGGCCAATTTAATGCAATAATTTTAGATTTTAACGGCGAAAGCAACAAAGTTAAATCTATAGAAAGATTAAATTTTCACAAAGAAAACTATTCAAAAGTATTTTCTGAAGCGTTAAAAAAAACTTTTTAAATATTAATATTTATAATTTTTAATTTATTTTAATTATTATTTTCTACAATTATGATTTTTTTTAATGTATTTAAAATTGTAAATTTAAGTTCAAAAAATAAATATTTGTAAAATTATTTTAATATAATATAATTTATTTAACTAATCTATATTTGAAACTAATACTTAATTAAAAAAGTTTTTATAGAGTGGTTAATTTAATATTATAAGGATTACTCAAATGAAATTTATCGATGAACTTAACATAACAATTAAATCTGGAAATGGAGGAAATGGATTCGTATCGTTTCTTCATAGCCATTTAAATCCACTATCAGGTCCTGACGGAGGAAATGGTGGGAAAGGCGGGAATATTTACTTTAAAGGTAGTTCTCAGTTTAATTCTCTTTATAAACTTTCCTCTAAAAGAAGATGAGTTGCCAATTCTGGTCTTAATGGTGGAGAAAATTTAAAAACTGGAAAAAGTGGAGATGATGTTTATATTGATGTTCCCTTGGGAACAATTGTTTTCATTGTTAATGAAAATAATGAAAAAGAATTTTTAGGAGAAATTTTACAAGATAATAATTTTCTTTTAGTTTCAAAAGGCGGTAAGGGTGGTTTAGGAAATGCAGCTTTTGCTTCTTCTGTTAACAGAACGCCTCGTTATTCACAAAAAGGAGAAATAACTAAAGAAATTAAAATTTATTTAGAGTTAAAAATTATTGCTGATATTGGATTTTTAGGACTTCCAAATGCTGGTAAGTCAACCTTATTGAATTCTTTGACCAACGCCGATGTTAAAGCTGAAAATTATGAATTTACAACTCTTAATCCTCAATTAGGAATTCTAAATGACAGTAAGTTAAATGTAAAAACTGTCATTGCTGATCTACCTGGTATAATTGAAGGTGCTTCTGAAAATAGAGGTTTAGGTTTTAAATTTCTTAAACATGTTTCTCGTTGTAAAGTTTTAATTTATGTAATAGATTCTAGTAATGAGGATCCTTTTGTAAGCTTTGAGATACTTAGAGATGAATTAGAAAAATTTAGTCAATCAAATTTTGATATAGAAGAACAATTAATTATTTGAAACAAAATTGATTTATTGTCTCCAAGAAAATTAAATGAAATTAAGTCTAAAGCTCTAAAAATGAAAAATAAAATTTCTTTTTTCGTTTCAGCTTTAGAAAGAAGAAATTTAAATGAAGTTATAGAAGTTATAGATAATATAGTAGAGAAAAAGGGAAGACTTCCAATTGAGTCAAGTAGTAAATTTAAAACTTATAAAGTTTATGATTTTACTAATAATTCAATTGATTTAGAAATAAAAAAATTAAAGAATTCTTATTGAAAAATATCAGGCTCTTATTTAGATAAAATAATTGCAGAAAATAAAAAAGAAAACATTGAAGAAGTAATTTCTAAAGCTTTAGATTCTTCTCTTGCAAGGGAGAAAATCAAGAAAGCAGGAGTAAAAAATAAAGATACTTTATTGGTTAATGACAAAGAGTATTTATGGTCTTAATTTATTTAAGAATTCACTAGTATTTAAATAACATGAATGAAGTAAAATATATCACACATTTAAATGTTCAAACTAACTGCAATTTATCCTTTTCTTTAATTGAAATTGAAAATTTGATAAATTTTTCCCTAAAAAAAGGATTAAAAACTTTATCAATTTCTGACTATCAACCTTATGATTTTTTAAAATTTTATTTTCTTTGTAAAAAAAATAAAATTAAACCTATTTGAGGAATTAAAAAATTAGTTGAATTTGACGGCAATAAGATTTTATTTAATTTTTTTCCCAAGAAACATCAGGATTATAAAGATTTAAATAGATTTTTTTACAATAATGATGGTTTAATAAATTTTCATTCTTTAGAGCAAATATCTAAAAAATGCTTATTTGTCTTAGAAGCTAGAAAAGAAGATGATCTTGAAGTTTTAAATATTTTAAAATTAAAAATTGAAGATTGATTTGATGACAAAAGTGACATTAGTGTTTATTTTGGATTAAATTTTTTTCCAAGAAGTTTTGAAACTTTGATTATTAAAAAATCTTTGAATTTTTTAATTCCTTTTTTTTCTGTTAAATTAATTGATGATAGAGATAAAAAATTTTTAAAAAATCTAAAAGAAACTTCTTTTGCATTGAATTTTTTAAAAGAAGATGTCTATTCAGATTTCATTCATTATCTTTCTAAGGAAGAGTTGATAAATTATTTTAAGTATAATTTAAAAAAAATTATAGATAAAAGATTTGAAGAAAAGTTTTATAATCAAATTTTTTCTCAATTAGATGAATTTAGTAGCAAGATTAGTTTAACTATAAAAACATCTAATCCTTCTGAGAAAAATAAAGACTTTTCTATTCTAGAAAATAAATGTAATGACAGCTTAAATAATTTAAAAATAAATTCACTGGAAAAAATTAATTATAAAAGTATTCTTGATAAAGAATTAAAAATAATCAAAGATTTTAATTATTCTAAATATTTTCTTATTCTAAATGATATTATTAACTCTTTTATTATCAAAGAAATAGAAATTGGTCCAGGTAGAGGAAGTGCAGTATCTTCTTTAGTTTCCTATTTACTTAACATTACACAAATAGATCCAATCAAACATAAGTTATTCTTTTGAAGGTTTTTGAATGAAAAAAGAGAAGATTATCCTGATATTGATGTTGATATTCAAAATCAAGATGAAGCTCTTAATGAAATTAAAAAAAATTATGGAGAAAAATTTGTATCTAAGATAATAACTAAGAAGAAAATTGGTTGATTTAATGCTCTTAAGTTGAGTTTAAAAAATTTCAATGTTTTACCTGTAGATTCAATTTTTATTGAAGAAAATTCTGATAGATTTAATGAATCAAATTCCGAATCATTAAAAATTAAACATTTCAGGGAAAAATATTGAAATGTTTTTGATTTTGCAAATAAACTTTCAAAATTGAATATTGGCGTTTCAACTCATGCTTCTGGATTAATTATTTCAGAGAAAAATTTGATTGATTCTGTTCCTATTAAAAAGGAAAAAGACTTTTTAATTTGTCTTTATCACAATGATTATCTTTCTAATTTAGGATTTAGAAAATATGATTTTTTAGGTCTTACTGAAAGTTTAGGATTTATTAAACATTTAAAGAGTAATAAATACATAAATATTCCTAATTATAGAAATATTAATTTATATGATAGTAGAACCTGATCTCTTTTGAATAATGGTTTGTTAACTGGTCTTTTTCAAATTGATACTAAATCTTTCAAAGATTTTATTAAAAAATTCAATCCCAAGAATTTTCAAGATCTTTTGCTTTTAATATCTTTAAATAGACCCGGTTCAAATAAAAACATAGAAGATGTTTTAAAAAAAAGAAATCTTGATTCTAATTTTAATAAAGATTTTTCAAATGAAGATTTAAATTTAATTTTAAATTCTACTTATGGTTGCATTATTTTTGAAGAACAAGTTACACAAATTTTATCTTGTTGTTTATCTTTAGATTTTTCAGAAGCAGAGTTATTAAGAAAAAAGCTAAAAAAAACTATTGATAAAGAAAAAGAGCTTGAAGATTTTAAAATTTTCTTTTTTGAGAAAGCTTCTGAAAAATTGAATAATCTTGAGATTGATATTTTATGAAATAAAATATTGAATAGCGTTCCTTATATGTTTAATAAGGCTCATGCAACATCTTATGCATATTTGACTTACTACACGTCTTATTTAAAGGCAAACTTCTTTACGGAATCACTTTCTTTTTTCTTAAATAAAAATTCAAGCAGTTCTGAAAAAATAAACTTATTGCTTCAAGAGTCCATATCTATGAATTATAATATTGTTAAACCAGAAATAAATCATTCTTTTTTAGAGTGAATATTTGATAATGATAGAAGAAATTTAATTATGGGATTTTCTCAATTAAATAGTTCCTACCAATCATTTTTTAATGAAGTTATGAGTTCTAGAATTAAATTTGGAGTTTTTAAAAGTTGAAAAGATTTTGTTGAGAGAGTTGGCACTCATATTGAAAAAGTTAAAATTGAAGATTTTATTAATTGAGTAAAAATTGGTCTTTTTAGAAGCTTAAATTGCAATTCAGAATGAATAATTCTTAATATTAATTTTTTGACAAGATATATTAAAATAAAAAAAAGCATTAAATATTCTAATGAAAATAATTTGCCCTTTCTAAGGCAGCAAAATTCAAAAGACTTTGAAGGTTATTCAAGATTGCCAATACATGATTTAAATAAAAATGAATGAGAAACTTTAAATTTTTATGTTTCATATTTTACTAGATGAAAGAGAACTTATGTTGAAGAAGAAAAAACGTTAAAAACTTCTTCTTCATTAAATCAAAGTCAATTTTCATCTTATGGACAAAAAGAGATTAAAATTTACTGTATAGTTAAAGATTTAAGAAAAACTAAAACTGGATATTTAATAAAAGTTCAAGATTTCAATTCGATTATTGAAATTTTTGCTACTGATAAATTTTATGATAATCATTATGATAAATTTATTATTCATGATGAATTATTAATTTCTCTTTCTATAAATAAAACAAGTTCAAATTATTATTTATTGAAAATTGAATCTATTGATAATAAGCCTTAATTTATAGCATAAAAAGATTCATTAAATCAAAAATTTTTATGATCTTATTTAAAATTTTAATTAAAAATTAATTTATTAAATTTTATATTTATGCCTCTATTTTAATCAAAAAAAAATGTTTATTTTGATTAAAATTGTTAGATATTTTTTTTATAACACTAAAATAGTGTTTATAGATATAATAGCTTTATAATATATTGCTAAAATAAATATAGCGGAGTAGAGCAGATGGAAGCTCGTTGGGCTCATAATCCAAAGGTCGAAGGTTCGAGTCCTTCCTCCGCAACCAATATTTGATATAATGCCCAAATGGCGGAACGGTAGACGCAAGAGATTCAAAACCTCTCGAGTTAACACTCATGTCGGTTCGAGTCCGATTTTGGGTACCAATTAGATTTTTGTAGAAATAATCATTTATAAGTAATTGTTTATATTGATTATTTGTGGAAATCTAGATCTAAATTTTTAATACCTTTATTATAATGAGGATTGAATTTAACCTAATGGTTCTGTAGTGTAGTGGTTAACACACCTCTCTGTCACAGAGGAGATCGCGAGTTCGATTCTCGTCAGGACCGCCATTTAAATTTTGACTTTAGTAAAGTAAAGAAAATTTAGAAAACATTAAAATTAAATCAAAAATAGATTTATAAATTTTCTTTACTTTTCTAATTCTAATTGAAAGCAAATTATAAGAAAAAAAATGAATAAAAAAAAAATAGTAGTTAAAGTCAGAGGAACAGGCGAGCAAGCTGAAAAGTCAATGATTTTTTTTCAAAAAATCACTTCTCCCGTTAAAAGAAAACTTAGAAAAAAACTTTACTTTAATAAGAAAAAAAGTAAGAGAATAGATTAAATATCTATGATTTTTTGTAATCTTAATCATGGATTATAATATATCTATGTTAATAAATTAATTTATGTTAACAATAGTCAATAGTCATAGATATCCTTTAATTGGAATTAAAAATGACTTTTTAAATATTTTTAATCTTTCTATAATTAATGTTTTTGGTAATGAGGAAAAAAAAATTTCTGCTGGAGTTTCTTTTGTTACTAAAAATGAAATAAAAGAATTAAATAAAATTTATCGAAAAAAAGATAAAGAAACTGATGTTTTGTCTTTTAAATGTGATGTTAATTTTGTCAATGATTATTTAGGAGACATCGTTATTTGTTATTCAATTGCACAAGAACAAGCAATTAAATATGAACATTCACTAAAAAGAGAATTATGCTTTTTATTCCTTCATGGTTTACTTCATTTGTTAGGATATGATCATGAAAGTGAGGATGAAGAAAAAATAATGTTCTCTATCCAAGATTTGATTCTTAATGAATTAAATATAAAAAGATAAAAGAACGAAAATATTGGTTAAAATTTATAATTTTTTTGTCATATTTAATTAATAATTTGGTAATATTTTTAATTTATTGAGAGGTTTGTTTGTTTAATGTTTCATTATTTATGAGAAAAAAATACTTTAAGAATTTATTCTTCAATTAGGAAGAGTATTTTGAAATTAAGTTCTGATTTTTCTATTTTAAATGAAAATCAGTTAAAAGATAAAATTAATGAAATTCGTGTAAAGATAGAAATTGATAAAAGTAAAAATAATAATGAAATTGATAAAGATTTTAATAAATTTTTAATTCCAGTTTATGCTTTAGTCAAAGAAGTAATTTTTAGAAAAACTGGACTGTCTTTATTTCCAACTCAAATTTTTGGAGGAATAGTTCTTCACAATGGAAATATTGCTCAGATGAATACTGGGGAGGGAAAAACTTTAACTGGTCTTCTTCCTGTTTGTTTAAATGCTTTATTGGGTAATTCTGTTTATGTTGTTACTGTAAATGAATATTTGGCTGGTAGAGATTGAGAATTAGCAAAGCCAATTTTTGATTTTTTTGATTTAACTTCTGCTGTTAACCTTAATAAGTATAGTAGATCTGAAAAAAAAGAAATTTACGAAAAATGTAAAATAATTTACACTACAAGTGGAGAATTAGGCTTTGATTATTTGAAAAACAATTTGATTAAATCTTATGATGAAAAAATTGACATGAATTTTGATTATGTTTTAATTGATGAAATTGATTCCATTCTTATAGATGAAGCTCAAAACCCTTTAATAATTTCTCAAAATCTTAAGAATAGCGATATCATTGAAGTTGAGCAAAAAAAATATTCTGAATCTATGATTCTTGCTAATAAATTGGAAAGAAATAAAGATTATGAAGTTGATGAAAAAGAAAAAAATATTTGATTAACTGAATTAGGTATAATTAAAGTTGATCATTTTTATCGAGTAAATAATATTTTTGATTTTTCTAATCAAGAGAATAATTTTTTACTTTTTAATTGTTTAAAAGCTTTATATTTCTACAAAAAGGGCGTAGAATACATAGTAGATAAAGAAAAGAACAAAATTGTTATAATTGATAGTTCAACTGGTAGGTTGGTTCCTCAGAGAGTTTATAGTTCTGGTATTCATCAAGCTATTGAAGTGAAGGAAAATTTAACTATAAGTCCTCGTGGTAAATCTGTTGCAACTATAACTTATCAAAATTTTTTTAGATTGTTTACAAAAATTTCTGGAATGACAGGCACAGCTAAAAGTGAAGCTGATGAGTTCCGACAAGTTTATGGAATGGAAGTAGTAACTATTGATCCTTATAAGAAATCAATTAGAAAAGATTTAAGCGATCTAGTATTTTTAACCAAGAGAAAAAAATATGAAGCTGTAATCAAATTTATTAAGAACAATTATCAAACTTTAAGGAGACCATTATTAATTGGATCTCCAAGTTTGGAAGCATCTGAGTATCTTTCAAGATTGTTAAAACTTTTAAAGATTAAGCATTCTAAGCTTAATGCTATTAATCATCGCGAAGAAGCTAAAATAATAGAAAAAGCTGGTCAAGTTGGAGCTTTAACTATTGCTACAAACATGGCTGGTAGAGGAACTGATATTATTGTTAGTAATGAAAGCGTTAGCAAAGGCGGTTTATTTATAATTGGACTTGGAAGAAATTCCAGTAGAAGACTAGATAATCAGTTTCAAGGAAGAGGTGGTAGACAGGGAAATCCAGGAACTACGCAATTTTATGTATCTTTTGAAGATGATTTGTTAAAAAATTTTGAAATTAAAGAGAAAATAGAAAACATGCTAGGAAAAGATAATGCTTCAGAAATTTTTGACAAACCCATTAATAATAAACTTTTCGACATTTTAATTGCAGAGCCTCAGGAATCTATTAGAAATTTAAATTCTTCTAACAGACAATACATTCTAAACTATGATTTATTGATAAATAAACAACGTAAATTGATTTATGATTATCGTGAGAGTATTTTAAAAGCTGATGAAGTTTTTGAACTTATATTAAATATAAAATTATCCGAAGATGTCTTAAACATTGTTCTTAATTATCAAGATAAGCTAAAAAAAATTATTGTTGAAGAGATTGATATTTTTTGAGCAAATTATTTAGAATCTCTGAATAAGATAAGAAGTATGCTTGCAATAAGAGTTTATCTTCCACAAAATCCACAAGAAGCATTTTTTTCTGAAAGCAATAATCTTTTTCAAAAAGAATATAGTGATTTGCAATTAAAATTAAAAGAAATGTTAATTAATTTTTTAGATTAATTGTTTTCTTTTATTTGAATTTAATTTATTGATTATTCAATTAATTGTCAAAATCAAATCAAATGATAATATAATTATTAAGGAAAGCTAATATAAAAATATGAATAAGTCTCAATTAATTGATTTAATTTCATTAAAGTCAAAAGTTAATAGAAGAGAATCAGAAAAAGTTTTAGATGCTTTTTTATTAACAATTGCTGAAACTCTTCGTTTAGGAGGAGAAGTAATTTTACCGAAATTCGGAAAATTTTCTGTTACTAATCGTTCAGCTAGAATTGGAAGAAATCCAAAAACTGGCGAAGCAATGGAAATTAAAGCTTCTAAATCACCTAGTTTTAAATCTAATAAGTCATTAAAAGAAGCCATTAAATAACTCATTTGGGTTTTATTAGCAAGGAAATTTTTCTTTTTTTAAGTCAACGATTACAAATTTTTATAATATTTTTTTGGTAAATTTATTAATAAGAGGAAATTTTAATAATATAATTTTTAATTATTAATAATTAAAATTTAATAAATTAGTCAAGATTGTAAAAAGAAATATTTGAATTTATTTTAGAAAGAAAGAAAATAATTTAAAAGAATGAATAAAGAAAACGAGGAAAAATTAAAAATTGAAATAATTAATCTTTTAAATGATGCAGAAATTATATATTTAAAAAAGAAAGAAAACATTAGTTTTAATAGCGATAAAGAAAAAAACAACAAGCTAAAGTCATTATATTCTTTGAAAAAAAGTAGAGATATTTTAATTAGTGAGATTAAAGAATATAAAGATCTGATTGAAGAAATTTCAGAAGATTCTGAAAAAGAAATTTTAAAAAGAGAGCTTGACTTGTTAATAATTAGTGAAAAAGAATTGATAGAGAAGTCTAAAGATATTATAATTGAAGAAGAAGGCGTTAGAAATAACTGTTTAGTTGAGATTAGACCTGGAGCTGGTGGAATAGAAGCTGGTTTGTTCGTAAGAGATTTATATCAAATGTATTATAGATTTTCTGATAGAAAAGGTTGAAAATTAGAAATCGTTGAGAGTAGATCTGATTCTTTAGGAAATTTTTCTTTTATTTCGTTTTTAGTCAAGGGCGATAAGGCTTTTCAATGATTAAGAAATGAATCTGGTGTTCATCGTGTTCAGAGGATTCCTATAACAGAAAGCAAAGGAAGATTACAAACTTCAACTGTTAGTGTTGTTGTTTTACCTGAAATAAATGATGTTGCAGTAAAAATAGAAACTAAAGATCTTAGAATAGATACTTATAGATCTGGTGGAGCTGGTGGTCAACATGTTAATACAACTGACTCTGCTATAAGAATAACTCATATTCCAACAGGAATAGTTGCAACTTCTCAAGATGGAAGAAGTCAACATGATAATAAAGACAAAGCTTTGTTTATTTTGAAGAGTCGTTTGTTTGAAAAATATAAAAATGATCAAGAAAATGAATTGGGAAATATTAGATCTTCGGCAATTGGAAATTCAGAGAGAGCTGAGAAAATTAGAACTTATAATTATCCTCAAAATCGTTTGACTGATCATAGAATAAATTTAAATTTAAATAAATTAAACACGATTATAGATGGAGATCTAGAAGAATTATGCAAAAATTTAATGATTTTTGAAATAGAAAAAAGATTATCAAATTTTATCAAAAAAATTTCAGTTCAAAAAAATTAGTTAATTTTTATAGAAATTTTTTAATTTTTTTATCTTGAGTTCTCAATATCAAATGTGAATTAAAAAGTCCTTTGATTGATGGTAATTTTCAAGAAGATGACGATTATTTGTTAGGCAAAACTTATCATTTTTTTAAAATTAAAGAAGTTTCTTCTATAAAAAGTCCAATTTCTGGTAGAATATTGAAAATTTTTTTTGATAAAAACACGGTTTTGATTTCTAATATTTGTGGGTTGCAGATAATTTTAAGAATTAAGCTTAAAGATGATTTGTTATTGTCTGAAAATGAAAATTTTAATGTTTTATTTCGATTTAAAGAAGGAGATAAAATTAAAAAAGGAAGTGAAATTTTTTTTATAAATAATGAAAATTCATTTGAATGTGCAACAATTTTTATTCCTTGACAACCTTTGATAATTAAAAAAATAGAGGGACTAAACATTTTTTATAGAAATCCTTGATCCACTTTAAAAACCAAGCTTTATGGAGATTATTTTTAAATAATTAAACATTTTTTATAATTCCAAATGAGCAAAAAAAATTATTTAAATTTGAAATTTAATTTTAAAACAATTGTTTAAATTTACTCTATTCGAAGTTAGATTGAAAAATATCCAAATTAAATTTTTTAATAATTAAAATTTATCTATTTTAATATTCTTTTAATGTTTCAATTATTTATGAATTGTTATTTTTATATATAAGTTTCAATGAATATTTTTATATTTAATTTTTTCTTACATTAAAAGAAAAAAGAAACTTATCAGTATGTAAAATTAATTTCCGTTAATGAAAAGAAAAAAGGAATTAAAAAAAACATAATTATGGTTAATGATACTGAAAGTTTTTTATCTTCAGATATAAATCAAGTTGAATTTATTAGAGAAAATGGATTATTAGATATAAGCGTTTCTTTTGAGGAAGAAGTTTTATTTAAAGAAAAATGTTTTGAAACAAACAATTTCAATGATAGTTGTTTATTACATGAAATTAGAATTGAAAATTTATTTCAATCTGTTTATAATGTAGATTGAAATAAATTTTTTAATGAACACAATATTATACTAAAAAGAGAAGTTTTCAGATTAAGATTTGACAAGTGAAGAAAAAATTTAAAAAATTTTTACATTAATATTGAAAATTTTAATATTGATGGGTATTATCACGATGAAGATAAAAATTTTATTTTAAATTTATCTAAATTTGAAAGTTTAGAAACTATTTTTCTTGATAGATTAAGTATATTTAAAATATTATTAAATAAAGAAAATAAAATAGGATCTATTAATTTTAGACAATTGAAAAATCTTGAGTTATTTGATTTCAAATGTCTTAATCCAAATTATTTAACAAATATTGCTATTGAAGGAAGTCCGTTTTTTGAATTTGATATTGAGATTTTTTCAGGATTAAAAAAAATAGAGTCTATTCATATTTCTGACACAAAAGCTAATGGATCTTTAATGAATATAAGTAATCTTAATTCATTAGAAACAATTTCTTTTGATAACACTTACATAAAAAGTTACCTTGAATATTTACCAGATAAGACTTTTGTTGAGCATCAAAAAAATATTGAAATTAGTGACAATAAGTTTTTATCAAATTGCGTATTAAGAAAAATTTCTTCTGGATTTATTGATTATAAATCTGTAAAAAAAAATTATTTTTTTGAATGAATGTTTTCAAGAGAAAATTTAAGTAGAATATCAGTAAAAAAATGAAAAAATTCAAATTCTCAGTTGGTAAATAATAATAATTATTTATTAGAATTAGAAAAAATTAAAGATTTGATAAATATTAACTTAAACATTTTAAAAATTATAGAATTAAGAGATAAAAGAGATCATGATCAATTTAATTCATTTTTTACTTATAACGATCTTTTCTTTCTTTTGTTTAGTAAGTATGGAATTTTTTCAATTTGATTGAATAATGAGTTTGAATCATTGAGTAAATATCAAGAATTGTATTACAAAGACCTAGTTGACAAAAGCTTTACGGTTTTTTATACAACAAAAACAAATTTGTTAGATTTTTTACATTTAGATGAAAATAAATATCTTAAGGATAATTATAAAGAAAACGTTATTTGTTTAGTAGAGGAAGAGGAAAAATGTGATGAATTATGTTTAATGAATTGTAATCATATTAAAGAGTTAAAAGACAAAGATTTAATTGTTTATAATGAAAATATAGAAGAAAGTTTTTGTGATTTTAATGTTTTTTTATAAAACAAATTTTCTTTATTTCTATTTGTTTTAAAGAAATAAAATTTAATTTTAATATTAAACAATTTTATCTTACACTTTAAGTATGCAATATATACGATTTTTAAAAAATAATTTACAAAGGTTAATTTTTGCTGTCATTATAACTATTATAACAATGATTATTATAATATTTTTTGTCTTTTTTTATAAAAAAAACAAAGATAAATCTATAAAAAATAAAACATTTGAATGGCGATTTGAAAATTGATCAGATCCAATAAATTGAGAATTATGAAACGCCAATAAATACATGATAAATGCTAGTCAAATAGATACTTATAAAGATCCTTTATCATCTAAAAAAGTTATGAGAGTTACATATCCAAAAGGATCTTTTGGTCTTGATTGGCCCGGCCATTCAGACTATGGAGGTGCTCAATTCATTTCTTCACCAAGATTTTTATCTGAATTTGATGACGATGCATATGTTAGATTAGAATATAAATTTATGTTTGAAAAATCATTTGATTGAGTTAATGGAGGTAAACTTCCTGGTTTGTATGGAGGAGAGGGAAAATGCACTGGTGTGGAAACAAAAACAAATTGTTATTCTACAAGATATATGTGACGTTCATCAGGAGATTTGGAAATTTTTCCATATGTTTCTAAACCGTTAATGAGTTATATGTGTGGCAAATTTAATGGTTTGAAAAAAGTTGATATTCCTTTTATAAAAATATCAAATGGATCTTTAAATCAGTGTAATTCTAATAGCGGAGTTTCTATTGGAAGAGGAGGTTTGTTCAATACTATAGCAGGCAAGTGAACTAATTTAACACAAATTGTTAAAATGAATAAAATTGGCAAACAAGATGGAACGCTGCAAGTATTTATTAATGGAAATAGTGTTGTTAGTACAAATCAGTTTGTTTTTCGAGATTCAAATATTGTAAAAACAAATTCAATTTTATTTTCCACGTTTTTTGGAGGCGGAGAACCTATTTATCAAGCATCAAAAAATGAATTTAGTTATTGAGATTCGTTTGTTTTAACAGCAAGTTATGAACATATATGGAATTAATTTATAATTCTAGATTAGATTTTTAATATTTACATATCTAATTGAAATTGTAATTCTTGTGAATTATTACTATTATCTAAAACTTCTATTCATTTTTTAATTATTTCTAATTCAAATGAATTATAAATTAATTCTGATTTATATTCTTTTAATCCAAATATATTGTTTATTTCTTCAACAATTTTATTAGATTCATTGGAAATGTTTTTTTTTCATTCATTTTCATTAACTTTTACAATATAATTGTGCAAAGGTTTTAAATTTTGAGAACAATTGTTGTAATCTAATAATCATTCATTTGATTTTAATCAGTTTTTAAATTTTTCAAAATTATATTTTTTTTTATTTTCCATGTTCAAAATTCTTTAAATAGTTGACTTTCTTTCTTTTTTTAAAATAATTGTTTAAATTGCACTTAAACATTATCTTTTCATTTAAATTTAATGTTTAAGTGCAATTTAATCCGGAAGATTATTTTAATGTAAAAAAAGCTAGAAAATAAAATTAATATTATAAATCAAATATAAAAAACATAATAAAAATTTGTATGTATATTTTTTATATTTGATTAAAATTAATATTAACGAATAAAAAATACAAAAACTTTTAGAAAAAACAATATGAACGATACACAAATTTGGAATAAAAAAATCGAAGAACTTCTATTTAAAGATGAATCTTCTTTTATTAACAATCTTGAAGGGATTAGAAGTAACAGAATATCAATTGATTTTTTAAGAAATATAACAGTAAATTTATTAGATGGAAAATCAAAATTATCTGGTTTGGCAAGTTTAAGGTCTTCATCTGCTAGGGAGTTGGTTGTTACTTCTTTTAATAAGAAAGATGTTCAATTTATAACTAAAGCTTTATTGGATGCAGAATTAGGATATAGACTTGATAGAACAAATGGCGAAGTTATTTATTTTTCTCTTGCGCCAATGACTGAAGAAATTAGAAGACAATTAATTAAAAAATGCAAAGAAAGCTTTGAAAATGCAAAAATTTCCTTTAGGAATAGTAGACAAAAAGTATTAAATGAAATTAAATCTTCAAAAAGTCTTTCTTCTGATCAAGAAAAAAAAGTTAAGAAAAACATAGAAGATATTATTTCTTCTTGAAATGATAAATTATTAATCATTTGTAATAAAAAAATTACTGAATTAAGTGTTATTTAAAATTATTGCAATTATAACGCTTTTCATATATCTTTTTTCCATTGTTATTAAACAATAATTATAATTTTTTTTATAAATTGCTATTTTATATTATATTTATTAAAAATAATTAAATTATTTTTAATGAAAATAAATTCAATGTTTATTGTATATAAAAAGTAATTTGTAAACATATTAAAATAATAAACGATTTTATTTTTTCGCATAATAAAAAATTTAATAAATTATTAATAAAAATGAGATTAAAAAATTAAATTTATATTATCAAAATATGAATATTAAATTAATATTTTAAAAATAAAATATTCAATTTATAATAGAGGGTTAAAAAACTAACATTTAATTAATTTTAAACTTTAAATATATTATATTTAATTATAAAAAATATATTTTGTTGGTAAATTTTGAAAGTATGATAGATGTCGTTATAAATAAATTATTAGAATTTTTTAATAACAAAAATTTAGTTAGAAATTTTGAAATTTTTTTAATATTTTCTTTCTTACTATTTTTTGTTTTTTGAATAATTTTTTCACCAATAGTTAAAAATTTTAAATTAAAAGAAATTGATATATTTAATTTATTAGAAGTAAAAAGAGCAAAAATATTTCTCATAAAAAAAGGAGATAAGAAAAGTCGATATTCTGAAAAAATATTGAAATGAATTGATTCTGAATCGTATTTTAATTATAATAATAAAAATATAAAAAAGCTAAAAGATCCATTTCCTACTAGGTAAAATCAGCACTTACTTTCAGTTTTTAAATTTGTGATTCTTTATTTTTTTTCAATCATTTAAAAACTTCTTCTTTTTCTTCAATATAATTGTTTTCTTTTTTCTCGTTAATTGATAATTGTCTTTTTAATGCTTTTTGTTTATTATTTAATTTAATAATATTTTTTGTTAAGAATTTTAAATATTCTTTTTTTTTCATTATATCTTCTTTTGAAATTTTCATTTGTTATTTTAAATTTATATTTTAATATTTATAATTGAAAATAAAATTTAAAATTTACATAATATTATATGTTTTTTGCAAAACATTGACGATTTTAACACTTCTAAATTATGAAAAAATATTTCCCTACTTTAAAAACAAATAAACAAAATGTTTATTTGGATAATGCTGCAACTTCACTAAAAATCAAAAGTGTTATTAAATCAACCATTGACTATTATAAGAATTTTTCTCTTAACCCTCATAGTTTTTCTAATAATAATTTTCATTTTGAATTAAAAAAAAATATTGATGAAACAAGATCGTTTGTATCAAATTGGATAAATTGTGAATATGAAGAAGTAATATTTACTCCATCTACAACTTATTCTCTTAATCTTTTGTCGTTGAGTTTTTCTCAAATTTTGAATAAAAAAGATTCAATTTTTATTACTAAATTGGAGCATAGTTCGAATGTTTATCCTTGAATGTCGGCTTGCAAAAAAACGGGTTCAAAATTAAAATATTTACTTTTGAATGATGATTTTACAATTAATGAAAATTACATTATTAAAAATGTTGAAAATAATACTAAAATTGTTAGTTTTTCTCATATTTCTAATAATTTAGGAGTTATTAATGATGTTAAAAAGATAACTAAATTAATTAAAGAAAAAAATCCAAATTGTTTTGTTATTATTGATGTTTGTCAAAGTATAGCTCATGAAAAAATTGATGTTAAAGATTGAGGAATTGATGCTTTAGTTTTTTCTGCTCATAAATTATATGGACCTACTGGAATCGGTGTTCTTTGAGTAAAAAAAGACAGCGAAAAAAAAATCCCTCATTTATTATGAGGTGGTGGCAAAGACCAATCTCCTTTAGAAATTATTGATAAAAATTCGGAGAATTCTTTAACTTACAGCAAATTTGAAGTAGGAACCTTACCATTATCTCAATTATTTGGACTAAGAGAAGTTTTTATATTTTTAAATAATTTAGACTGGTCTAAACAATTAATTAAAGAAAAAAATCTAAGAAATTATGCAGTAAAAAGATTGAGCGAAATAAAGAATATTGTTATTTATAATAAAGATTTTTCAAGCAGCATTATACTTTTTAATATTTTAAATTTTCATTCTCATGATGTTTCAAACTATCTTGCAAAAAACAATATTTTCGTTAGAGGTGGAAGTTTTTGTTCACCATTTTTAAAGGAATTAATCGGTGTTAGTTCGGCAACAAGAGTTTCTTTAGCGATTTATAATGATAAATCAGATATTGACAAGTTAGTTAACTGTTTAAAGCTTTTAAACGAGAAAGAAATTTCACTATTGTTTTAGTTAATTTTATTTCTATGAAATTTATTTAATAAATTCATTTAAATTAATAAGTAATTAAAAAATATTTTCACTTTAATAGCATTATATATAAAAAAAGCTTAATATGTTAAATCTGTATTAATATTTAATATTTGAATATAATTCATATATAAATATCATTTCATATATAATAATTAAATTAGGAAAATAGGAGAAGTAGTAGTTAATAATATATGGCAAAATTTGATAAAAGGAAAATGTGGAAACTAATTTTTATCAAATTTCCAATTTTCGCAGTTATTTTTGATTTTATTAGTATAATAGATAATAGTTCTATATTTTTTTTTTTAAATAATAAGTTTTCAAATTCTCGATTTGTTTCAACTATTAATAGAAAAAGCGAAATTATTTTTAATTCAATTTATATTAAAAATTTATTTGGAAGAGGACTTGATTTTAATTTTTTAAAAATTATTTCGTATTTGATTGTTTTTATAACTTCCTATATATTTGTTTATCTTTTATCAATTTTTGTTTTTAAATTGAGAAAATTAATAATTAAATTAAACCTAAAAAATAAGTCATTAAAATTTATTAATTTGTTTTTTTCACTTCTTATTTTTTTCATTCTTCTTTATGGAAATTTATTAATTTTAAATTTTCTAACGTCAAATATTTTTAAAACTAATCTTCTTTCAATAGATAAAGAAGTAATTAGTTTTATTTTCCTATTTTTTATTACTTTATATTCAATTTTCACTTCTTGTGAATATTTTAAAGAAATAAAAATACAATAAAAAAAAGTAATTAATTTATTAATTTGAAAGAAATAAAAATGAACAATAAAGATAAAGAATTAAAAAGCACGCTTTTATTACCAAAAACTGACTTCAGCCTTAGAAATAAGGAAGAAACTAGATTAAGAATAATTAAATTTTGAGAAGAAGGAAAAATATATCAAAAATCCTTAGATTTAAATAAAGATAAAAATGGAAAATTTATTGTTCACGATGGACCTCCTTATTCAAATGGATCTATTCATCTTGGACACTCTGTTAATCGAATATTAAAAGATATAGTTTTAAGATTTCATAATTCTTTGGGTTTTCAAACTCCTTTTATTCTTGGTTGGGATACTCATGGATTGCCAATTGAATTTAAAGTTTTAAATATGAAACAAAAAATTGATGAGAGCGAAATTAGAAAAGAATGTAGTAAATATGCTCTTGAGCAGATTGATTTACAAAAGAATCAATTAAAAAATTTAGGACTATTTACTGATTATGATAATTACTATTCTACTCAAGATAAAGAATATGAAGCAACTCAAATTAGAGTTTTGGCCGATTTGTCAAGAAAAGAAATTATTCATAGAGGATTAAGACCTATTTATTGATCTTGGTCTCATAAAACAGCTCTTGCTGAGAATGAAGTTGAATATTTAGATAGAGAAGATAATTCTACTTTTTTTAAATTAACATTGAAAGAAAAGGCTTTTGGGGAAGAAAATTTAAAGCTTTTAATTTGAACAACTCAACCTTGAACTATTCCTGCTAATATGCTGGTTGGAGTTAAGACTGATACTAAATATTTATTAATTGACTTTTTAGGTGAGAATTTAATTTTAGCAGAAAGTTTTTTTGATAAAATTAAGAAATGAACTAATGAAGAATTGGTAGTTAAGAATTGTTTTTATGGAAGTGAATTAATTGGTTTGCATTATGAAAATCCATATCAAGATTCTAGTAAAAGTAGTTTTTATATTGTTGATGGTAGTGATCTTGTTTCTGAATTAGAAGGAACTGGAATTCTTCATATAGCTCCTGCTTGTGGACCAGATGATTTTGTTTTGGCAAAAAAAGAAAATTTAACTGTTTTTTCAATTTTAGATGAAAATGGTAAATTTACTAATGAAATAATTTTTCCTGAACTAATTGGAATGTTTTATCAAAAAGCAAATAAATGAATTATTGATGATCTTAACAAAAGAGGAATTATTGCTAAAACAGATAAATTTATTCATAGTTTTCCTCATGATTGAAGAGATAAATCACCTCTTGTTTATCGTTTGACTGAACAGTGATTTATAAATTTAGTTGTCATTAGAAATCAAATTCTTGATAATATAGAAAAAGTTGAGTGAATTCCTTCTCATTCTAAAGAGAAAATGATTTCATTTATAAATAATCGTGATGATTGATGTATTTCTCGTCAGAGAAAATGAGGAGTTCCAATTCCTTCTATTAGAATTAATGGCAAATCTGTTATTATTCCTGAAATTGTTGATTATGTTGCTGATTTAGTTGAAAAAGAAGGTTCTGATTTTTGATTTCAAAGCGGCGCTGAAGAAATTATAAGGTCTAAATTTTCGAATGTTTTACCTAATGATTTTATATTGGAAAAAGATACTCTAGATGTTTGGTTTGATAGTGGAGTGTCTCATATTTCAGTTCTTGAAAAAAGTGGTAATTGACCAGCAGATTTATACTTAGAAGGCAAGGATCAATTTAGAGGTTGATTTAATTCCTCTTTAATTATTTCAACAATCGTTAAAAATCTTCCTCCTTACAGAAAAGTTGTTTCTCATGGATTTACTGTTGATAGCAATGGTAAAAAAATGTCTAAATCATTAGGAAACATAATTGATCCCCTACAAGTTATAAATAAATTTGGAATTGACACATTAAGATTATGAGTTTCTAGTGTAGATTTTACTAAAGAAACAAAAATTAGTGAAGATATTTTAAAAGGCATCAATGATAGTTATCAAAAAATAAGAAATACATTAAGATTTATTATTGGTAATCTTCATAGTATTGATGAAATAATAAAATCAGAAGAAGATTTAAAAGAAAATCTTTCTGATGTTGATTATTATGTTCTTTCTAATTTATGACAAATTGTTTTAGACAGCAAAGATGATTATTTAGATTATAAATTTAACAACGTTTATAACTCTTTAAATAGTTTCTGTGTGAATAAGCTTAGCACTTTTTATTTTGAAATAATTAAAGATAGTCTTTATTGTGATAAGTTGGATAGCAATAGAAGAAAACAAATAGTAATTACTCTTTACTTCATACTTCAATATTTATTAAAGATAATTTCTCCAATTCTTCCTTTTTTAGCTGAAGAAATTTATCAAGTTGTCAATTTAGAATTTTCTGAATTTTTCAATAAAGAAAGTGTTCATCTTTTGGAATATCCTTCAGATCCAGCTTTTGTTTTAGAAAATTCAGTAAAGAAAATTGAAAGTGATGTAGAAAAGTATCTTATTTCTTTGAGAAAAGAAGTTTTCCGTTGTTTGGAAAATTCTCGACAAAATAAAATTATTGAGGTTAATTCTCAAGCAAAAATTAATATTAGTGTTTCTGATGAAAATCAATTTAATTATTTAAAATCATTAAACGATTTAAATGGTTTGTTTTTAGTATCTGAAGTTTATTTAAACAAATCTGATGAATTTTCAATTGATATTGAAAAAACGCAAAGAGAAAAATGTTCAAGGTGTTGAAAATTTGAGATTTTAGAAGATTTAAAATGTTCAAGATGCATAAATGTGTTAGTTTAGCTTTAATATTGAAATGAACAATAAGAGAATAATAGATTCTAGTTTTTTTTCTGTTGATGCATTACTTCTTTCTAAAAAATTACTAGGAAAAATTATTGCTAGAAAAATTAACGATAAAATATTTAGATTTAGAATTGTTGAAGTAGAAGCTTATTTAGGTTTAGATGATGAAGCTTGTCATTCTCATAAGAAAAATAGACAAAGAGGAAAGGCAACTCCTATGTATAGACAAGGAGGATTTACTTATATATATTTAATTTATGGAATGTACTACTGTTTTAACATTGTATCAGCTCCTGATAATGATCCTCAATCAGTTTTAATTAGAGCTTTGGAACCAATTGAATATAAAAATTTTAATTTTAAACTTGAAAAAAAAGAAATTCATACTAATGGCCCTGGAAAGTTATGTAGATTTCTTCAACTAAGCACAAAACTTAATGATATTAATTTAATTACAAGTGATGAAATTTGATTAGAAGATGATTTAGATATTGATTATTCTCAAATTGTAGAATCAAAGAGAGTTAATATTGGTAATGTAGGTGAATATATTGATAAACCATGAAGATTTTATATAAAAAATAATCAATTTGTTTCAAAAATAGATAAATAAAACAAAAGCTTCTAATTATTTTCACTTTTTTCTTTATCAGTTTTTATTAATTTTGAGAATAAATTTGATAGGTAAGCAATTAATATTATTAATATTATTGAGTTTAAGAAAAACAAAATTTCTGTATAGTTTTCTTTTTGTCTTGAATTATTTATAGTAGTTGTCAATTCTATTTTAAGCTCTTTTAATTCACCAATAATTCTTTCTTCAGAGTTTTTCAATTTATAATCAATTCCTTTTATTGTTGATGATGGGTATATTGTTGATGGATATTTTGAAGTAATTCCTTTTAATTCAATTATTTTATTTTTGAGAAAAATTATAGTTGCT
This sequence comes from Mycoplasmataceae bacterium, assembly GCA_031673075.1. Classification (GTDB taxonomy): domain Bacteria; phylum Bacillota_I; class Bacilli_A; order Mycoplasmatales; family CGIF01; genus CGIF01. The sequence goes on along the minus strand of CP125276.1, from coordinate 46,235 downwards.
TCATTATTTTTTTGCTCTTCAATTTTTCTTTCAAGTTCGCTTTGCAATCAAAGAGATTTTCTCTTTTCATTCTCAAAATCCTCTTCAATTTTTATTTCGTTAAACTCTTCTCCGTCTTTGAAAGATGAAATTACATTTTCATTTGTAATTTCATCTTTATTACTTTTATTTCACATTTTTTAAAATTTCTTTACTTAAGTAAATTTTAAAACATTATTTTTTTAAAATTGAAGTTTAAATTTAATTGATGTTTGTTGCTTTAATATAAAAACGACTAATAAAAGTTTATTTATTATTTTTCTTAAATTTCTTTAATATTTTTGTGTAAATTTTGCAAAGATACATAATAAGAAAAAATATTAAAAAAAAAATTGGTAAAAATGTTTCTTTCTTTTTAAATTCAAATTTTGATGATTTTATTAATTTATTTTCTATTTCAAAATTTTTATTTCTTAATTTTTCTTGATTTTTAATATTTTTTTTTAATTTATTTTCTAATTTGACAACTTTATTTCTTAGTTTTAATAATTCTAAGTTTTTTAATTTTGTCTTTTTTTTAGAATTTTTTAATCTGTTTTTAAAAAGCAAAATATTTAATTCGCTTTTTTCATTTATTTCTTGAGATTTTCTTTTTTCATTTTTACTTTCTATTTCATAATTTTTTGTAACTTCTATGTAATTTAAATGAGTTTTTAAATAATCTTCTTCTTTGTTAATTGTTTCGCTATTTTCATTTAGATCCAGTTTATTTTTGTTCTCTTTATTTTGAATAAAGTTTGTTTCAAAATTTCATTTTTTCATTTATTTCTCCTTAAAAAAAGATTACTATATTAAAATAAATTTGTTAATTGATTTAATAATTTTTAAAACATTGCTTTTTATTGAATTATTGTAAATATTTAAATTTAATATTTAATATAATATATCAAAATTATTTGATTTTAAGTTAACTTTATAAAGTAAATAATTTTGTTTTTTTATATGAAAAGTGAATTAGTTTTTTGTTTTTGATTTTTTTATTAATTTTTGTAATTAAAAATAATATATTAAAAATAAGTTAATGTTTTTTATTATTTTATATTATATTTTTAATTATATATTGATAAAATTTTTAAAAATTTAAAAAAGCAAAATAATTTATTTATTAAAATATCAAAAAAGATACGCCTCATGGAAAATAGCACAAAAAGAACTTTTAAAATAAAAAATAATTATGATTTGATCAAAGAAAAAGATTATCAAATTGTAGAAAATCCAATTTCAGTTAATCTTACTAATGAAGGAGAAAAAATTAATATAATTTTTAATAATGCGCATTTTAACTTTTACAATAGTGGTGAAGAGTGTGTTGGAACTTTCGATCCAAAAGTAAGAGGAAAAAATGTAATAATTAAACTATCTAAGGGAAAATATCCACTATATTTCTATGAAAGTAAAATTAATGATTTTATTGAAAATATATCTAAACAAAATAAAGATGCTAAAATGAAGATAATTTTTAAGCCTGCCACTCCTAATAATTCTTTAGAACAATATGATGATAATGAAGGTAATAGATATTTTTTTACAGATAATTATTTTCATATAGAATTTTTGAATTGCGAAGATTTTAATGATTCAATAGAAAAAGAAGTTAATCGTTTGTTAACAGAGTCAGAAAGAAGAAGTTCGAGAGAAATTATTTTTTATGATAACATTGATGAATTTAGTAAAAGTATTGAAAAAATTAAAGAATTAGAGCAAAAGGTTGAAAAATTAGAGCAATTACTAATCTCTAGAGCTTCTTTGAGTGAAGAAATAGTTAGTGAAAAATAAATAATTTAGTGAGTTACATTTCAAATGAGTAAAATTTTAAAAAATAAAGATAAAGAATTGATAAAAGATTTAAAGGGTAAGTTTAGCAGTTGAAAATTTAATGTGTATTTTTTCTCTCTTGTTTATGTTTTTATTTTTATTTTGTATAAGATTTTTTTAAACAATAAAGATTTTGTTGTTGAGGTTTCTAAGTTTTGCGAAACTAATAAAAAAATGACTAGTATAGCGGCAGGAACTTTATTGGGAATTTTGTTTATATCAGATAGCATAATAGCTTCTTATTTAAAGACTCCTTTACAAAGATTTTCAACAAAGGTTGAAATTTCAAATATAAAAGAAGAAGATAAGAAATTTTTATTAAAAAGCGCCCAAGAAGCTAATGAACTTTTTAAAGAAACTTTTAAAAAATTTGGAATTTTGGTTATTCCTTCTTTTATAATAAAAGTGGTAGATGCAAAGTCATCAGAAGTTTTAGTATGAATTAAAAAAGAGTTAAGTAAAGTTTCAGAAAGTACTTTTTTTTATATTTGTTACGTAATACCAATAATCTATGCATCTTATATAATATGAAAAATGAGCAAAAAACTTAATAAAATAAGTAAAGAATTTGATTTTTTATCAATTAATAGCTAGTAAATTTATTTTTATTTCATCATATTTTCTTTAAATGGATACAACTTTTTTTGATTAAATAATTAAAATGATTTAAATTTCTATTTTTATTCATATATTATTATCATTAAAAATTTGAAAATGCATAGGTTAATATTTTTATGTTATTTACTTATTATCAATTTTTGTAAAAAAAAAAACTTTAAAACTAGTTTTAAGTAAGTAATTTATTAAATATAATTTTTTATCAATTTATTCTTTTAATAATTTTTAAGCATAAATGATTTTCTATTTTAAAAATTATTTTTTTTTACTTTTAATATTGATTATGAAAAACAAAGAAGATTTAAAAGTTGTTAATTTTTATTGGGAGGGTTCTTCTGCTCCAATTTTTTTTAGCGACGAAAAACATTTAAAAGATTGAGAAAATTCAAAAAACAAGAGCAAGTTTTTTTTGACTAAGGATAATTTTTGAACTAAAGATTTTCCAACAACAGCTTCTTCACTATTTTTGTCATCTTTTTTCCCTGTTGATGATGCAACTGTAATAAAGTTGTTGAAAGAAAAAGATTATAAATTGCTTGGAAAAACAACTCTTGATGAATTTGCTTGTGGTGGAACTGGTCTTTTTTCTAGTGAAGGTGAAATTACAAATCCTCATAACAGCAAGAATTTATCTGGAGGATCTTCATCTGGATCAGCTTTTGCTGTCGCTTCAAAAATAGTTCCTTTTACTTTAGGTCATGACACTGGTGATTCTGTGCGTCGCCCAGCATCTTACTGTGGAGTTATTGGATTCAAGCCTTCTTATGGATTAATTTCAAGATATGGAATAATTCCAATGGCATCTTCATTTGACACCGTTGGAATACTTTCTCTTGATTTGTCGATAATAGAAAAAGTTTTTAAAATCATTGCAAAAAGCGATTATAGAGATTTAGTAACTTTATCAGCTGAAAAGAAAAAGAAAAGATTTTCAATAAAGAGCAATTTGAGAAAAATTGCTATTATTAGAGGAATAGAAAATTTTTTAAGCGAGGAGTATTCTCAAGTCTATTTATCAACTATTGAATTTCTTAGAAATTCAGGAAAATATGAAATTATTGAAATTGAAATTCCTGATAGAATAAGAGATAATCTTCAAATAACATATTTAATTTTGTGTTCTAGTGAGTTAGTTAGTCATCTTGGATCTTTGCAAGGGATAACTTATGGACATAATGATTCTAATGAATCGATTGAAAATAAAAGAACTCAATTTATTGGAAAATGAGTAAAAGAGAGAATTTTAATAGGAAATTATTTTTTAAAAGATAATGAATTTTTAAGCAAAGCTAAACAATTTAGGTATATAATAAAAAAATGAAGTGAAGAAATTTTTTCAATGCATCAATTTTTAATTTTTCCAGGCACTAATGGTAGCGCGCCAACAATTGATTCATTTCTTAATAATGATAATATGAACGCTTCTCATTGAAGTGACAACTTATTGTTAATTGCTAATTTTACAGGAAGTCCTTCAATAAACATTCCTATTGGAAAAGAGAATGGAATGCCTATAAGTTTAAATATAGATAGTTATTGAAAGAATGATAAAGCTGTTATTGATTTAGCGAATTTTATCTTGAATAAAAGTTAAAATTATTAGTAAAAAAAATATATGAAAATATACGAAAAATTATTTAATATTCAATGTGAAGTTGAAAATTTAATTAAAGATGAAATTAATAAATTTCAAAGGTATCAATATTTCAATGAGTTTCAAGTTTTAACGAAATTAAAACCTCTATTAGAAAAGAATAAATTATTATTATTAATAAGTGATGACAATCAAACTTTAGAATATCAAAAAGAAGAAAAAGAATACTTAATTAAATATTTAAAAAATATTAAAATTGTTAATGTCGAAGAGAGCAAGGATGGATCTAATGAAGAATTAGCATTTAATTTTTGAGCAACTGGTTCAAATGCTGATTTAGCGAAAGCGAAAGGTTCAGCAGAAACTTACGCGATGAAGTATTTTCTAAGCAAATTCTTTTTAATTCCAGTTTCTGATCAATTAGATCCAGATTTATACAAATAATAGTTAATTCAATTAATATCAATTTTAAATTCAGAAAAGACTGTTTTTTCTTTATTATGTGATTTAAAATTTTCAAAAATTTTTATTAAATTTTGTTTTTTTTAATTTTTTCATGTGGATTATTATTTTAACCATTATTATCCTGTAAATAACTAAATTTATTTTTAAAAGTTGTTTATTTGAAAATTACTTGTTTAAGTTTAATAAAATTAATTTCCCAATATATACGTTGATTGGAAAAGGAGTTTTAAATAATTTATATGAGAAGCAATAAAATACTTGAGTTTATAGGTAGGCTTAATAGTGTTAGGTTTAAAAGATTACCATTTAGGAAATATTATAAAGATATTACTTGTTTTGATCTTAAGAATCTTGATTTGAAGTGCTTAAATGTGCCCACAAATGATTTAGATCTAGAAAAAGGAAAAGTTTATAAATTCAAATTTTTCTCTAACACTAATGAATTAATTAGTTTTGAAAAAATTAATAATTTTCTTTAAATAATTTCAGATATTTTGATTATTTTCAAAACATTTTACTTTTTAAAAATTTAATTAAGATGATTTTTTTTAAATTAATTTTTAAGCAATAGTTTTGTTTTAAAAGCAATATTATATTTTGTTTAGCAATATTGCATTCAATATTAATAAATAGAATTGAAAATCTTACTTAGAATTAATAAATTTGACTAAAAATATTTTAACTAACTAATCTTTTAATCATTTATTGTATAAATATAATTTATTTATCAATGTGAGTAATTTTTAATAAAAATAAACAATTTTTGTTTTATGATTACTAGGCTTGTTTAGATAGCAAATATTTTATATATTTAAAAGAAAGAGAAATTAAATATTTTGGAAAATTTAAAAGAAAAAAGTAAAAATGAAAATGAAGTTTCGTTAAATTTATCTGATAGTAATTTAAATTTTGAACCTTTCAAAAATAATAATATTTTTAATAGATGAATAATTGATTATCCAATTGAAAACAAAGATTTCGATTCAAATTCATTAAAAGAAAAATGGGATTCTGAGAATTTGAAATTAATTGAATTTAGTGTTCGCACTAAATTCAGCAATCTTGATGGAATAAGCAGTCCGATTGATTATGTCGAATGTTCTCGTGGTAAGAATTACAAATCATTAGTAGTAACTGATCATAATAATGTTCAATCATTTCCAGAATTTTGAGATGCTAGAAAAAAAAACAATGATTTGAAGATTGTTTATGGTTGTGAGTTTGAAATGATTGAAGAAAATTTTCCAACTTATTTATTTTTTGATAAAAGCAAAGAATCTCATAATTTAGCATTTGATAAGAAAATTGAAGATATAGTTTATTGTGCTTTCGATTTAGAAACAACAGGTCTTTTTTCTATGCATGATGAAATAATAAATTTTGGTTATGTTATTTGAAAGAATAAAGAAATAATAGAACAAAAAGATTATTTGATTAAGCCTAAGAAAAACGTCCCCGATGTTATTTATAGGATAACTAACATAGATAAAGATGAGTTAAATAATGCTCTTTCTTTAGAAGAAGTTTTAATTGAAGTTAGAAAAAATTGAGAAGATAAAAATATAGATGTTTTAGTTTCTCATAATTTAATTAAATTTGATTTACCTTTTTTAAATAAAGCTTGAATTCAAATTTTTCAAGAAGAAGTTCCTTATCCTGGTATCGATACTCTTCCTTTGTCTTGAATAGCAATTCCTAATAAAAAATCATATAGTTTAGAAAAGTTAAGCAGTCAAGGAAAGAATAAAATCAAGCAAACTCATAGAGCTTTAGATGATTCATTATTACTTAAAAATTTGTTTGAAAAAATAATTAAAATTTCTAAAGAAAAAGAATTTAATTATTGAGAAGATTTTAAAAGTTTAATTGAAAAGAAATTTTATAATAGAGGAATTGGAACAAGAATAACAGTTTTAGCTAAAAATAAAGCGGGACTTTCTGATCTTTATAATTTAGTTACTATATCGCATGTTGATAATTTTTTTAAGTTTCCTTTTTTATTCAGATCTGATATTGAAAAAAATAGAGAAAATCTTTTAATTGGTTCTACTGGAGGTCCAGATGGAGAAATATTTTCTCTATTTAATACTTTTAATTTAGGTACTAATATTGAGAAAAAAATTAAGTTTTATGATTATATAGAAGTCAGAGGAATAGATTCTTTTTCTCATTTTTTAGAAACGTCAAGAATTTCTTTAGATGATTTGAAAAAGTCTCTCTTTTCTATAATAAGTGCTTCTAAAAAATTAGATGTTAAAGTTGTTGCTGTTAATAATGTTCATTATTGTGATAAATTTCAGAAAAAAATCAAAGAAATTATTGTTGCTAATGAAGGAATGAATGGATCCAAACACACCCTTTATTATTTTGCCACTTCTTTAGATTCAATTGATGGATTTAATTCTCTTCCTGAGCAACACTTAAGAAGTAGAGAAGAAATCGTTGATAATTGAGAATTTCTTCAAGATGAAAATTTAATTGAAGAAATTGTAATTAAAAATCCTGAAAATTTAATTGAAGAAATTAATGAAATAAGTATTTTTGATAAACACATTGGTTATCCAAGTTCTTTTAAAGATGAAAATGAGTTGATGTCGTTTTGTTTAAAAAAAGTAAACAAGATGTTTAATAAAAAGATTCCTGATTTTGTTTCTGAAAGAATACAAAGAGAGTGAAAAACAATAAAGAAAAATTATCTTGCTGTTTATTGGCTTTCTTGAAAAGTTGTTAAAAAAGCTCATGAAGATGGAAGCATTGTTGGATCTAGAGGATCTGTTGGATGTTCATTACTTGCATATTTATTAAATATAACTGATATAAATCCTCTTCCACTTTACACCATTTGTAGCAATTGTAAAGTTGCAAAAGAAGTAAAAAGAACCGAAGAAGAAAGTAATGCTTCTTGTTATGATTTTGGAGATGAAAAAAATTGTACTAGTTGTGAAAAAGGAAGACTAAAGTTAGAAGGTCACGATCTTCCTTTTGAAACTTTTGTTGGTTGGAATGGTGAGAAAACTCCTGATATTGATCTTAATTTTTCTGGAGAGTATCAAAGAACTGCTCATAACTATATAAGAGATTTGCTTGGAGAAGACTGTGTTTTTAGAATAGGAACAATAAATAAGTTGTCTCAACAAACAGCTGAAAATTTTTGAGATGGTCATTTAAAATTAAGGAAAGCTCAAAACGAAAATTTCAATTTAAAAAATTGATGCAATTTGTTGTTAGGAAGCGATAAAGTTGATAGTTTAAAAGAAGCTAAAGAATTAGTTGTTAGTCAATTAAAAGGCATAAAGAGAACAACTGGTCAACACCCCGGAGGTTTATTAGTAGTTCCTCCAAAGAATAGAATTTTAGATTCAACTCCTCTTAATTATCCAGCTGATGACATTAATTCTGAATGAAAGACAACTCATTTTGAATATAGTTTTTTATCAAATATTTTCTTAAAACTTGATATACTTGGTCATGATGAACCTACTATTTTACAAAAGTTTTATAGCGTAACTGGAAAGAATCCTTTGGATGAAAATGATGTTAGTTTTAATGATAAAAACGTGATGGATGTTTTTACTAATTGCGATACTTTAGGAATTCCAGAGTTTGGAACGGATCTTGTTAAAAAGAGTTTATTGGATCCTATAAAACCTACTAAATTTTCTCAATTGGTTCAAATTTCAGGATTTTCTCATGGAACTGATGTTTGATTGCAAAACCAACAAAAAGTATATAAAGATAAAAAACTTCCATTAGATAAATTGTTGGCTTGTCGTGAGGATATTTTAAGCCTTTTAGACTTAAAAGGAGTTGATAAAGAAAACGCCTTTAAAGCTACAGAATTTATTAGAAAAGGAAAATGAGAAAAGCTTGATGATGAAGTTAAGAATGTAATAAAAAGCAAGTTGACAGGTGAAGAAGGAAAAATATACTTTTCAATATTAGAAAAAATAAAATATATTTTTCCCAAACCTCATGCCATAGCTTATACAATGACTGCATGAAGAACAGCTTATTATAAAGTTTACTTCCCCGAAGCTTTTTACTCGATACTGTTAACTCATCACTCATCGGTTTATGATATATGATTGATGACATTTGATACAGATAAAAGCATTCCGTTTAAATTAAATAAATTACTGAATAGTTTAGAAACTTTGAAAATAAGTAGAAAAGAGTTTGTTTCAATCTCCAAAGTTTTATTGAAACTTTCAAAAGAAGAGCCAGATTTAAAATTATTCACTGATATAATTTTTGGTAATGAAAAAAACTATTATGAAATTTTTAAAGTTGATAGAGATTTTGATATTGAAAAATTAAATGAAAGTTTCAATAGTATTATAAATTCTTTTAAAGCAACAAAGGTTAAACTTGATGAAAAAACTAGTTCAAAAACTAAAGATAAAATTGACAAAGAAATTTTATTTATAGAGAATGCTTACGATACTATTGTTGATATTTCGAAAAAAGATATTTATGATAATAAATTGGAAATAAGAAGAAAAATTAAAGAAAATTTTACACTTAGAGAACTTAATGATTGAAAATTAACAATGAAAGAAAAAGATCTTTTATTTACAATGAGAGTGATTTCAGAAATTAAGAAAAAAGGATTTAATTTTTCTGTTGGTTTTGATTTTAATAACTCTGATATAAATGATTTTAAATTTATTAAGGGAAAAATGTTAATACCTTTTTCAGGAATAACAGGCGTTGGCGAAGCGGTATCTAAAAAAATCATAGGATATCTTAAAGAAAATGGAAGAATTAATGATTGAAAAGAAGATTTAAAAGAGATATTAAATAAAAAAACTTTTGAACAATTTTTAAATTTAGAAGAAAACGGTCTAATAATAAAAGGAGATATTGAACGTTAATTTTTTAGTATAGAAAAAAAGAAAGATAATAATTATTCTATTGATTATTTAATTCATTTTCTAGACATTTATTGCAATATATTTTAATTTCATTATTATTTGTTCTCATAATATTGAATAATTCTTCATTAAAAATTACTTTGCAACCGTCACAAGTAAAAATTTTTTCTATTTCTTTATTTTTCATTTTTTTAATTTTAATTTATTTAATTCTATTTTTAAAGTTTAAATTTAAAAATCTTAAAAATTTCAATTAATTATTTAAACATTAAACATTTTTTTAAAACATTTATATTATATATTATTAGATATTTTTCTAATCAAATACTTAATTTCATTCATAAAATTAACTAAAGAGATTAAATAAAAAAAATTGATTTTTACTTTAATTAATTAATTATAATAAGATGCATATAAATTGAAAATGAATAAAGAAGCAATTAAATTTGCCAGATAATTACTCTTTGGATTGTTTAATAGAAAAATTAAATTATTCTGGATTAGAGTGTGAAAAATCTTTTGGAGAAGATCAAGAAGTTTTTCTTAATTTTGTAGTCGCTTCAAATAGGAAAGATCTTAAGAGTTGATGAGGTATTTCTAGAGAAATTTCAATTTTATTAGGAATAGAAAAACCATCTTTTTTAAATATTGATATTAAAAAAGAAAACAATAATTTTAATGATGAATTATCTTTTGAAATTAAAGATGATTCTGTTAAATCTTATAATTTGTGTATTATTCACGATCTAGAAAATATAAATTCTGCTCCTGCTTGAATTGAATCTGCATTGAAGAAAAATCAAATAAGATCGATAAATAAAATTGTTGATATTGCAAACTTTATTACTTTAGAGACTGGTCAGCCAATTCATGTTTTTGACTTTGATAAAATTGAATCTTTGAAAGGAAAGAAAAAAGTTTTAATTCGTAGAGCTAATAATGGAGAATCTTTTATTGATATTTATGGAAAAAATAGAGATTTAACTAGTGAAGATGTTGTAGTTTCATCGAATGACAAAGTAATTGATTTAGCTGGTATAATTGGAGATAAATTTACGTCTGTAACTCATGATACAAAAAGCATTTTAATTGAAAGCGCTTCATTTGAAAGTTGTTTAATTAAAAATTCTTCTGATAGGATAAATTTGAATACAAACGCAAGTGATATTTTTATTAAAGAATTTAATCAAGAGTCTTCATTGAGAGCTTTATTAAGGATTACAGATTTAATTAAAGAACTTTGTCAAATTAACAAAAAGAATAATGAAAAAGAAAAATTTCTTTTTTACAATAAAGAATTAAAAAATACAAAAATTATAAAAATTAGTCATAATTATTTCGAGAAAAAATTAGGAGCAAAGATTGATAGAGATAAAATTTTAGATATTTTTAATAGACTTGATTTTTCTTTTAATTTAAATAAAAATACATATTTAATTGAAATTCCAAGTCATAGAGTTGATATTTCAATAAAAGAAGACTTGGTAGAAGAAATTGGAAAAATACTTGATTATAATTTATTATCTGGCAGTATTCCAATTTTGAATAATCAATTTATTGATAAAGAATTTAATTTAAAGCATAATTTGAAAAGAAAAATTTCAACTTATTTGTTAAGCTTAGGATATCAAGAAATAATTTCTTATTCTCTAGTAAAAGATGATTTTCCAAAAGAAGATGAGAGTTTTTTCAGAGTTTTAATTCCAAAAAGTTCAAGTTATTCTGTTTATAGAAAATCATTCATTTTAAGTCATTTGAAAATTATTGAAAACAATTTAAGACAAGGATCTGATGATGTCTTTCTTTTTGAAATTGGTTATGTTTATTCAAAAGATTCTGAAAAAATCATTGAAAATGAAATTTTATCTTTAACTGGATCTGGTAATATTTTTAATTCTTCAGTTCATTTTTTAAAACAAAATAATGATTTTTACTGATCAAAGGGATTATTAGAAAATATTTTTTCTATTCTTAATTTAGATAAAGACTCTTTTTCTTATTCAGATAAAAATTTTGATTCTTTAAAATTTGATTACTGTTTAGAAATTTCTTTTAATAATAGATATGTTGGATTTTTAGCTAAACTGAGTGATAAATATTTAGAAGAAAATAAAATTAGCAAATTTAATTGTTTTACTTCTCAATTATCAATTGGAGATTTATTAAATTTTGCTTGTCAAGAAGAAGATCAAAAATATTTATCAATTTCTTATTTACCAATAATTAAGAAAGATATTTCTTTTATTATTAATAAAGATGCTAAGTTAGAGGAAATATTATCTTTGATAAAAGAAAATGGTGGTGATTTTTTAATTAATGTTTCTCTTTTTGATACTTATGATAAGGATTTTTCTTCTAATGAATACTCTTTATCATTTAGATTAATGTTTCAAGGCAAAGAAAGAAATTTACAAAATAAAGAAATTGATGAAATTTTAAATAAAGTATTGATTTCTCTAAATAATAAATTTTTTATTAATGTTAGATAATTTTTTTTAGGTAAATTTTGAGTAAAATTAATGATAGTTTAATTGCTATTTTGGTTAAATAATTTGCACTCAAAATAGCGATTTTACAATTATTTATAAAAATATCATGACGCCATCATCAACATTAAGACTTGCAAAAAAGAGACTTGCATCTTCAGCAAGTAAATTTAATAGATTGCTAACAATAAGATCAACAAGAGAAAAAGATCAACAAGATGAAGAAAAAAATGAAGAAAGCTTGTTAAATATTTATGAAATTTTAAGACAAGAAAAATTAGCTAATGATAATTCTTCAAATTCAGATGAAAAAATTAAAATAAGAAATGAAATAATTTCAGATTTAGAAGAAAATTTAAGAGATTTAAATTCCCGTTATTGTGAGCTAATAAATAAAAATGAAGATGAATATTCAATTTTAAAAATTAAATTGATTGATTTAGAAGGAGAAATTGATACTTTGAATATTTCGATTGATAGTCTTAAAGAAGAAATTGAAAAACTTGAGGAAAATAACAGTTCCTTAGCTTGACAAAATTCTATTAAAGATAATCGAATAAAAGGATTAATTTATAATTTTGAAAATAAAGATGTTAATTTGAATGTTTTTTTTAAGAGTTTAAAATTTGTAAATTTTCATAAAAAAATCAAACTTTTCACTCTTTTAATTATTGATTCATCTCGTGTTTTTTTACCAAATTACTTTGATTTTATTTTTGAAATATTTACTGAAAAAATTGTAAATGATTTTGATGTAGAAGTTCCTGTCTATAATAAATTATTTTGAAATTTGTTTGGCTTTTTCATTATTTTTTCATTTTTAAGAATGATTTATAAACTTATAAAATTTATTATTTTTTCATTTTTTAATTTTTTTTTAAAATTAAGAGGTTTTGGATCCAACGAATTAAAGAAGTGAAAAGATTTTCCTAAGCTTTGAAAAAAAAATAGTTTGAAAAATTTAGAAATAAAGAGGAGTAAAAATAAATAATTTTAAGAATATAATATTTACTATGAAAAAAGAAAAAATCACTGAAGAAGAATTTTGCACAATTGAAAAAGAATTATTGGAAACGCACGAAGAAATTAAAAAGTCTATTTTTAAATATCATGATTTAAAAATAGAACTTTACACAGAGCTTATTAGAAATGATAAATTAAGGTTAGAATCTGAAATTGATAAATTAAATGAAAAGCTTAAAAAAGAAATAAAAGAATTCGAAGCTTCTAATGAAAAGGAAATACTTAAACTTAAACAAGAATATGAATATGCAAAATAAAGATAATATTGAAGAAAGAATTTCTTATTTGAATAATCTATTTGAAGATTTAATAAAAGAATCTAAGAATTTGATGAAAATTTATGAAAAAGATCAATCTGAAGAAAATTTAAATAATTTAAAAAAAATCAGATTAGACATGAATAAAGTTAGCAAAGATTTAGATCAAGCAGAGTCTTTGACAGATGAAGAAAAAGAAAGTTTTGAAAATTTATCAAACTTTGGGAAAATTAATAAAGATATATTGGAAACGCTTTTTTTTGATGATTCAGATCATAATAATAACAATTCTTAATTACAAAAAATATAATTTTTATTAATTTGAAGATTATATCGTCTATATTTTATAATAAAATAATTTTAAATTTTTAAATCAATTATTATTATATAGAAATTAATCTTTATATAAATAAAATAATAATATTATGACAACAAATTTTAAAATTGAATATAAAAATGAAAAATTAATTAATTTTATTGATGATGAAGGAAACAAAGAAATTGCTTCATCTAGTGAAGATCGATTTGGAAATCCTTTTTTTCAAATTAATCTTTACTCTTGATGTTCTATTTCTCGTCAGAAAAGAGCAAAAACCCTTTCAATTTTTTTAAAGATGGAAGATAAGACTTATAAATCAATAATTGAATTTAATGACAATGATGATTCGAAAATAATGATTTTTGAAAATTTTTCAGAGGTAAAGAAGATTGATGGTAAATGGGTTAATGTTTAAATAAAATTTATAAATTTTTAATATAGCAATTTAATTAATAGATGGGATTTTTAAAAATATTATGAACAATATAAATAATATTAATGATTTTGATGTAATTTGAGAAAAAATTAAGATTGATAAAGAAATATCTTTTAGAGACAAAAAACAAATTGCAACAGAAATTTCAAACTTAAAAAGTTTGAATAAATCTAATTCTAACAATGAGACTAGCATTCATGCTTTAAATGAATTAATAGATAATTTTAAGAAAAAGGTTGATCCTTGATATTATAGATTGAGATTTTGATAAAAAATTTTTTGATAATTATTTTTTATTATCTTTATATTGCGATATTTTAAGATGACAAATTTTAAATTTGTCATCTTAAAATATAACTTTGCTATTAAATATATAAGTTATTAATAAATTTAATACTTTTTATTAAATTTATTTATTTTTATAATTTTAAATTTTTTTTTGATAAAAAATAGAATTATAAAAATAAATAGAAAAACAATTTAAATTAACTTATTATGTAATAATGCATAAATAATTTTTTTTACATAGGAGAAATTTTTACTAATTTTTCACTTAATATTTTATATATAAAATTTTACTTTTTTATTGGTTGAAAATTTAATCAAATTGATTGTCCCATAAAATATTTATCCGCTTGCAAATGGAATTAAAATATAAAGGACTCTCTTCAATTGTTGCTTAAAAAAAATTAATATAATAACATTATTTGACATAAATACGTAGATAAATTAATTTTTTTAAATTTTGCAATATTTTTTAGAAAATTGTACAATAGTGAAAAAATTAAAAATATTATTAAAAGAAAATAAAAAAGATTTTTGTATAAAAGGCATATTTGATATTGGTGAATATGAAATAGATCTTAATGAAAATTATAATCTTGAGAGAATAAATGCATCTAATTGCGAACATTTAAAAAAAATAGAATTGTCACTTGAAAACAATGTCGAAGAAATATCTTTAATAAATCTTCCCAATTTAAAATTTTTTAATTTGGAATCTTTAAATAGAAATAATTTTACATCAATTATATTTAAAAATGTTGATTTAGAATTGAATACTGAACTTTTCAATAATTTCACTAATTTGTTTCAATTAGTTTTAAAAGGATACAATATTAAAGGATCGCTTTCTCATTTAGGATCGTTGAGTAAATTATGATTTTTAAATATTTCAAATACTAGTATAACAGGTTCATTGATTAGTTTAAGAAATCTTAAAGAATTGAAAGAATTATATGTTCAAAATACAAATATTATATATAATTTTGAAATGTTAGATGAGAATGTCTCTGTTTGTTCTTCATTAAAGAAAGGAAGCATTAATAAATCTTTTTCGATTAATAATTTTTTAACATTTAATGAAAATCCTTTTTTCAGAAAAAGATTATTTTTGGAAGATGAATTTTTTAATTCTTCTTTTTTTAAAATTTCATATCTCAAAAAACTACATCCTTCTTTGTTTGAAAACATAAAAGAAATAAAAGATTCTGCAGATATTGATGATTTATTATTGTTGATTGATTTAGATATTAATTTAAATTTGATATATAATGAAAATTTAAGAGAAATGAAAAATATTGATAATGAAAAAGAATATGATTTGTTTGATGGATTATCACTATTATTTAGTTTAGATACTAATTTAACGCATTATCATAATAATAAAAATGAAAATTGTCTTAATGGTAATAACGTTAAAGAAGTAAAAGATATTAATTATTCAGAATTTGATGATTTATTTTTAATTACTGATTTGGATGATGATAAAAATCTGTATAATATTAACATTGAGGCTAGAGAGAAAGAAAAGTTTTATGAGAATGCTTTAAGATTTAATTTAGTTTATAGAGAAGTTTTAACATTTTTTCTTTGAGAAAATAAAGACTTAATTTCTCTTAAAGATAATTTAAATTATCACAAAAATTATTATAAAAGACTCTTAGAAGAAGAAATTTTTATTACTCAATTAATAGAACAAAATTATAATTAAAATTTTATTCTTTATTAATTTTGAAATAATTCAAGTTAATTGCTTTATAAAATATATTTCCATTGCAATTGGGGATAAGTATATAAAGGAATTGATATTAACAAAATGGAAAAAAAATGTATTCATTGTGAAAGATTTTTTAGTTCTACAGATTTTAATGAATATAAAAACAAAGCTGAAAGATGAAATAATGAAGGTATTAGTTTAGAAGAAAAAACAAAAATGCTAGAAGCTTGACTTGTAAAAGTAAAATTTGATTTAAAAAATGAAGAAAAAAGATTTGATAAATTAAATAATGATTTAGTAGGAGAAACAGATAATAAATTAAATTTAATAAAAGAAAAAAGTGTTTTATTAAGTTCAACCAATTATAAAAAAAGTATTTTAGAAACAAAAAAAGAAACTCTTGTTAATAAAAAAGTTACATCAATTAGTGTAAATATTTTAAGTACTTGCGTAGAATGTAAATTGAAATCAACTAGAGGTTTGAGTGCATTTAGTGCTTTTGCCGGCAATATAGATATTACTGATGTTATACTTTTAGATATCGGAGTTCTTGAAGATAAAATTGAACAAACTAGTCTAGTTGAACAGAGCAATTAAATTAAAATCATAATACCAATTTTTTATTTTATTATAAATATTTAAATTTATTTGTTGGATTTTTTTAATAATAATTTCTTTCTAATAAGCTTAAATTAAATTAATAATTAAATTTTTTTAAGTATTAAAATAAATAGATTATTTTCTCTCTTTTGGGAGTTATAATCTTAAATTTTTAAGCATTTATTATATTTAAAAATTTAAGATTATAGTTTGCTTTTTTATTTTCAAATAATTTTATTTTTTTTAACATTATTAGAATTATTTAAAACTTTGATTAAATATAATTTTTTTTCTTTAAAATAACATTCCATATAAAAATAGATAAAAAAAGGAAATAGTTTATGACGATAAGTATGTCAAATTTTGATAATAATGAAAATAATCAGTGAGGTTGTAATAATAATTTACGTGTTGATGTTTATTTAGATAAATGATATCCAATAGATGGAACTTGTCTTTTAAAAGATAATAAAAATTATAAAAAATCTTGTAAGGAAATAACTGAATTAAACTTAAGTAATTTAAAGTTGTTTGGTTTTTTAAAATTATCTAGGTTTGAAAATTTAGAAGATCTAGATTTTAGTTATAATCAAATAACTGAATTGCATTTAAATAATAATTTTAAACTTCGAAAGTTAAATTGTAGTTTTAATAATTTACAAACTTTACATTTAAATGAAAATCAATCTTTAATGGAAATAGACGCTTCTGATAACGAGATTTATGATTTTAATTTTCAAGGAAACAATACATCATCTTTAAAAAAGATAAATATTGCAAATAATGATATTGAAGAAACTGATGTAGAAGTATTTAAAAGCTTTATTAATTTAGAATTATTATGAATTGGTACTTGGAATAAAGAAAATATTATTAAAAGTATTTATAATCGTTTTCATGGATCTTTTAAGTCATTTGAAAACTTAGAAAAACTAGAAAGTTTATTTGTTTCATGTACAGATATTAACGGAGGAATTGAATATCTACCAATTTCTTTATCTTGTAAGAATTCGAAAATATCTTGGTATCTACACTTTAAAAATCAAGCTTTACTTACAGAAAGAAAGGTTAATGATGCTGGAGAAGAATTAAACAAAATTAAAGATAATTTTGGATCGTTGATTAAAGATAAAATAAGAGAGAATCAAGTTTTAATAAATAGTTTAAACAAATCTAAAATTTCAGATGAAAATACAGAATTTATTTGAAGTCTTTTAGTCAGAGAAAACTATCTAAAAACTAAGCTTTCATTGCTTAGAGGATTAGAAATTCCTAATCCAATAAGAAAAGAAAATAGTGAATATTCTAAGGATCTACTTTCTACGAATTTAATCGGAGCTTGAAAAGGAAAAGAAGTTACTTTAAAGAAATTAAAAGTTTTTAAAGAAAAAGAATTTGATTTTTTTGAATTAAAAAAAATAATTTGAAGATTAACTAGTTTAAGACATAATAATATTTCTAAATATTTAGAATCATTTCGTTTTGAAAAAGAAGAAAATTTATATATTGCTTTGGAATATAATAATGAGAAAAAACTTTCTGATTTAATTTCTCTTAATGAAAATTTTCAATATAATTGTTTTTTTCTTAAGTTGATTTTTAATATAATAGAAGGTTTATCTTATCTTCATGGAAACAATATTGAACATGGAAATTTAAATTTAAATAATATAATTGTTAATGAAAGATTTGAAGCTAAATTAAAAGATTTTTCATTAATGAAATTTTCTAATTTATTAAAAGAGAAATTAAATAAAAAAGAAGAATTTTCTTCTTTACTTTGATTAGCACCTGAAATGGTTAAAATTAGTGAAAATGATAGTGAATTAGAAATTTTAGGTCAAGATTTTTTTCAACCTAAAAGAGATATTTATTCGTTAGGAATGATAATGAAATCTATTGCTTTTCAAGAATTAGATCCTCTTATATTTAATGATGATAACCTTTGAATTTCTAAAAAAGTAGTAGAAATTATTCCAAATATAGATGATAATCAAGAACTTTTTGAAATTATTAGAGATTGTTCAGAGAAGGAACAAGAAAAAAGAATTTCTTTATCTGAACTTCTTTATGATTTGGAGTTTTCATCTTGTATGTTTGATTATGATGAAGAATATGAAATGAGTGATGTTGATTTGACTGAAATAATTGAAGTTTTTGAAGATAATTTATTCATGATTGTGAATTAATAATTAATTATTAAATATTTATTTTATAATCAAAATAATAATTAAAATGATAAAAATTTAATTATGAATACAGAAAAAACCTTATTAATGATAAAACCAGATGCTACGAGAAATAATTTCACTGGAGCAATTGTAAAATTTGTTGAAGATAAAGGATTAAAATTAATAAAAATAGAGTCAAAAAAAATGACTAAGCATGAAGCTGAAGAATTTTATCAAGAGCATAAAGATAGATCTTTTTTCAAAGATTTAATTGATTATATTTGTAGTGGAATGGTGGTTGCAGTTTGTCTTGAAGCTGAAGATGCTGTTAAAAAACTTAGAGAAATTAATGGAGATACAAATCCCAAAAATGCAAAAGATGGAACAATAAGAAAAATTTATGGAAGAAGCATTGACGAAAATGCTGTTCATGGTTCAGATAGTTTAGATTCTGCAAAAAGAGAAATTAATTTTTTCTTTAAAAAATAGTATTTAATTAAAGAAATAAAACATATTAAATACTTATTTTTTTCTATTATAAATTTAAAAATAATTTAATAGAAATTTTATTTTTATTTTTTTATTAACATTAAAAGTGTTTAAATTTAAAAGCAATTTATCATTTTTTTCTTAGGATTTTAAAATTTATAATTACCTAATTACCTACTTATACATAAGTATAGGTAGATAATTTAGTTAATATTAAATATATTAACTAAATTATCTACCTATTGAATTTAAATATTATTGAAATCAATAATATAATTATCAAAATAGAAATTTAGAATTTAATTAATCATTCATGAAAAATTTTTATATGAAATTTTTGATTCTAATAGAAAAATTTTCATAATTAAAAGATTGATTAATAATTAGTAGTTTATAAGATCTATAGCTTTCTTTATATTGCTTGCTTTAAATAATTTTGTTATTCTTAAAATTATTTATTATCATCTTTATACAAGTCATTTAATTTTTTTTAGAGATTGTTCAGATTTAATCTTTTAATTATTTATCACGCAATTTTATATTAAATAAATTAAATCTAATTATGCATTTATATTGAGATTTAATAGTAAATATAACAAAACCATCATCATCTCTTATCTTTTGCATTATTATATAGAAAAACTTTCTATTTTACCATTGTTTAATTATATTAAAATGATTTATTTTTGTATTATTTGTTTAAATGATTAATATCTTGTTTATTATTTAATTGATGAATGTAATGATTTTTACAATATTTTTGCAAATTTCCATCTTTGCTAGCTTTAATTGACTCACATCTAGGTCAATAAAACTTTTTATCTTGATTATATTCTCGAAATGTACATCTGTGATTATTGCAGAATTCAGAAGTAGTGCCTTCTTCACATTTTAATTCTCGACAAACGTAAAAATTATAACTTTTGAATGATGAACTGTTCATTCTTTTATTATTTTTCTTTCTGATTAATTTTATTTCACTTAATTCAACATCTTGATCAAATTTTTCTATTTTTAATTCTTCTGGATCTTCATAAATTTGTTCATTTTCATCATTATGCAATATGCTGTTATTCTCTTCAACTTCTGCTTTATGATTTATAATATTATTTTCTTCATCGAATTTTGATAAATTTCAAAAATAAAAAAAGATAATTAAAAATAAAACAATAAAAGAAAATAAAATTTTTAAATTATGTCTTTTGCTGATGCTTTCTTTTTTCAATTTATTTAATCTCTTTCTCGATTTATTATTAAAATAAGTTGAAATTTTTTTCTGAATATTTCAACTTATTTTAATAATAATTATTTATTTTCTTTTATTGTTTTTATATTATAGTATGTTAATTTACAAGATGTTTTTTAATAAATATCAATTTAAATAATTTTTGTCCATGAAAAAAAATTATTTAAATTGATATTATATGTAAGTATTTAATTTTTCAAAATTGAAAAATACTAAAATAAATATCCTAGCAGTAAATAATTATAAAATCTTGATTCAATGAAATATTTTTTTGATTAAGATTTTTATATTAGTTTAAAAGTAGAGTTTTTTATTTTATCTCTTGCTGCTGAAAAAATAATAAATCTTTTTTAATTTTCTACTCACATGTTTTTTATCTATTCAATAAACATTTATTTCCCGTGAGTAGAAAATTAACTTCTTTATAAGAAAATAATAAATAATAAAAATGACAGTAATTTTTTTAATTTACTTTTTATAAATTGAAAATATTCATATATTTTTCTAATTGATAAGGAATTTCTAATTTATTTTCATTTTCATTATAGTAATACTCAACTATCGCTAAAATAAGACGATCTATGGCTAATGAAGAACCATTTAAAGTGTGTAAAACAATTTTCTTTCCATTGTTTTTAGATCTAATATTTGCTCTATTAGATTGGAAGTCTTCACAATTTGAACATGAAGAAATTTCTAATCACTTTTTGCTGTTAGGTAGTCAAATTTCGATATCATAAGTTTTTGCAGAACTAACTCCTAATTCTTCATAACATAGCTCTATCACTCTATGAGAAATTTCTAGTTTGTTTAAAATATTTCTAGCGTCACTAACCAAATCTTCTAAGTATTTATAAGATTCTTCTGGATTAACAATATTGACAAGTTCAACTTTATTGAATTGATGAAGTCTAATCAATCCTTTATTTTCTTGACCAGCAGAACCAACTTCTGATCTAAAGCATGGACTATATGAACAAACTTTAATAGGAAGATTTTCTTGATTTATAATTTCATTATTATATAAATTAACTAGTGTAACCTCAGAAGTAGGTATTAATCCAAAATCATAATTTTCAATCTTAAAAATATCATCAGAGAATTTTGGTAATTGACCGGTGTTATATAAGTTTTTTAAATTAACTAAATAGGGAGCACTAATTAATTTATAACCTCTTTTTTGATTTTCTGCAAGCATGAAATTAATTAAAGAATGAAGCAATTTAACACCTAATCCCTCATAAACAACAAATTTACTTCCTGATAGTTTTGAACTTCTTGATTGATCAATGATTTCTAATTTATTCAATATTTCTTCATAAGTTAAAGAGTTTTTTATTTCTTTATTATAAATTTTAGAATCAACAAGACGATTACCATCTTCATTTTTAGGAGTGTTTAAAGCAGGAATGTTTGGAAGTTTTTCACAAAGTACTTGCAACTCTTTTAAGATAGACTCTAAAAGAAGTTCCTCATTTTTTATTTCTTTTTTTAAATCTATAGCTTGAGAATTTTCTTTAACTTTTTCTAATCCTAATTCATTTCTTTTGCTTCTTAACTCATTTATTAATCTGATGCTTTTTTTTCTTTCGATAAATTTATCTCTTATTTTTGATAAATATTCTTTTTCTACACCGCGAAGTCTGAGTCTTTCGGCAATATCGTCAAAATTATTAGTTAATTTTTCAAGTCCTATCATATAAATTTTTTTCCAAACAATTTTTTATTTTTTACTATTCCTTCTTTACTTAACTAATTTTTATTTATAAAAATGTAAATTTTTATATAATAATCCAATTAGTCAATTTTAATTAATATTTATTTATATAGAATTATAATATTCAAATTGAATTATATTTTCATCATTTTTAAGGAAAAATAATTTTAAAAATTTTTCAATTAATAGTAAAAAAAGCAAACTGTTTATACAACAATATAATATATAATAATTTATTTAAAGTTATAAAAGAAAATAAATATGATTTATTTAGAGATAAAAATGTTAGTAGGTGTGATATTGAAATTAAATATGAAATTTTATTTCATATTGTAATAATAAAGTTGAAGAAATAATTCAATTGCTAATCATTGCATTGTTTTTGTTATTTAATTATAGAAAAAGATAAAAGTGTTTTGAAAGATATTGGTCTTTAAATTCAACTATTAATTGGAAAGAATTTATCAAAAAAAAATATGAGAAATTCATTAGATTTTGAATTAGAACTTTGAAAAGAATATAAAATTATAGCAGGTTTAGATGAAGCAGGGAGAGGAGCAATAGCCGGACCTTTGGTTGTTTCAGGAGTTATTTTGCCTCTCAATTTTCAAAATCCTTTGATACAGGATTCAAAAAAATTAAGTGTATCTCAGAGAGAAGAAGCTTATTCGATAATATTAAAAGAAGCGTTAGAATATAAAGTAGTTTTCAAGACTGTTGAAGAAGTTGAGAGGCAAAATCCTCTTTTTGCTACTAAAGAAGCAATGAAGGAGATAATTTTAAGTTTTGAAAGAAAACCTGAAGTTTCTTTAATAGATGGAAAAGAAGAAGTGAAAATTGATAATTTTAAAACAATTAGTATAATTTCAGGAGATAGCAAATCTATAAATATCGCAGCTGCTTCAATTATTTCGAAAGTTACAAGAGATGAATTTATGATCTCTTTAAGTAATCATTATCCCAATTATCATTGAGATAATAATAAAGGTTATCCAAACAAACTTCATATAAGCGCTTTATTAAAATATGGAATTTGTGATCTTCATCGAAAAACTTATGAACCTATAAAAAGTTTAATAAAAGATAATTGCAATATAAAGAGTATTTATGATAAATATAAAATAATTATTTAAAATTTTGTTTTCTTTATATTGCATTAATATTTTTTCTCTAAGATAGTGAAATTACAATATTTAGTTTATAATTTTTCAATGTTAATATGTAATAAAAAATAACCATGGTTGTTTATTTTATTGTTATGTTTTTAATTATATCTATATTTTTAATTGTTTGACTTAATTATGATTTTGATTATAATATTTATGAATGTTTTGAAAATGAATATCCAATTAATAAAAAATCTTTAGACTATTATTCTGAAAATTTTGGAAAATTAAGAAGTGAAATTGTTAATTTGATAATTACAAGCAAAATAAGGGATAAAAAGTTAGAGTTAGACGATTTTAAAAATTTAATTAATTTAAAATGTGTAAACAATGAGTTAGAAGAAATAATATTGCCAAAAAATAATTTAATTGAAAAAATTATTGTGAATAATAGTGATTTGCATTCTTTCAGTTATCATTTACTGAGTTTTAATTTAACTGAATTGAATATTTCTAATAACAATTTAACAGGGAATATTTCAATATTTAATAAACTAATTAATTTAGAAAGTTTTTATTTTCATGATAATGATTTTCATGGATCTTTAA
Source organism: Mycoplasmataceae bacterium (assembly GCA_031673075.1). Classification (GTDB taxonomy): domain Bacteria; phylum Bacillota_I; class Bacilli_A; order Mycoplasmatales; family CGIF01; genus CGIF01. Next base: position 22,372 of record CP125276.1, on the reverse strand, counting down.
ATTTTTTAATTAATTTAAAAAAAATAAAAGTTATTACTTTTTATAATAATCCGATAGTTCCTAGTTTAGAGATTTTGTCTAAAGAAAATTTACAATTTTTATTAATAAATTATTGCTTTATTAACTTAAAATATGAAAAATCTAAAAATTTATTTATAGTAATTTATCTTTAAGTAGTTATTTATTTTTAATTAATTCAGATTTGTCAAAATTAAATTTAAATGATGTTAAATTATTAAATTTTTTGTCATCAATTAAAGATTTAATTAAATTTGGAGACGATTATAAATTAATTAAAAAAAATTTAAATTTAGCTTTTCAAAATTCAAAAACTTCAAATTTAACAGATAATTTTTTAAATAATGAAAATAACGGTTTTTTATTGTGATTGAATAATGAAATAATTTTAATAAAAAAATTAAAAGCTGCTTTATATTGAGAATTAATTTTAAATAATAAAAAATCTGAACTTTTATTTTCTGATAATAAAATTTTTGAAAAAGAAAAATTTAAGCAATTTTACCTTCAAAATTGCAATTAAATAATTTATTTAATTTGTAATAATTTTAAATTTATTAAGCTTTTTTAATTTTTTAAATTCAATTATTCAAACTTCTGATGATAATCTTAATTTTTAGCTTTTAACAGTTGTGTTATTTGATCTAATTAATGGAAACAAAAACTTACTATTTTTATCACAAAAATTTTTAAATGTTAATTTATTAGTTGTTAGTTGATTTTTATTGATGATTAAATAAGAAAAAATTGCTAGATAGCAATATTTTTATCTTTTAAATTCTCACTTGCCGTCAATTTTTTCTACTTCTCGAAAATTTCTAAAAGTTATAGAGTAACCTTCATTTACTTTTTGAAAAGCTTTATAATAAACATTGTTTAATTTCAAAAATAAATTAAAGTAATCACCTCTCATTGTTTTTGAAATTGTGCAAGATCCATTTCAGTTAAAAATGTCAAAGATTGGATTTCCAAATTGATTGTTTCTTTCAGACTCTATTTCTTCAATTTTGTAATCAGCATCTTTTATTATAATTGAATTTCCTGATTCACTATATTCTATTGTTAATTCATCAGACATTAAATCTTGATTGTTGTTATTATTTTTTGCATTCATATTTTTTAAATTTTGTTCCATTTTAAAATTTCAATTAGATTAAATTGAAATTTGTTCATTTAAGTAATAATACTAATTGAATATTATTTACAAAATATGAACGATTAAGTGAATATTTTGTAAATAATCAAAAAACTATTATGATCAAAGTTTTTATAATTGAATATTCTTAAATAATTAAAAAATAAATATTTTTTTACATTTAAGAATATTGATTAAATTTTTCAAAAAGTTTTTTTAAATTAACAAAGTGTCTGAGATGGACACCTTAGAGTTATTTTATTTAATTTTCCAAATTAATATCATCCGCGCAGTCACAAGGTTCAAATTTATCATCAAAGAATAAAGAGTTTAAAGCGGCTTGTTCATGATCTTCGTTTCCTAGTTGACATATTTTTTGATTTATTTTATCAATTGTTATATTAACAACATCGCTATTTCACTTTTTAATCTCTTCTAAGAATTCTGGATTAATTTCCTCTCCGGTTTCTTTCAAATTTTTTTCAGCATCTATATTAATTTCTGAAATAATCATTTCTCTTAAAGTTTGTATATTTTTAGTATTCATATTATCTAATTTTTAAATCTTAAATTAGAATAAAAATTTTTAAATTTTTAATAATTTCAATATTATCATTATAATATAGTGTTTTTGGTTATTAAATTTTTGTTGATAATTAAGTAGTTTTAATTTCATAAATAAGTAAAAATAAAAAATTATAATTTATAATCTTTATTAAAAAAATAATTCTAATAATTTATTTATAATTATTGAATATTTTCACACTTACTATTATTTAAAATAATTTTCCGACAGAAAATTATGAATAAAGAGAATAAAGATAAAAAAAAAAGTTTACGAGAATTAAATGAAGAAAAAAAGATAATTAAATTGGAATGATGGAGATTGAGTAATAGTTGAAATATTGGATATTTAAGTGGTGAATGTGAAAAGAGAGATTTGAATTTAACTGATTTTGAAGAAAACATTAAATATTTAGTAAATTTAGAAGAATTAAGAGTTTCAAGCAATAATCTTCAACATTTAGATTTAAGTAATTGTGTTAATCTTAATAAATTATATTTAGGTAATAATGAAGTTATTAAAGTTACAATTCCAACTGAAAATAAGATTGAATATTTATCTATTTATAACATGCATGAATTAGAAGATATTAATTTAGAGGTTTTAAATCCTGAATATTTAAATGAATTAAGTTTATTTTCAAATGATAAATTGAAATTAAAAACTATAATGTTTAGTAAGTTTGTTAATTTAAAAGAATTATATATTTCTGATGCAAATTGTTCAGGATCTTTAATTCATTTAAGAAACTTAATTAAATTAGAAAATATATGAATGAACAATACTAACATTTTGCCTAGTTTTGAATATTTATCTGATAATGTTTCAATTTATTTATGCTTTGCTTCTATTAATGATTGTAAATGAATTGAAATTAATAAGTTTTTAACTATAGAAAACAACATGTTTCTAGGAAGAGATATGAATAGAGAAGAGTTTATTAATATCGCAAAATTTAAAGTTAAACATCCTACATTAGCTAAAAATGGTCAGATAGTTATTAGTCTTTATGAAGAATTGGTACAAATTAATAAAGATAAGAAATATTTAGATCGTTGTTTAACATTTTTAGAGCAGAAAAATGTAACAGGAATTGAATTTAGAGCAGAAACTGAATTTGAAAAATCTCAATATTTTTATTCTAATTATTATCGCTTTAGTAAAATTTATGATGTTTTTTCAAATTGATTATATGATAAAAATAAAGAATTAAATGATCTAAATAAATCTTCACTAAATTATTATTCTGATTTAATTGAAGAAAAAATTGAATATTCTCCTTTAATCACAACTTAAATAATTAAAAAATAATCAATAAATCACAATAATTAAAATATTTACATCAAATATTATTTTATTTTTTTTTAAATATTTTTAACTACATATTATAATAATTAATGACTTAAATATTAGAGTAGTTTTAGATTTAGCTATTATAAGTTTTTATTTTTTCTAATAATATTTCTTATAGTTAAAATAAAAATTGCTATGATAGTTGTAAAGAAAATTGAAATAAGTATAAATTTACTTTTATTTTCAACTTTTTCATTATTTCTATCTAAGCGCTCTTGTTTAAAATAATGATAATTTCATTCAGTTTGACAATTTTTTAAACATAAAAATTTTTCATCTTCTAAATCAACAACAGTTGTTAAACTTTTATCAATACATTTGTAACATCAATCACAATAAACTAAATTTTTATCTTCACAATATTGAATAAATTGTTTCAATAAATCAATTTGTTGATCATCATTTAAATCTTTCCAATCATTAATTGTAATGTTTTCTTGATCTTTTAATCAAGCAATTAAATAACTAGAATTATAAATAAATCCAACCTCTAATCATTCTTTTGTTGCTTCTGATGTAAAATTATTATCGATTCAGACCTGCGTAATTTGTTCATTAAATTCTTCGAATGGTTTCCCTAGTTCTGCTCAATTTTCCATAAATAATTAACAATTTCAATTAAATTTTTTTGATCACGGCATCTATATTATTATAAATTTCCATGATATCTATCTATTTCTTCGAATATAATTTTTCAATGTTGTTTTATAGATTTATTTGTTAATTTAGAAGATTAAATATATTGATATTCTATAGGATTATTTAAAATCTAAACTAGATTAACTTTTTCTTTGACCTTCTTTATTGGTTTTTTCTGTTAATTTATGTTCTAAAGATTTTAATTTTAAAATTAAATTTTCATTAATTAATTGGTTGATAAATATTTTTAAACAACGCTTATCTTAAAAAATGATATTAACGAAAATAAGAAAAGAAATAAAAGAAAAAAAATGAATAATAATGAAATAACTCAAATTAGAATTAATGGAAATTCAATAAATTTATTAGTAGTCTTATCATTAGAAATAATTAGTCAATATTTAGTATTTAATAGTGAAGTTTTAGATTTAAATGACTTTTTAAATTTAGAAACTTTATCATTAACACGAAGCAAAGTTAAAAAAATTATTATTCCAAGAAATAATAAAATTAATAGTTTTGGTATTATTGATAACTCTGAATTAGAAGTTTTAGATCTTAAAAATTTAAATACTGATATAATTATTAATATTGATATTATAAATAATCCAAAATTAAAATTTAATTTAAATCAATTTAGTAAATTTATTAATTTGAAAGCTTTAAAAATAATAAATTCTAATTGCTATGGTTCATTATTCAGTTTAAGAAATTTGATTAAATTAAGAACTTTAAGAACTTATAACATTCAAATCACTCCAAATTATGAATATTTAACTAATGAAAATTTAATAATTCATTTACCCATTAATAAAAAATCTGAAATCGATCAAAGCAATTTAAATAATAAATTTCTAATGAATATTAATAAAGAATTTGAATGCATTAATAATTATTTAAAAATTAAAGATTTTAAAGAATCTAATCCTCAATTATTTGAAAATGCTAAAATTATTATTGAAAATAAAGAACTTTTAAAAAATTTAAGAATAGCCTTTTCGTTTTTAGATAAAGAATTTTTCCAAGCTAAAATCAAATCTTTATCTAAAGAAGAATTTAATAAAATCGTTAAAACAATAAATCTCTTTTCTCAAGCAATTCTTAACGAAAATTTAGGATTTACTTTCTGAATTGAAGAAAGAATCAAATTTTTAGAAAGAGAAAATCAAGCTTATTATCTAAATTTATTCGAATAATTTATAATTAAAACAGATAATTATTAGTTGAATATTGATTTTATTTTTTAGAAAAGATTAATTTGTGTTTATTGTGTAAAAAAACAAAGAAAAACATTAATTAACTAATAAATAATTCTTCAATTTTTATAGATATAAATTCTTAAATTCTTTTAATAATTTTCTTATTTAATGCATAGTATTAATGTTTATTTTTTTTTATATATTAAACTTATTTGATAAGAGAATTTTTTTCTATAATTAAATTTAATTTATTCTCTAATTTAGATTCTAGTTTTTGAATTTTTCTTTCTAACTCTAAGAACATTTCATCTTTAGTATTTGATTTATTTTCTAAATTATGAACTTTTTCTTTTAATTCAGAAATTTCAATATCTTTTGCTTTTATTTGTTTTAATAATTCATTCTTATCTGCTTTTTCAGATTCAAGTTTTTTCTTTAGATCATCATTTTCTCTTTTCAGAGTTAAAATCGCATCTCCATTTTTTTTTATTATCTTTTTTATTTCTTTATTATTCTTTTTCTTTTCTTGTTTCTTTTCTGATTTACTGGAAATTGCTCCTTTCAACTCTTTTTGAAGTTCTAAAGCTCACTCGATATCTAAATTCTCTAAATCTTCAATTTTCAAATCTCCGTTAATTTGAATTCTTATATTTTTCAATTTTCCATTATGAGTTCAATGTAGTCTTCTCCAATTTACTATTGTAAGATGAAAATCACTTCCATTTCCTTTGTTCATTGGATTATAGATTATTGTAAGATTATGTTCTGTTTTTTTAGACATCATTAATTTTCCACTTTTAACTTTGTCTTCAATAATTTTTTTCACCTTATTAGATTCTGTTTCATTGAGTCTTACCATTTAAGTATTATATTGTTTCTTTTAAATTTTTCAATGTGTTTTTATATATTTAAAAAATTAATAATTCTTCAATTAATGTCAAATTTTCAATTCTACAACTATCATAGTTTGTCAAAAATTTATTTGACTTTAATTGTATTAAATGTCATTCTAACTGAACCTTTTTGTTTAAATTTTTTTAAAATAATTTTTTAATTATTTTAAAAAAACATGTATATAAAAATATGAACATGCTTATAAAATATGTATATATGAGTGGAAAAAATATGAACATTTATTTTAAAGAAGATGTTTTTCAAATGTTACATGAAGAAATTGGAAAAGGATTCATTAGTTCTTTTATTAATGAAACAATAACGAAAAGATTATCTGAAATTAAAGAAGAAAAAGAGATCGAGCAAAGAAAAAAAATTATTAATTATTATAAGAAAATATCTAATGATAAAGAATTTCAATCTGATTTAAATGATTGTGAAAATATATCTTTAGAAAGCTTAAAAAAGAATGTTTCAAAATAATAATGAATCTTTTCCAAAAAGAGGAGAAATTTGAATTGCTAAATTAGAAAAGATTATTGAAAATTCTAAAGATTTTAGACCAGTTTTAATTATAAGCGATAATGAACAAAATGAATTTTTTGATTCAGTGACTGTTGTTCCAATTACTACAAAGTACACTGATGAAGTTCAAGATTTTGAAATATTTGTTAAAGCTGATTATGAAAATGGTCTTGATAAAGATAGCAAAATTCTTTTAAATTTACCATTTTTTATTAATAAAAATTTACGACTAAAAGGTTATCTTGGATTTGCTAATGAAAGTTTAATGAGAGATGCAAAAAAAGCTTTTAATTATGCTTTTGATTGATAATTATTAAATATAATTCTAAATGTTATCAAAAGATTTAAAAAAATGAAGAATTTTAAATTGAAAATTATAATAAGATTTATAAATAATAAATTTTCTAGTTAACTGTCATCCAAATCGCGCCATTTGAGGTATTCTGTCATCATTTTCTTATTAATTTAAGAATGTATTAAATATTGTTATAATTGCTATGTTTTTAGTCTTATAGCGACAGTAGGTGAAAATGCAGTATTTTTAAGAGAAATTTAAGTCTTTACTTATTTATTAAATTTATTTAAAAATACTATTAACGAAAAATACTATGAAAATTCTTTAACTAAAAGAATTTATTAATTTGTTATCAAGAATAAAAAATTATAAATATTCATTACTAAAATAAAACATTAAATTTAAATAAATTTATAACTATTAAATTCAAAACAATTGAATAGATTAATATTATCGCATTATGAAAAACTGAGTAGAACTAGGCAAGCAATTTGAAAGATTTAATGAAGAAATCACGCAAATTTGAATTGATGATGGCTTTACAGTTGATCAAGCGAGAAAATGATTAGAAATAAAAAGAAATAAATATTGAAATTTCGATTATCAATCCAGTTATTTTATTATTTGATTAATAAATGAAAAGAAAATTAACATTAATGATTATAAAGAATTAAATAATAATCAAAAAGTTAATTTAAATGATGAATTTAGAAGCTATTGTCTAGAGAAAAATTTATTTTCTTGTAATTGATGTCAAAAATATCTTAAAAAAAGTTCAATGTTTTATATTATTGTTGAATTTTGAAAACCAATAAATTTTTGTTCTCCAAATTGTCAAACTAAATGAAATAATGAAAATGTTGCTCAAAATTATTTAGATCATTATTATCCTCAAAATGGAATTTGTATAGAAAAAAAAGATATAGAAAATTTTGGTAAAATCAGAAGCCAAATTACTCAATTGTATCTTTCAGGCTGAGAATTTCAAAATAAGAAATGAATGTCACCTTGAAATCAATTAATAGGAACTTTAAATCTTTCTGATTTTATTAATTTAGAATCTTTAAATTGTTCTAATAATTTATTAACTGAAATAATCTTACCAATTAATGAAAAATTAACTGTTTTAAATTGCACCAATAATAGTTTAACTAGTTTAAATTTATTTAATAATAACCAAATAAGAGAAATTGATCTTTCTAATAATAACTTGACTAATTTTCCTTATCAATTATTAAATTGCGAGACTTTAAGTAATATTAATATTGGAGATAATAATTTAGAAGAAACTAATCTTGAAATTTTTAGTAAATTGATAAATTTAGAATATTTATCTATTGGTAATAATTTTGGTTATGCAGAAATTGGTAAATTTAATCAATTTTTTGGCTCATTAAGATATTTACAAAATTGTAATAAATTACAAACGCTTTATATTTATAACACCGGCATTGATACAGGATTGTAATATCTACCTCAATCTTTAGAAGAATTTAATTATTCTTCAATTAAAGAAATTGAAAAAGAATTGAAAAAATATGTTAATGTCTTTGAAATTTATGATAAATATAATTGAAAAACTTATTGACAAAGGTTAATTAAAAAAAATTGAAGAATCTTCTTAGAAAAAGAATTAGATACTTTAAAACTATCTCAATCTGAAAAGATCTCGATCATTAATTCATTAGAGGTTAGAATTCAAGAGTTGAGTATTGAAAAGATAACATTAGAAACGAGAATTGAAAATGAATATTATGCTTTTTCCATTAAAGATCGTGAATTATTCACTAAATTAGCTTCTGCTTATCAAAAGTATAAAATTGTTAAGGAAAATGACGATAATTATCTGAAATTCAAATATGACTATGACAATCTTTATTTCGAAATATTTGCGAAATTAAAAGATAATTTAGCTGGAAAAAATATTCTCGATACCATTAATTCAGTCTTTAAAGATTTCGAAACTCTTTATTCAGTGCTTGAAAGAAAAGCTGAGAATGAATTAATTAAAGTTAGTGCTGAAACTCAATTAGCTGAAATTAAGAAAATGATTATGGAAGTTAATTTAGGAATTAATCACATCTCTAAATTAAAAGATAAATCTGAAATTATTAATAACTTTAAGAAAATAACTTATAACATTCAATCAATGATCGGTGTTGAAAATACGACTTTAAATGATTTTAAACCAATGATTACTGATTCTTCATTATTAGAAAAATTAAAAGAATTAGATAATGATAATAATCAAGGAGTAGTTATTGAATCTTTAAACGTCTTAGAAATTTCTAATTAATATAGAAAAAAATAATAATTTTTCACTAATTAATTTAAGAAAAAATGAATAAAAAAGAGAAATTATGAAGCATAAATGTTAGTAATTGTTTACTAGTAGTCATTATTATAAATATGTAAAAATTAAATTTTTTAAATTTAATTATCCATGATTTTTTTCATTAAGAACAAGATTTATCTAGCTTTAACTACAAGATGCATCAACACCATTTGTGAAAGCATTAATATGCACAAACTCTTCTATTTTTGGAAAATAAATTCCTCTGCCTTCTTCAAAGATTTCATATTTTTCTAATTGTTTAGCTTAAATGTTTTTATGACCTCATTTGTCAAACAATTAAAAGGAATACTAATCTTTCTGCCATCGCTTAGAATAGCGATTAACTCATTGTTTAAACATTCTAATTTAAGAATTGTAGGTTTATTTATCATAATTATAATTTCTCCTATTCACTTCTTTTTTTTATATTCTTCTCACACTTTTAGAAATTGATTAGCATGCTTTTTAGTAATTTCTAAAATGATTTTTTGTTTGATTTTTGATTATTCAGTTTTTTCTTTTAATTATTAAAACAACATTTCAAGATAAAATTGCAATAATTTATTAAATCATATTAACATATGATGATAAATTGTAATTATTAATGAAAAAAATGACTGAAATTAGAAATAATCAAAATCAATATATTAATCAAATTAATAGAGAAAAAGAAAAACTAAAAATTGATTAGGTTTAGGTTTAGAATCTATATTTATAGGTCTTTATGTGTTTTTGTCCTGAACTAGCTTCAGATGTTATTTAAAATAGGCTATTAATCTGATCTGAGATTGAGCAAAGTAAAATTTTACTAATAAAAAATATTTATGACAGATTTAAAAAAAATCAATATTTCTTCTATTATTTCAGCTCGAAATTTTTTACATGACATTGTAAGAGATGCTAAAAGTGATTATGAAAAGGCCGGTGCAATTCAAGCTTTTGAAGTTTGTTATGAGCTAGCTTGACATCTTTGTCAGAAAGTTCTTTTTTTAAGAAATATTAATGTTTTTAGTCATAAAGAAACATTTAGAACTTCTGCTTTAGAAGGATTAATTAAAAATCCTGAAGAGTGATTTTCATTTGACAAAAAGAGAAATTTGACAACACATACTTATGATGGTAAAATTGCTTTAGAAATTATAGAATATTTACCTCAATTTATCAAAGAATTAGATGAGTTAATTTTTAATTTGAAAGGAATTTAAGAATGTTATTACAGTTAGAAAGCAAACATCTAAAAATAGTTAATTCAATTTTGAAAATGTATCCTTATCAATTTTACGCTTATGGTTCGAGGGCAAAAAATACATCTCGAACCTTATCAGATTTAGATATTTGTTATAAAGATTCAATTCCTGATTTTTTAGCTTTTCTTATTGAAGAAGAATTTAAAGAATCAGATCTTCCATTTAAAGTAGATTTTGTTTCTTGAAATAGAATGAATCCAAGCTTTCAAAAATTAATTGAGAAAGATTTAATAAGAATCTAAAAAAATAATAAAATAATTTCAAATAAATTTTGATAATTTTATGATAACTTTTAAAGATATTTTTAATTAAATTATTCTAAATATAAGTTATAAGAAAGTTGATAACTAATTATCTAAGCGGTTATTAATGAAATTGAAAGAGATATAAATAATGGAAAATAAAAAAAATTGTGCAATTCAATCAGATAAATTTAATTGCTATTCTTTTGATGATAATTATGGTTTTGACTTAGGAATGTTGTTTACTATTACAAACACTTTAAAATTGATTAACGAAAAATTTAATGTTGAATTAATTCAATTGTTAGAAGTTGCTCAAGCTGGAGATTTAGATCATTCTAAGGGCGATGCTTTTATTAGAATCAATTTTGCAAAGAAAAAAGTTTCTAATGTTAAAGATGTTAAAGAATTCTTATTATCTCTTTATCATTATAATAAATCAAGTTCAGAATTTATTAGACTTGTAAAAGAAGTTAAACAATTAGAAGAAAATAAATAAATTTCTGACTTTTTATTCTTTTATTCAGTTAGTTAATATTCATAATATAAGCAGTATATCTATTCATTAGTTATTTGAATTTGTACTAGTGATAATTCATTTTCAACTTCTTCATCAGAATTTACTACATCATAATGATTTCAAGATGATATTAAGGCTTCTATTACAGCATGATTAGTTGTTTTTTCTTCAAGTTTTGATTTTAATCAAGGTTGTAAACAATCTTCGATAATTATTAAAAATTTATGATCATTTAAATCAATTTTTCTCAAATTTATTTTTAATTTAAAAATATTACGTTTATTACGTTTTTTATGTAAAATTTCACGATTATTATATAATCATTTAATTCATTTTAAGTTATTTTCTAATTGTTTAAATAAGTCTTCTTCTTCATTGATAATTTGAGCATTTTCAACTAATTGAGGATGACTTTCTTTTCAATTGCTAATAGAAATTCAATTGTTGTTAAGAAAAATTTCATTAATTGAATCAGGTAAAAATTCAATTCCTTTATTTATGTTTGAACTATAATTATCGAGAGTTTTTAAAACTAAAAGATTTTTAAATTCTTTGAAATTTCCATAGAATTCAACATTAGAATTACCTTTTTCAGTTCAATAACTATTATTACCAATTGACAATCTACTTAAGTTAATTAAATTGCTAAAAACTGAAAGATTAATTAATTTGAATTTATTCGCATATGTTTATCTCAATGCTTTTATTGGTTTATCTTAATTGTTAATATTTTTTTTATTTTTTCCAGTTAGTATCGTTTTTCGATAAATTAAATAATATTAACAATTAATAACGTTTATCTTTTTGATCGATTTTAATAAGGAAAATTAACGTTTTTCAAAATCGTTTATGACCTCATTTTATAAATTTAAAGATATTTTTTTTTACACTTCTAAGCATGTTAATATTGCTTAGAAGTTCAATTTCTATCTATTTATCTACTGAAAAATTTACTGAAAAATTTAAAAAAATTTGATAAAAATAAGAAGAAAATAGATTTTAAACTATCAACTCCTGCATTCAATTTACAAATTTTTCATATAAAGACTGTAAAGAAAAATGTAATTATTGATTTTAGAAAAAAATAATAAATCCCATTTACTAAATAGTATTTAGTAAATAATTCCTTCTTTGCAAACTCTCAAACAGTTGGATTTTTATCGTAAATTAAAATTGGAGTTGTTTTATTAATCTCTTCTAATTGTTCGCGTAAAAATTTATTTTCTTCTTTTAGTTTAGATACTAAATCTTTATTATTCATTATGTTAAAATCCTTTATTTTTAGAAAAGGAAAAGTTGATAAAATTTATAAATTAATCATATTTTTTATTTCTATTTATACTAAGAAATATATTTTTTTATTAAATAATTAAACCTATTTGCCCTATTTACAATTAACTATTTAATTAGTTTATTATAATTCTATGTTTTATTAAAAATATATCTTTTTATGTATTATTAATTATTGAACTGTATTTATTTGATTAATTTAGAATACTAATTTTTACTTAATAATTTTTTTCTTTCTATAATCATTGACTTTTAAAAAATTTTCAAAGTTTAAATTAAATAAAATATAAATCCAATTAAAAAATGAGCATTTAATTATACTTTTAATAATTACAAAAGAGAAAAACAATGAAATTTTTATTATTATTAATTAAAATGTTTTACACATACATATATAAAGATTCAAATGAAAAATTTATAAAGATGCTTCTATCTCTTAATGATTCTCAGATTAATTTGGTTGAAAGTAAATTGCTAATGATTAAAATAGATGAAAAAAATAGATTTGAAATATTTAATTTGAAAAATAAATTATTAACAAATTTCAATTTTTTTTCTTTAAATTTAACAACTTTAGTTGAGTTGGATGTTTCAAATAATCCAAATTTGGAATTTAATATTAAAGTTTTTAAAAATTTCTATAAATTGAAAACACTAAGCGTTAATGATACTAAAGTTTATGGTTCTTTAAAGTATTTAAGAAATTTGAAAAATTTATGAAACTTATCAATTCATAACACCAATATCAAGCCTTATTTTGAATTTCTACATGATGAAACGGTAATTATTATTCCAAAAGATGATGATTTTAGAGATGGTTTTTTTGTCAACGATGTAATTAAGAAATTAAGAGATTTAACTTGTTTTTGTAAAAATAATTATGGTTATGTTTTTGAAATGACTCTTTTTTCAAGAACAATTGATAATAAAGAAAAAAAAAGTAATGGATCAGTTATTTTTACTTGATATTGAAAGATGAATAATTATAATTTATTTCAAAATTCCAAATATTTAATTAATTACAATGAAATTTGAAATGAAATGAGAGATAATTTGGATGTTAATATTGATTTGTTAATAGAAAAAAATAAAAATATTTTTTTATTAAAAGAAAACATTTTAGGCTTAAATAAATTAAATAATCTTAACAGATTATTTTTTCAAGTCTTTAATAAAAATGGACCTTTTTCGTTATGATTATACGATGTTAATTATTGAGAAGTTAAAGAATTTAAACATTTATTAGATTACCAACAACTTTATTATCAATCTTTAGTTAGTATTGATAAGAATATTGTGATATATCTTTTTAATGAAGAACAAAATTTAAGAAATTTTATGATCAATAAGAATTTAAATTTTAATGAAAAATTTCTTCTAGATATATCAGTTCTTAATTGTTGTCGAAAATTTTCAACTTATAATAAATCTAATGATATTTTTGAAGATTTTAACATTTTAAAAATTAATGAGATTAATTATATTGAAGAAATATCTGAAAATTCAAATATTGGTAATAATTTATTATGTAACTAATTTAGGTGGAATAATTTTAATAGAGTTAAATTAGTTATACTTTTTTGAGGATTATTTAATTGATAAAATAAATAAAATTTTCAAGATAAAAAAACGAAATGCAAAAAATTTTTTTCATTCCACTTCACTAACGCTCAGTTCCATTCCCAAAAATCTTTTAAATTTTAAGACTCCTCCCTATCTATCCCTATTCATTAAACTTTTTCTTTTTCTTTCTTTACTTACATTATTAACCTATTAAACCAACATTAGAAATATATTTTAATTCTTATTAATTCTGAATAAAGAAAATATTCAATAATATTTATTTTCTTTATAAATTAAACTTAGAATACTAAATAAATAATTATTATAAATACAGTGGAGAGGAATTGAAGAAGTAATAATATATACGTAGTATATATATTAAGGGGAGTGATTTTGTTGTAGTAAGACATTAAAAATTTAACTATTTTCACCAGATAAAATACCTTTAATTATTTTCTCTTTAATAGGAATAAATTCAAAAATTAATTTAGTTCTCCTTTTTCTAATAATTTTCTTTTCTTCGTTAGAAACTTTATTTATTTTATTATCTAAATATTTAATTTTCCTATATCAAGAATGATAAATTGGATTACGAGAAAGGCATTTCTTAATTAATTCTTTCTTTTCCTTAGAATAATGCTCATTATAAGTTTTCTTCCAATTTCTATAGGATAAATCAGCTTGATAATTAAAGATATCGAAATATTCATTATTGGGATTATCATCATGGCTTCTATAAAGCTTGGGATTAATAAATCTACCTTCAGCTTCTTTATTAGCATAGCAAATAACCTTAGTCATTTCATCGACTATTTCCCTAGTTATAGGATGACGTAAAGATAAATCTTCAACATATTTACTTTCTGTTTTACATAATTCATTTGGATCTACAATTTGAATATCATAGCCATGCGATCAAGTAGAAAAGTCTAAATCCATAGAGGAGAACAACATTTTGTGAATATCATGTTTACACTCATGATTATAATATTTTCCATTATCATTACAAGAGCAAGCTTTTTTACTATGTGTAACAGATTTTTCATTAAGCTCATTATATTTTACGAGATAATGACAATCTAAACGGCATTTATGAAATTCTCGAAAGAATAATAATTTATGTTTATTTAAATGAGGGTTATCTGTAAAAAACTTACGTAAATAATCCCTTAAAGTTTTTCTTCATTTCTTTAAACTGGAAGTATGAGGTCTTTTAAATGTGTAATAAAAATGCTCTTTATCTAGTATTTCAGGATTATATTCTAATAATTTATTAATACATTTTCTTAATTGTTTATAAAGAATTGGATAATAAGACTTTTTAATATCAATTTTATTATTTTCAATAAAAAGAGGTAATCAATAACTATCGAAATAGTTATTTTTTCAGTGATCAGATGTTTTTGGCATGAATCATTTCTAATGATAACGCTATAAAACTACTATATAAGAAATACGGAGTATTTCTATATATAAGTAATGGTTGTTCGACCTTTTTTGTTTTATGTTGGTTATGCTCCTTTCTTATTTTTCTTTATTCCTGAATCGAGCCTACTAAAACTGATTCAGATTAACCTATTAATACGTAGTATTAGTAGATAAACAGATTAATATTCTTAAAATATATTAACTAGATTATCTATTAATCACTGGAGGTTTAAAACTATGGAAAATATAATTTATAACTTAGATATTTTTAATGAAGAACAAACTAAATTATTAAACGATTTATCTAAATATACTGATTACACTGTAGAAGAATTAATATTCGATATAAATTCAGGTAAAGAAACCTGAGATGAATATGAAGAATTATTAGAGTACCACGAGCATAAAAATAACCCTAATGCAAAATATTATTCTATGCAAGAAGTAGAGCAATCATTAAAAACAGGAATTATTCTTGAATAACAATATTATTCGTCATAAGCATCTCTATCTTTACGATTTTTAACTCTAAATACAGCTATTTTAACTTCTTCTTCATATATATCGTAGAATACTCTATAATCCCTTACTCGGTATTTTCAAGAGCCTTTTCATATACCTTCTGCGACTCTTTTACCCAATCCACGAGGATCTAAAACTAAATACGTTTTGACCTTGTGTGCTATCTCATCTCTTAATTTTCTATCTAGCTTAAGAAGATGTTTATTAGCTCTAGGAGTTCATTCTACTGTATAAATTTTATTCTCTACAACATTCATAATTTATTTTTATTAATACGAGATTTATTTTTTTAATTTTAAATATTAGCCAAAGAGTTATCCAGAGCTAAATATTAAAGCTCTTTCTTATTTTCAGGTAAATCAGAATTATCCTTTTTAAGAATATTATTTAATGTCGATAATATTTCTTTATGATCACTATTACTAATTCACCTGTGTAACTTAAAAATTGTTTTTTCAACTATTTTACCCATTAAGTAAATAAAGAATATTAAGCCAATAGAACCTAGGCGAGGGTAATAAGCAACTCTGTTAATAAAGTAAACACCATGAGCAAAATCTATTAGGTTATTAAATTTTTCTGGTAAAACTTGTCTTCTGATGGAATTAATACCAATTGTGATATTATGGTGAGATATTTCTTCTTCTAAATCCCTTTTAGTCTTATCTAATTCATCCTTAGCTTTTTTTAGTTCAATCGAAAGATTCTTATTCTCTAAATCTAGGTTTTCGACTTTATTTTTAGCAATAATCTCATTTTCGACTATTTGTTCAGAATAGTTATTAACTTTAGCTTCTAGAGCTGAAATAGTAGTATTTTTTTGACCTAATTCTTTTGATAGATTAAGGGATATTTGTTTTAAATCATCCTGATTTATAGAATCGACAAAATTGGGAAATTTAATTTTTAAATTCTTTACTGCTGTTTCATTTAATTTTTGCTCATTAATTAAATTCCTTTGTAATTCTGCTTTAACATTTTCTACATCAGATAGATTTTGTTTTATTTCTGCCAATTTAGAAACTAATAAATCCCGTTCATTTATTATTTTTTCTGACTCTTTTATATTTTTAAAAGTAGGGAATGCAGGATTTATTCCTGTGTATTGAGATCCTACTAGATTAATAATCTCTGTAGAATTGTCTAAATATTCACGGAACTCTAAAGGTAATAAACCTGCTGTTTGAGTCGAGCATTTTAAAAATGATCCTGCTAAACTATAATTACAATTATCTGTAGAGAATCAACCTTTTCCTTTAAAATCATATTCAATTTGATAAAGAGTATCTAAATTACCAGTTTGAGTAAATCAACAACAAGCCAATCGATGTTTATATCCGCAAGGAAGTTGTTCTATAGAAAGTGTTTCATATATCTCGCGTTTAGGTAAATCTTTAGATAAATTCCAATTTTTATCATATTCGATTCCTGCTAATAAGCAATAAAACCTTCCTACCAAATCAGGTTTAATTTTTAAAGTAATTCATCCTTCTTCAATATTATTTAATTCTTTCATGACTTCATCATAATTGCATTTTGTAAAATTTTTCATATTATTTTTCCTTAATACTTGTATTTATTCAATAAATTTTATTAGCTATTCTCTGATTTATCTTTTAATAACCAAAGAGCAAAAGCCTCTTCAAAAATTTGAGTTATAAGAATGCCTTTATTAGAAGAAACATCTTTTAATTCCTGATGAAGTTCCGGAGTAAGTTTAACACACAGTTGACTGGTTCTTCCAGTAATTCTTTTATCTGATTTATTTACGACCATTGTCCATATTCCTTTTTTATTGATACTTTTGTTTTATACTTATAATTCGAATTATGGTATTTTAATTGTCATCCAGAATAAATTTATCTTCTCAAATATTAATACTAAAACCGCGTTTAGTATACTATTATAACCATAATCACTTAAATAGTTATTAGCGTTTGTATATGACATTTTTATTGACGCAGGAAATCTCATTAACATGGTTTTCCTATAGAAAATTGAAATATTTTACAGGCTACAAAGTTTCTGACATTTTTACCATTAATTACATTTCAACAGTGTTATTTAGAGATCTTTAACTAATCAGTGTTAATTATCCTCTATAAATAGTTCAAGTCTTCTTCTTTGTGAGTATTTACTCTCCCAAGAGGATATGTTTGACATTTAATATTATCCCGCGGGAGAATAGAGAGGGTTGGGCGAATGGGGCTAAAAGAAGGCAAGATATTTCTGTAGTATACAAGATGTTTTTGTAGAACAAGATATTTTCTGTAATACAAGAATATCAACACCCAATTCAATTCAGTTTAATTTTAATCAACAAAAATTATAGCATTACTTTGAATTCTTAATCAAATATACTATATTATCTAATTAGAAAGTCTCCACGGAGTAAATCTATTTAAAAACTTTAATTTCAGTCCCGAACCTCACGGCAAAGGGATGAGTCAAAGCACGAAGATAATCCTCTTTGATTATCGTAGTAATTTGCGAACCGCAGGCTGCTGAGGTAATTTAATTTAATTAAATAAATTTAGTCAAGAATAATAAAAAATTCAAGTGGCTATCTCATCAAAATATCATATAAAGCGAATTAAATGGTTATAATCTCTCAATAATTGGAGGGGTCTAATAATTGTTGAGCTTAATGAGTTCAATTCTCATATTCGCTAATTTAAACATTATTTATTTGTCTTGAAACTATGACCCTACACTTCAAGAGCTCCCCCGAATATTTAATGTAGGCGGTGTCAATAGGACTAAAGAATCACCTCATCGCGACATTACTTTAGTTATTATCCTTATCAATGTGTTCATAAAATATCAGTCAATGCTATAAGATTACCTGAAGCTTAGTATTACCCATGTACACGGTCCTACACATCAAAAGTTGATAAGTTTATGTCTATTGACATTTCGGGGGTTTCCTTGTTTTTTTACAATTTAATTTAACATAATTTAGTTTTTTTCTCTATTAGCTGATACTATATTTCTAGAAAACTTTGCGTTTCATAAAATAATTTTTCCAACAATTCTTAAGAATTCTATTCATCTTTAATTTTCTTTGCAAACAATCCATTTCGAAGATATTCTTTATTATGCACTTCTATATGCCCTTCTATTTTAAACAAATTTAGAATTACCGCAATAAAAGAGAATATTGAAAATATAAAATTTAATAAATAAAAATAGTTATCTGGCAATTTAATATAAGGAGCTTGTGCTTCATTTATTATAGAATTCACTACATTTTTACTTACGCTCTTTGTTTTCTTATCTTTTTTCTTTAAATTACATTCTGATGTAGATTCTTCAGGAGAATTAACAGGAGCGTGGTAATTCTGTGTTTTATTTTTTGATAAATCTAATTTAATGCCAAGACCCAAAGACGGTCTATTTCCTATTACAACTGGCTCTCTATTATTTTTATTAGAAAAATTAAACGAGGGCGTTGATCGCTGTTTATTTAATTCAGCAGCTTTAAAATTTGAAAGAACATTTTCACAAGTTGGTGTTTCTAAATATTTATTATTTACCGGTAATTCTGTTGAACCAATATGGTTTCTCTTAAGGAATCGGGAAGCTATTTGAAATAATTCAGTTATCATTTTTAATTTAATCCTTTAAAAATTAATTGCACTGTTAAATGCTTATTGAAGATAGGGATACGGGAATATTAACCTATTTGTTAAACGAATTTCTCCATTTAAAATTATAATTCAATTTTAAATATCGGGGTCGAAATTCGTTGAATTTTGCTAGAATATAAACTTATTTTTGAATAGCTTTTAAGAGAAAAATTGTTTTTGTTAAATAAAAAAATGGGAAATTAATCCTTTATTGAAAATATGTGTGGTGCCTATCTAAAGTATTCCTATCTAAAACTAAACTAAATTATAATCATTCTCCCACATCAATTATTCTTTTGAGTAACTATTTTAATAATTAAAAATAACAGAATAAGGATAATGGGGAAATACATAAATCCTATCAACTTTGAACCCATGGTTCTGCGAGTACCAGTTAAAGCATCTGCAAAATTGGTAAGACAAATTATCAAGCAAACATTGTAAAAAAAGAGAGTAATGCCTCTCCAAAAATTATTATAAACATCAATAACATCGCCCAGAATAGAATGCTTTATGAGAGTATATGATAAAGAACGCAAAGAAGGCAAAGAATACCAATAATACAAAAAAGTAGGCCATAAACCTTCCTTTTTAAGTAATTTATTTTCAGCCAATTTAACCAATCTCTCCTTCATTTGGTTAAGAGCAATTTGATTTTTTATTTTCATTTCCTCAATAATAGATTCATATTTTTGGCAGTCATTTTTATGTTTATCTTTTAATTCTTTAACATGTTTTTTCAGCACATTATTCTGTTCCTCTAATAAGAAATTGTCTTCGACCATCTCATCAAAATCGGATTCTAAAATAATACGGGATTCATATTTTTTTTGCAGCTGTTTCAAGCTTTTATTATAATGCAAATTCTGTCCTTTAGTAATCCGCAACTCACCATTCAATTTTTGTATTTCTAAAATTAAACGAGTAATAGCCTGCTGTTCAGTGGACAAAATACGCCAAGGGAGATTGTTAGCATAAGGCTTTCTCATTATATCATTTACCTGCGGGTGTGAGTTTAAAGTACGTTGAATCTCACGATTTTCCTTAGCCATGGATTCCTGAAGCTTTTCAATAATAATTTTTAAATCCTTGATTTCCTGCTCCTTCTCAATAATATGCGTATCAGCAGCCTTTAATCTGATATTAAGAGTCTGAAGCATAGATTTGATAGCAATACTATCATTACCTACCTGCTCAATAAACTCAGAGAATTTACGTGCTATTCCATCGTGAATAACCATACCTGAAGTATCACGATAACGCCCTTTTGGGGGCATTGTAATCCGTAACTTTATATTAGTTAAAGAATAGGGAGAGATGCTGTCTTCATATTCGGCTGATTTAATAATGGTTTCTAATCCAAGATTAAATTCATCTTTTTTTTGTTTTAACTCCTGTGGATCAGTGAAACGGAATGTATCCAAATCATTTAATTCGGCAAAATCCATTGATAATAATATCTAAGTAAACTTTGATTCAAGATGTTTCAAAGGTGTAATTGGTAAAGTTTTAGTAAATTTTGTGTTATTTTTCTTATGTTTTAGTTGGATAAGTTCTAAAAAAATGATGGACAATGAGTCCTTTTATACATTTCTATTAATAAGTCAGAATATCATTGGCTGCTATAAATAGAATGCATTAATAATACAGCACGGCATTAATAAGCAACGATTTGTAATAAATTACTTCGATTTATAATAGAAATGCTTGGTAAGCATAATTTATAAGCACTCGCTATAAATAGAGCTCAAATAGCGTAGTCTTTCCTAAATAATTAATAATCAAAAAGTTATTTATACTTTTCTACAAAAGATATTAATAGAATTCCGATAGTTTTCCGTAGAATAACTATTATTCTCACATACACGCGTTTTTTAAATAATTCATTATATAAATTGATAAATAATTTATATAATGGATATATTCCCACAGATGCATACCTGCGGGGGAAAAGAACTAAAAAATTTTTAATTGAAAACTATCTCTGTTTCGGCAAATCAAAGAAAAAGTATTCTAAATACTAATTTAATTACAGATTTTTACAATATAAGTCAGAATTTATATTTGAATGTCATTCAATTCGACCGGTTTAAAGTAATCTATTATTCATACTCTTTTGCAGGCTAAAAATGATTCTAATAATGTCATAATTGGCTTTATTTAGTCTTAAGTATGACAGTAAGCTAAAATAGAGCATTTTAAGTCATAAAAATCTGATTTAAATTCAAATTTAAATTATTACCATCACAAGAGAAAATATATAAAAATTCTGTAATAAGAAGTAATTTACATGGAAAATAAAATTTATAAAGTTAGATGAGAAGATTCCTCAAAAGAAGAGTTCAACAAGCTAGATATAGCAATTAGAAAAATAATTTATAATAAAGTAGGAACTCATTTAATTAAAGCTCCTAATGAATTAGGTAAGCCTCTCTCAGGTAATTTAAAAGGATTTTTAAGTTATCGAGTAAAAGATGTTTATCGAGTAATTTATAAAATAAATGAAGATGAGATCTTAATTATTGTATTCTTAGCAGGACATCGCAAGGATATCTATGATAAAATGAAAAAATTAGTTTTAAAATGAAGAAGTTAAACCAAGCCTAATAATACGCCCATTTCTTCATGACTATAAGTTTTAAATTCAGGGCTTTTTTCTTTATTAATCATGTAATTTATAAGAGCTAGATCTTCAAGATTATCTGTTCCATTTAAAATGTTGCTAATCAATTTATCTTTACTTAAACCAGTATTTTTTTCTAAATTATTAAAAAATAGTTCAGTTTGTACATTTAAATCTAAATTAGCAATCATGATAAGTTTTGGATACCTTTGTTGATATTATTTTATATAATTTTCACTTAATTTAAATCAAGGCAAGAATTTTTTTCATTCCACTTCACTAACGCTCAGTTCCATTCCCAAAAATCTTTTAAATTTTAAGACTCCTCCCTATCTATCCCTATTCATTAA